>CAZPGF010000001.1:0-22437 GCA_964586025.1 uncultured Planctomycetales bacterium
CACGGTCCGGGTACGGACGTGGCGCGACCGCACGAGCCATCGCGCGCTTGAACTGCGCCGTGGCGATCAACAGCATCGTGCGGGTGATCTTTGCGATGTTCGAGACGGCTTTGCGTCGCTTGAGGATGGCGCGCGGTTTGGCCATGGCACCTCGGGTTCTCTCGCGGGCCTACCGGGG
Organism: uncultured Planctomycetales bacterium; assembly: GCA_964586025.1. GTDB lineage: Bacteria > Planctomycetota > PLA2 > PLA2 > JAEUHO01 > JACKGW01. The sequence continues at coordinate 179 of CAZPGF010000001.1, forward strand.
GTCCGGGGTCGTGCCGGCGACGAACGCACGGGAGAACTCGGCGCAGATGCGGTCGAGTTCCTCGGTGTTCTCGTCGTCGAGGGTCGGGTTCGCGACCATGCGGTCGCGGAACGGGCCGTGGCTGTCCTTCAGGTAGGCGAGCAGGCCCTCTTCGTAGCGTCGGACGTCGGCGAGTTCGACCTCGTCGAGGTGGCCGTTCGCCGCGGCGAAGATGATGGCGACCTGATCGACGACGTGCAGCGGTCGGAACTGCGGCTGCTTCAGGATCTCCACCATGCGGCGGCCGCGATCGAGTCGGGCCTGCGTCGCCGGGTCGAGGTCGGTGCCGAGCTGGGCGAAGGCTTCCAGCTCTCGGAACGCGGCGAGGTCCAGTCGCAGGCCGCCGGCGACCTGCTTGTGCTTCATGGCCTTGACCTGCGCGGAACCGCCGACGCGCGACACCGAGATGCCGACGTCGATCGCGGGGCGCACGTTGGCGCGGAAGAGGTCCGGCTGCAGGTAGATCTGACCGTCGGTGATCGAGATCACGTTGGTCGGGATGTAGGCGGACACCTCGCCTTCCTGCGTCTCGATGATCGGCAGCGCGGTCAGGGAGCCGCCACCCATGTCGTTCGAGAGCTTGACGGCGCGTTCGAGCAGACGGCTGTGGAGGTAGAACACGTCGCCCGGGTAGGCCTCGCGACCCGGCGGCCGGCGCAGCAGCAGCGACAGCTCACGGTACGCGACGGCCTGCTTCGACAGATCGTCGTAGATGACGAGGGTGTGCTTCTTCTCCTCGTACATCAGGTGCTCGGCCATCGCGCAACCGGTGTACGGCGCGATGTACTGCATCGGCGCCGGATCCGACGCGCCGGCGACGACGACGGTCGTGTAGTCGAGCGCGCCGGACCGCTCGAGATCCGCGACGACCGCGGCGACCGTCGAGTCCTTCTGGCCGATCGCGACGTAGAAGCAGTACACGTTCTGTCCGCGCTGGTTGATGATCGTGTCGACCGCGATCGCCGTCTTGCCGGTCTTGCGGTCGCCGATGATCAGCTGGCGCTGGCCGCGGCCGATCGGCGTCATCGCGTCGATGGCCTTCAGTCCGGTCTGGAGCGGCTCCTTGACCGGTTGGCGGAACGCGATGCCCGGCGCGATCATCTCGACCGGACGGCGCGTGGACGTCTTGATCGGTCCCTTGCCGTCGAGCGGGTTGCCGAGGGCGTCCACGACGCGGCCGATCACCGCGGCGCCGACCGGCACGTCGAGCAACTGGCCGGTGCGGCGCACCGTCATGCCCTCGCGGAGGTCGCGGCCCTCCCCGAGCACGACCGCGCCGATCGAGCCCTCTTCCAGGTTGAAGACCTGCGCGCGCACGCCGTTCTCGAACTCGAGCATCTCGCCGGCGGCGGCCTTCTCGAGCCCGTAGATCCGCGCGATGCCGTCACCGACCTCGAGGACGGTGCCGACTTCGGCGACGTCCACGCGGGAGCCGAATTCCTCGAGCTCCTTGCGAATGACCGAGGTGATCTCCTCAGGCTTGAAGCGCATGCTGGCGTCCCTTCTCGATGATGCGGGTGCGGAGTTCGGCCAGGCGCCGACGGGCGCTGCCGTCGGCGACCTCGTCGCCGACGCGCAGGATCGCGCCGGCGAGAATTTCGGGTCGGACCTCGTGCCGGACATGGGGTTCGCCGCCGACCGCGCGGCGAATGCGATCCGTCCACGAACGGAGCGACACCTCGTCGATGGGCACCGCCGTGGTCAGCGTCACCGGGACGCGACCGAGGCGTGCGTCGAGCAATGCCTCGAACGCCTCGCCGATCTCGCCGAGCAGGGCGAGGCGTCCCCGCTTCAGCAGGAGGCGCAGGAAGTCGGCGACGAGGCGCGGCAGCGCCGGCGTTCCGTCGCCGCCCGCCGCGAGGCGGTCGAGCGTCGCACGCTTCGCGGCGGCGGGTACGTTCGAGGCCAGGAAGTACGCGCGGAACGCCCGATCCGAGCGCCACGCCTCGGCCAGGGCGAGGACGGACGACTCCGCGACGCGCAGGGCCTCGAGGCCGCCCGCCGCGAGGATCGCCTCCTCGAGGGCGCGAGCGTAGACGGTCGCTCCGGTCTGGGGCGTCGCCATCAGGCCTTGCCCTCACGCTCGGTCGCGTACGCCCCGACGACGTCGGAGACGAGCCCGGCGTGGGCTTCGGGCGAGAGTTCCCGCCCGATGATGCGGCCCGCGGCGTCGCTCGCGATGGCCGCCGCGTCGCGGACGAGACGGTCCCACGCGGTCGCCGTGAGTTGGTCGATCTCGACGCGCGCACGCGCGACCGTCTCCTTGGCGACGCGCTGCCCGTCGGCTTCGATCTGCGCCTTGATCGCGAGCGCGTCCTTGCGCGCCTCGTCGGCGATCGCCGCGGCCTCTTCGCGCGCGTGGTCGAGCCGGCTCTCGTACTCGGCGATCAGTTCGCGTGCCTTGCGGTTGGCTTCGTCCGCCTGGTCGAGCGCGCTCGCGATGCGCGCCTCGCGGGCCTTCATGCCGTCCAGGATCGGACGCCACGCGAACTTGCCGAGGACGAGCACCAGCACCGCGAAGACGACGATCGTCGTGACCGCGGTCCAGAGGTCCACGTCGAGCAGGCCGGGCTTGTGCTCCGCACCGCCCGCGTCCGCCGCGAAGACCGGAGCGGTCGAAACGGCGCCGACGACGGCCGCGCAGAGGAGTAGGAGGAATCGGCGATCCAGGCGCATGGGGGCCTCCGGGACGAACGAGACGGGCCACGACGACGGTGCGGGCGGCCCACTCCCGGAGGGAGGGGCCGCCGTCGATCCGTCCGAAGCGGCGCCTAGATTCCGCCCTTGATCAAGCAGACGATCAGCGCGAAGAACGTGAAGCCCTCGATCAGCGCGGCCGAGATGATCATCGCCGTCTGGATCTTGCCGGCCGCTTCCGGCTGGCGGGCCATCGACTCGACGGCCTTCGCCGCGATCGCGCCGATGCCCTTCGCGGCGCCGAGCGTCACGATGCCCGCGCCGATCGCGGCGCCGATCACGGACAGGTTCAGGCTCTCGGCGGCCAGCACGTTGAGGAAGGACAGAATCTCCATGGTGTCGGGTTCCTTCGAATCTCGGGCGCCTCGTCGGGCCCTCGGGGTGGTTGCGTCGGACGGAATCGATCGCCGCGCGGAATCCGGGGAGCTAGTGCTCCGTGTGGATCGCCGCGGCGATGAACAACGTGGTGAGGAACGTGAAGATGTAGGCTTGCAGGAACGCCACGAACAGTTCGAGCAGCGAGATCGCGACCGATCCGAGGATCGCGGCGACCGACACGCCGAGCAGCGCTCCGCCCGCAGTGATGCCCATGACGGCGAAGCCACCGATCACGGCAAGAACCAGGTGTCCGGCCGTCATGTTCGCGAAGAGCCGCACGGCGAGCGCGAACGGCTTCACGAGCGCACCGATGATCTCCAGCGGGACCATCAGGGGTGCGAGCGCGACCGGGGCGTGACTGAAGAAGAAGTTGCCCCAATAGTGGCCGACGCCCTGTTCGCGCATGCCGCTCACGTGGATTGCGACGAACGCCGTCAGCGCCAAGCCCGCCGTCACCGCGAGGTTGCCGGTGGCGGTCCCGCCGACCCAGTGCAGGAAGTGCGCGTCCTGCCCTGCCAGTCCCGCCATGGCACCGAGGGGGAGCATGCCGAGCAGGTTGGCCGTCAGGATCAGGAAGAACCACGTCCAGAGCAGGGGCATGTAGCGGTCGGTCGCGTGACCGAGGGCGGGGCGGGCGACCTCCTCGCGGAGGTACTGCATCACCGCCTCGAAGAGGTTGCGCAGTCCCGAGGGAACCAAACCGGACTTGCGCGCGGCGATCGGCACGACGATCATCAGCAGCACGGCCGACGCGACGAGCATCACGAGGTGGTTCGTGATCGTGTAGCCCGAGAACTCCGCGATCTTGTGCGGAAGGACGTGGGACAGGGGATCTCCGGAGGCGAGCACGGCGGAAGCGGTGGTCATCGCGTCGGTGGTCCTCGATCCGGGTTCGCGTCGACGGCGCCCTCCGCGCCTGCGTCGCCCGCTTCCAAGGGGCCGGGATTCTGCCCGGACTCGCGCAGGACGACGAACACTTCCGTGGCGAGCAACGCGAAGTAGCCCGCCGTGATCCCCGTGGCGAACGGCGCGGTCGGCACGTCCGACCCGAGCAGCACCGCGAGCGCACCGCCGAGCGTCACGAAGAGTCGGACGCCCGACGCCGCGAGGAACGCGATCCCCCGCCGTTCGTCGGCGTCCGCTCCGCGCGCCATGCCGAGCAGCGGCACGAGGCCGAGGACCGCGCCGACCCACGCGATCCCGACGCCGAGGGCCGCCGCGCCGGGGCCCGCCGCCCCGAAGAACGCGCGCGCCGGCCACGCGACGAGGCCGAACGCGAGCGCGGCGGAGAGCGTGACCAGGCTGAGGGCTCGCAGCGTCCGCACCGACTAGGCGTCCGGGTCGCTCGCTCGCGACGCCCGGCGGATGATGCGGATCAGCGACCCGGCCACCGCCAGCATCGCGAGGGTGACGAGCAACCACGGGCCCGTGCCGAGGCGCCGGTCTAGCCACCACCCGGCCAGGGTGAACAGGCCGACCGAGGCGGCCAACTCGACGCCGAGGGTCGGAAAGGACAGGCCCCTCCCCAGGCCGGGGGTCGCGTCCCTCTCCCAATCCATCGTCGGTCGCCGGTAGTCCGGCAGGCGATCCTCGTCGGGGGAGTCGTGCACGTCGCCACTGTAGGGCGTCGGCGCTCAACTGGCGTCGTTCTCCCGCCGAAAGGGAAGCGGCGCCAGTGCCGCCACGGGGGGTGGCGGCGGATCCGTGCGGTCGGCGCCGGAGCCCAAACCCGGAGAGAGTGAACGGTGCCTTCCCCCCGTCCCTGCCGACTCCCCCTGGTCGCGGCGGCCTTGCTGGCGGTCGCGGTCTCGCTCGCTTCAGCCGCCCGGGCCGACGAACGCGCCGTCGAGGGCGACAGCGTCTACACCATCCCGGCCGGCTTCCGACAGGCCCCGGCAGACGCGATCACGGCGGTGCGGGCGCTGGCGACCGCCTTCTATCAGGCGGCCGATCCGACGGCCCAGAACGCGCCCTTCGGACGCGGCTTCGCGCGCGGAACCGCCCAGCAACCCGACCTGGTGGTGGTCTTCGCCGCCGCGGCGCCCGCCAAGGACGACCACGGGGACGTGGCGCTTTCGGGCATCGAACTCGACTCCGTGGCCGGGGCCTGGGCCGGCGGGCTCGGGAAGAGAGGGCTGAGTTTCGCGCCGGACCCCGTCGAGGTGCGCCGGGCCGACGTGACCTGGGCTCTCGGCAGCGCGAGCTACGCCCGTGCCGACGGCAGCCAGCGGAGGGTCCGCGTCGCGCTCGGTCGCCGCGGGCGACACGGCCTGCTGCTCGCGATCGATGCGGCCGCGAACCAGGAGACGGCGGTGAGGGCCCTCTGGCAGGACCTGATCGCGAGCACGCGGATCGGCCGTGACGCCCCCGACGTACCGCTCCTCGAGCGCTATCCGGCGATCGTCCCGGCGGCAATCGGGCTCGCGGCGATCGGGCTGTTCGTCCTGCTCGGGCAGACGATCAAGCGCCGCCGGAAGCGGTCGCCGACGCACTGGTCGGGCCCGAAGCGCGACTCGATGTTCGGTCTCGACCTGCGCGGGTTGACGGTGCAGCAGTTGCGCGGCGACGCCGCGGACACCGTCGCCGCGGCCCCGCGTCGCCCGCGCCGGCGCGGGAAGGGACAGCCCGCGGAGGGAGCCGAGGCTGCTCCGGCCGCGCCCCCGTCCCAGCCTCGCCCCAGGGCGAAGGGGAAGCCGCGTCCGGACCCCGAGCCGACGCCGCCCGTCGGCGCGGTCTGGCCCGCGGTCGCTCCGGCCGCCGAGCCGGAATCGAGCGCGGCCGAGGAGCCCGCCCCCGCCGAGGTCGTCGAAGCCGTCCCCGTCGAGACCCCCGCCGCGCCGGGCCCCGAGGGCGACCTCGAGGAACTCGCGCGCCGCTTGGCCGAGGTCGAGGCACGCGCCCAACTGCAGGACAGCGTCGAGCACGCCGCCGTGTTCCTGGAGGCCGAGCCGCCGCCGCCGCTGCCGACGGCGAAGGCAGCGAAGGAGTCGAAGGAGGCGGAACCCGCCGCGGCCGAAGCCGAGTCGACCGAGACCCGCTCGCCGCCGAAGCGCGTGCTGCCGACCCCCGTCGGCGGCGTGGCCCCGGTCGTCGCGCGCATCCTCCGCAACGACGACTACCTCGCGGAGTGATCGAGCGCGACCGGCCGACTCGTTGCGCTCGCCCGTAGGATCGCGCGCATGACGAGTCCGCGCGGGGAGTCCGCATCGTCCGTGTCGTCCGATCGCGCGCCGCGCCGACCGTCCGACGTGCTGCGCTCGCTCGGCGCGCCGCGCCTCGTGGTCGTCGGCGACGTGCTGCTCGATCGGTACGTCGAGGGCCGCGTCGACCGGATCAGTCCCGAGGCGCCGATCCAGGTCCTCGACGTGTCCGCGCGGCGGGAGATGCTGGGCGGCGCCGGGTTCACGGCACGCGCCGCGCGCGTCCTCGGGGCGAGCGTCCACCTCGTCGGAGTGATCGGCGCCGACGACGCCGGCGATCGTGTCCGCGCCGCGATGGGAGACGCCGAACTCGCCTGGGCCGGCGCGGTGGACCCGTCGCGTCCGACCAGCGTCAAGACGCGGCTGCTCGCTCGCAACCACAACACCGCCGCACAGCAGATGCTGCGGGTCGATGAGGAGTCGCGTCGCCCGCTCGATTCATCCGTCGAGGACGCGCTGATCGCGGCGCTTCGCGCGTCGCTCACCGAGGCCGACGCCGTCCTCGTCAACGACTACGGCAAGGGCCTCCTGACCCCGCGCATCCTCGACGTCGCCGTGCGCGAAGCGCGCGCGCGGGGGGTCGCCGTGATCGTCGATCCGCACAAGGGCACCGACTTCGAGGGGTACCGTCGCGCCAGCGTCCTGACACCGAATCGCGCGGAAACCGCCGGTTGCACAGGCCTTCCGGTCGCATCCGTCGACGATGCCCGCGTCGCGGGCCGCACGCTCGCACGCCGTCTCCAGCTCGATGTCGCGCTCGTGACGCTCGATCGCGACGGCATGGTCCTCGCTCCGCCCGAGGGTGATGCGGTTCACGTGCCGACGACACCTCGCGAGGTGTTCGACGTCACCGGCGCCGGCGACGTCGTGCTCGCCGCGTTCGGCGTCGCGGTCGGCAGCGGTGCCACGCCACGCGAAGCGGCCGAACTCGCCAACGTCGCGGCCGGGCTCGAGGTCGAGCGCGTCGGCGTCGTTCCGATCACGCGCGAGGAGATCGCCGCGCGGCTGGCGGCGACCGCCGCCGACGCGCGCGGCAAGTGGCTCGATCGCACGGCGCTGCCCGCGCTGCGCGCGCGGATGAGCGAAACCGGCCGACGCATCGTGTTCACCAACGGATGCTTCGACCTGCTGCACGCGGGGCACGTCCGGTACCTGGCCTCCGCCAAGGCCGAGGGCGACGTGCTCGTCGTCGGCGTCAACGACGATGCGTCGGTGCGCCGCCTGAAGGGCGCCGAGCGTCCGGTGAACACGCTCGGCGATCGCATGGAGGTCCTCGCCGGTCTCGCCGCGATCGATCACGTCGTCGCGTTCGACGAGGACACCCCCGCCGCCTTGATCGCCGCCCTGGAGCCGGACGTCCTCGTCAAGGGCATGGACTGGAAGGACAAGGGCGTCGTCGGTCGCGACCTCGTGGAGGCGCGCGGCGGGCGCGTCGTCCTCGTCGATCTGCTCGAGGGCCGCAGCACGAGCGGGCTGGTCGATCGCATCCGTCACGCACCGTCGGTGGCGCGGCCGGGCCCTCCGTAGACTGCCGCGATGCGCGTTTCGCTCCGTCCGGTCACTCTCGTCGTTCCGCTGCTCCTCTCGTGCCTCGCCGCCGTCGCGAGCGCCGGGCCCGTCTACGAGTCCGACCCGCGTTTCCACGAGGTCGCCGCACTCGAAGCGAAGGCCCTCGGCAAACTGATCGAGCGCGCGAACGAGAGCGGTTTCCACCTCCAGGCGTGGTGGCTCGCGCGGCGCATCCTGGAGGTCGTGCCCGACCACGCCGAGGCCCACGCCGTGGTCGACGGGCTGTCGCCGGAGCGCATCGCCGCGTCGAAGCCGCCGGACAAGAAGTTCTCGTCCGCACGCGAGAGCGCCCTCGAGGAACTCGGGACGGCCTGGTTCCGCTTCGGGGAACAGCTCGAAGCGTCGGGCATGGCTCCCGAGGAGTACTACCCGATCTTCATCCGCGCGCACACCTACCACGAGCAGCACTCGACCCTGCGCGCCGCGCTCGAGTCCACCGGTGCGACGTGGCGCGGAACGTTCCTCGACGTGCTGAAGGACGACATCGAAGAGCATCTCGGTGCCCACGATGGACGCGTGAGCTGGCCGCCGCCGTGGGAAGAGGAATTCCTGCGCGTCGCGGCGCGCTGGACCGGTGCGCGCGTCGCCGACATCGGCGACATCCGCCTCCTCACCGACCTTCCGACCAACGAGGCGCTGGAACTGCTCGGCGCCGTCGCCGAGACGGACACCATGCTCGAGCGGTGGGGGGCGCGACGGCCGAAGGCGGGTGCGGCCGGCGCCCCGCGGCACGAACTGCTCGTGTTCCAGAAGGCGCCGTCCTACGAGTCGATCGCCCCCGAATTCGTCGATGCCAGCGAGCGCGATGCGCTGCTCCAGTCGAATGCGTACACGACGTCGGACGGCGCTCGCACGCTGGTGTCGCACGTCCCGCGCGATCTCGCGGCGCTTCCGGGGCGGGCGCACGTCGCCAGCGTGATCGGCCAGGTCCTGGTGCGCCGACGCTTCGGCGGCGGTCGTGACCTGCCGCGCGGTCCAGGCTCGTGGCTGCTCGCCGGGATCGGGGGCGCGTTCGAAGGGCTCGCCCCGGTCGGTCCCGGCACCAAGCCGTCGCTCGACCTGCGCGCCTCGCTGCACCTCGCAATCGCCGGGTCCCTGCGGCGGGCGGACCGCTGGATCCCTTGGGAGCGCTTCGCCACGATGGACGCGGCGGCGGTGCGAGACGTCCCGCGGGAGGCGGTGACCGTGGACTACCGCGGCCGCTCCCAGGCGCTCAAGGACGTCGATGTCGTGCGCGCCCAGGCGACGGCGATCGCGCTCGCGTTGATTCGCACCGACGGGGAGAAGGGCGCGAAGCGCTTCGCCAAGGTTCTCACCGCGCTGTTCGAGAATGGTTCGTTGCCCGACCTCGACGCGGCGATGGGATGGAAAGCCGGTCGCTGCGTGGACGAGGCGACGAAGCTCGCGACCCGCTGATCCGACTCGTGCGACCCGCATCCCACCGTGCCGTGTTCCTCGATCGGGACGGAACCGTGATCCAAGATCCCGGATACCTCGGCGACCCGTCACGCGTGGAACTCCTCCCCGGGGCGGCCGACGCTCTGCGCGCGCTCGACGAGGCGGGCTTCTCGCTGGTCGTCGTCACGAACCAGAGCGGCATCGCGCGCGGTCGCTACACCGAGGAGGACTACCGGCGCGTCCGCGCGCGCCTCGACGAGCTGCTCGCCGCGGAGGGCGTCCGCCTCGCGGCGTCCTACCACTGCCCGTTCCACCCCGAGGGCTCGGTGGCGGCGTACGCGCGGGATCACGACGACCGCAAGCCGAATCCCGGGATGTGGCATCGGGCCGCGGCCGACCTGGGCATCGACCTCGCGGCGTCGTGGTCGATCGGCGACGGCCAACGGGACGTCGTCGCCGGACGCCGCGCCGGAACGCGCTGCATCCTGCTCGCCGCGGGCCGGGACAAATGGCCGCTCCCGACGGGCGGCGTGCACGACCCCGACTTCGTCGCGCGCGATCTGCGCGAGGCCGTGCTGATGCTGTTCGACGCCGAGGGACGGCCCCTGCCGCCGGCGCCCGGCGCACCGCTTTCGCGAGGCGGTCGATGACCCTTCTCCATGACGAGTCGGCGCTCGCCGCCGCTCTCGACGCGCATCGCCGGGAGGGACGGCGGATCGTGTTCACGAACGGCGCGTTCGATCTGTTGCACGTCGGACACGTGCGCATGCTGGAGGCCGCCCGCTCGCTCGGCGACGTGCTCGTCGTCGCGATCAACGACGACGACTCCGTGCGGGCGCGAAAGGGTGCGGGACGTCCGGTCGTGCCGGCGATCGAACGCGCCGAACTCCTGCGCGCGCTCCGCGCCGTGGACCACGTGATCGTGTTCTCCGACCGGACCGTGGACCGCCTGCTCGAGCGCCTGCGCCCCGACGTCCACGCGAAGGGACGAGACTACGACCTCGCGTCCCTTCCCGAGCGCGCCACCGACGAACGACTCGGCATCTGCGTCGCCTTCGTCGGCGACGCGAAGGAACACGGCAGTCGCGATCTGCTCGCGCGCATCGGACGCGCCGCGCCGCCGCCCGTCGATCGCGCGGAGCGGTTCGTCGGGTCGGGCGTCGAGGGCGTCGTGCAGCGTCGTCGCCGCGAAGCGCTGCGCGCGGGCCGCTGGCTGGACCTCTGGCCGTTCGCGGTCGGGAAGCCCGGCGACTTCGTCGAAGGGAACGAGCGACGCTTCGTTCGGCGCCTCGAGATCGACGCGACGACCGTCTACGCGAAGGTCACCCGTCCCCTCGAGGGACGGCGCAGCCCGGTCGCGGAGTTCCACCACCTGCTTGCGCTGCGCGCCGCCGGGTTCGTCGCGCCGGAGCCGTGGCTCGCGCTCGAGGGGAAGCTCGAAGGCGAGCGCGTCGGCCTGCTGGTGACGGCCGCTGCCGAGGGGCCGTCGCTGCTCGCGTGGCTTCACGATTCGCCGTCGGTCGACGCGAGGCGCCTGCGGGCCGATGACGTGGGACGGGCGATTCGCGCGCTGCACACGGCGCGATTCCTGCATCCGGACCTGATGGCCTGGCATCTGGTCCTGGTGGGCGAACCCGGCCGCGGCGTCGACTCGATCGCGTTCCTCGACGTCCAGCGGCTGCGGCGCGGCGGCAAGCGGCTCGACCGCGGTGCCGCGATGCGCGGACTCGTGGCGCTCGACCTGTCGGTGCGCGGTCTCGCCACGGAGCGCGAGCGGCTGCGCGTGCTGCGCGCGTGGCTCGGCGGATCGCTCGCGCGCGCGCAGGATTGGTTGCCTTCGATCGCGCGGCTGCGCAAGCGCCTCGAGGATCGCTCGACATTTCGCGCGCCGCCGGTTCCGGGGCGCGCATGAGACGCTCCGCGACGCCGAGGTGGGACGTCGATCCGGCGTGGGCGGCGCGGCTCGCCGCGGCGGGGATCGGCGACGCGCGCACGTTGCTCGATGCGTCGAGGACCGTGCGCACCCTTCGCGATCGCAGCAACCACCTCCTCCACGTCGGTGGGACGCGGCTCTACGTGAAGCGGCATCAGCGCGAGTCCTCGAGCCCGGAGGCACGCGGGTTGAGGTCGCTCGGGCGGTGCGGCGTTCCCTCCGCCGTCCTGGTCGCCAGCGGTTTCGCGCCCGAGGTCGGTTCCGTCGCCGCCGTCGAGGGCGTCGAGCCCGCCGCGCCGATCGCCGATCTCGTCGCGTCCGGCCGTCTGGAGCCGACGGCCGCGACGGGACGCGCGATCCTCGATCGGCTGGCCGTCGAGGTCGCCGCGATGCACGAGGCCGGGATCGTTCACGGCTCGCTCTACCTCGATCATGTCGTGACGGACCCGCTCGCGTCGGAGGTTCGCATCGCCCTGATCGATGCGGAACGCGTGGGCGATCGCGGGCGCCGACCCTTCGGACGGCGCGTGATCAAGGATCTCGCGGCCCTCGACTCGTCCGCGACGCGTCTCGGCGTCGCGCGAACGGCGCGGTTGCGTTTCCTCCGCGTCTACCTCGCCCATCGCTCGGCGCTCGGCGGGCGTCACGCTCGGCCCCTCGTGCGCCGCATCGCACGCAAGGCGCGTCGGATCCTTCGTCACGTGCCGCGGACGCCGGTCGGCGAGGCGGCGCGACCGCGGGAGTGGGCATGAGGCTCGGCGTGCTTCTCGACCGCCTCGGCGCGCGACGGGGCGGCGCCGAGGCGCACACGGCGGCGCTGCTCGCTCGCGCGGTCGAGGTGGACGGCGATGCGGTGCTCGCGACGCTCGACGGCGTCGCACCGCCCGGTTGTCGGACGATCCGCATCCGGGCGCGCGGACCGCGTCCCGGGCGCGACGCGCGATTCGCCGCGCGCGGCGAGGCGGCCCTGCGCGACGCGGGATGCGACGTCGTCCTGGCGGTTCGCCACACGGCACGCTGCGACGTGCTGATCCTCCACGGCGGCCTCGTCGGGGATGCGCGCGCGGCGAAGGATCGCGCGCGCGGCGCCGGTGCATGGCACCGCTTGGCCCGTCGGTTCGGTGATCGACGCCATCGGTGGTTCGTCGAGGTCGAGCGAGAGGCGCTCGGCGGCGCGGAAGGCCCGCGCGTGATCGCGGTCTCCGATGCGCAGGCGCGGCGCATCCGCGCGGTCTATCCCAACGCCGCGCAGCGCATCGTCACGGTGCCGAACGGCGTCGATGCGGAGCGCTTCCGTCGCGAGGCGTTCATCGATGCGGGCGCGGCGTTGCGGCAGTCGCACGGGTTGACTGGCGCCGTCGTCGCGCTGTTCGTCGCGCACGATCCATGGCTGAAGGGGTTGCGAACGGCGATCGAGGCGCTGGCGCGATCGCCGGCCCGAGACCTCGATCCGCCCGTCCACCTCGTCGCGGCGGGCGCGCCGATCCCACGCATGCTCCGCCGCCTCGCTCGCGAACTCGGCGTGGCGCGTCGCATCCACGAGGTCGGCGTTCTCGACGACCCGCGCGCATGGATGGCCACGGCCGACTGGCTCACCCATCCCACGTGGTACGACCCGATGAGCCTCGTCGCGTTGGAAGCGCTCGCGATGTCGCTGCCGGTCATCACCACGCCGGCGAACGGCGTGCGCGAGGTGATGGGGCAGCGCGGCGGCATCGTCCTCGAAGGCCCCGGCGACCCGGACGCGCTCGCGGTCGCCTACGGGACCCTGCACGACCCGGCGCTGCGCGAGTTCACGCGCGAGGACGCCCGGTACGTCGCGCTCCGCTCGCGGGAGTCCACCCGCCTCGACCAGGTCCTCGCCGTCTGCCGCGCCGCCGTCACGCGCTGACCTCCGGCCGACGAACCTTCGCCGAAAGGCCGCGAGGACCCCGGCCCCGACGGCCGGATGGCGGCCGGGACGACCGCGGTAGTCTGCGGGCATGGGCGCGGCGCGAACGTTGGCGGTGTTGACGTCGGATCCGGACGGTCCGGTCGTCCGACATCGCTTTCGAGCGTACGAGCGCGCGGCCGCGCGGCGGGGGATCGCGTTCGACATCGTGCCCTGGGTGAAGGGACGTCGCGCGAGGCGTGCGGCGCGCCGTCGGCGCGGAGGCGCGGCAGGTGGGGGCGTGGCGTATCGGCAATTAACGGTGCGGGACGTCGGCCGCGTGCGTGCGCGAGCGAGGCGACTCGGATTCGACTTCGACGATGCGTTGCCCTATCGCGACAGCCGTCGCGGGGCGACGCCGTCGTGGACTCGGGGGCGACGTTTCGCGGCGATTCTCGCCGCCGCCGATCGCGTGACGTGCGGGAATGCGTGGCTGCGGACGCTCGCCGAGCGGCGCGGCGTCGAGGCGACCGTGTTGCCGACCACGGTGCCCCTCGGCGAGCGCCCTCATCCGGTGCTGCCGGACCGAGGCCTTCCCGCGATCGGCTGGATCGGCAGCCGCGCGACGATCGGCTATCTCGAGGAGCGCGCGGCGGTCCTAGGAGCGCTCGCCGCGTCGGGCCGCGCCTATCGCCTGCGCGTCATCGCCGATGCCGAGCCGGCGTTCCCGCCCGGCGTCGCGATCGAGCCGGTGCGTTGGACGAAGGAGACCTGGGAGGGAGCGCTCGCCGGTGTTCGCTTCGGTCTCGCGCCGCTGTCGGACGATCCGTGGGCCCGCGGCAAGTGCGGCCTGCGGCTGCTGCAGACGCTCGGCGTCGGACGGCCCTGTGTCGCCAGTGCGGTCGGCGTGCAGGCCGAGCAGGTTCGTCACGGCGAGACCGGCTGGCTCGCCCACGATCGCGAGGGCTTCCTCGAAGGGATGGTTGCCCTGCTCGACGACCCGGACCGCTGCCGGGCGATGGGGGAGGCCGGGTTCGACGACGTCCGCGCGAACTGGTCGGTCGAGGCGTGGTCCGAACGGGTGTCGGACGAGTGGGACGCGCTGCTCGCGTGATCGAGCGCGGCGCTCCGCGGCGGCTCGTCGTGCTCGTGCCGAACCCGCTCGGCGATGCGGTGCTCGCGACGCCGGCGCTCCGCGCGCTGCGTCGCACGCTTCCCGACACGTCAATCGTCTGGGCAGGACGGCGCGCCGCGCACCAAGCCCTCGCGGGGCTTCCCGACCGCGACGAGACGATGCCGCTCGCCGGGCCACCGTCCACAGGCTGGCGCGGCGTGCGCGACGCGGCGCGACGATTGGCGGGTCTTCGCGCCGATGCCGCCCTGCTCCTGCGCAACAGCACGTCGAGCGCCCTCGCCGCACGCATGGCGGGGATTCCACGCCGCATCGGCACCGCCCTGACCTTTCCTCGGCGGCGACTCCTGACCGATCGCGTGGAGGTCCCTCTCGTCTCGGGCCGCCTCGCGCCGCGGCCGATGGAGGATCTCTACCTCGATCTCGTGCGTCCCTTGGGCGTGCCCGACGTCGAACCGGAACGCCCGCGTGTCGTCGCGGAGCCGTTCGACGTCGAGCGGGCATTGCGCCGCGTCGCGGCGGCCGGATTCGGAGCCGACGAGGCGTTCCTGTTCGTGCAGCCCGGCGCGGCCTTCGGGGAGAGCAAGCGGATGCCGCCCGCGCGCCTCGCCGACGCCGTTCGCGCCCTGCGCGCAGGGCGCGGTCTCGTGCCGATCGTCGGCGCCGGGCCGGGCGAGGAGTCCCTGGCCCACGAGGTGGCCGGCGCCATCGGCGCGCCGTGCCTTCGTCTCGGCGCGCACCCCGCCGACGTCGGCGAACTGAAGGGCCTGCTCGCGCGAAGCGCCGCCTACCTCGGCGCCGACGCCGGTCCGAGGCATCTCGCCGAGGCCCTCGGCGTGCCGACCGTGGTGTTCCTCGGCCCCACCGATCCCCGCTTCAGCGGGCGCAGCCGCGGCCTCGTCGTCCGACGCGAGGACCTCGGCTGCCTCGGCTGCCACGAGCGCCGATGCCCACTCGGCCACCACGCCTGCCTCGACGAACTCGATCCGCGCCGCCTCGTCGATGCGGTCGAGGTCGCGCTGGCGGGCGCTCCTCCGCGACGCGGCTACAATCCCGCGCCGTGAGCCCCTCGACCGCCGCGCACGAAGTCCCTCGTCTCGACGCGGCGGAGATCGCCTCGACCGGCCGTGCGCTGGCGGCGGGGCTCGCGCGACGGATCGTCGGACTCGACGATGTCGTCGAACAGGTGCTGATCACCGTGCTCGCGCGCGGCCACGCACTGCTCGAGGGGGTTCCGGGACTCGCCAAGACGCTCCTGCTGTCGAGCATGGCCGAGTTGCTCGACCTCGCGTTCTCGCGGATCCAGTTCACCCCCGACCTGATGCCGTCCGACGTGACCGGCAGCGAGTACCTCGTCCACGACGTGGACACCGGCGAGCGCGAGTTCCGCTTCGCGCCCGGTCCGGTGTTCGCGAACATCGTCCTCGCCGACGAGATCAACCGCGCCCCGCCGAAGACGCAGGCCGCGCTGATGGAGGCGATGGAGGAGCGGCAGGTCACGAGCC
Source organism: uncultured Planctomycetales bacterium (assembly GCA_964586025.1). GTDB lineage: Bacteria > Planctomycetota > PLA2 > PLA2 > JAEUHO01 > JACKGW01. The sequence continues at coordinate 15,900 of CAZPGF010000001.1, forward strand.
TCGGCGTCACGCGCCGCCTCGACGATCCGTTCGTGGTCCTCGCCACGCAGAATCCCATCGAGCAGCAGGGCACCTACCCGCTGCCGGTCGGCCAACTCGATCGATTCCTGTTCAAGATCCATCTCGACTATCCGGCCTTCGACGACGAGATGCGGATCGCCCGCCTCCTGACCTCGCCGGAGCCGGACGCCGTGCCCGCGGTGCTCGATCGCAAGGGGTACCGCCGACTCGCCGACGCGCTGGCCGCGCGCCCCGTGCCCGACGCGGTCCGGCGTCACGCCGTGGAACTCGTCCAGGCGACGCGGCCGCAAGGGACTTCCGCCCCGGAGATCGTCCGGGAGTACGTCGCGTGGGGCGCGGGTCCGCGCGCGGCGCAGGCGCTCGTCGTCGCCGCCCGGATTCGCGCGGCGCTGCGCGGGCGCGAGACGGCCGCCGTGACCGACGTCCGGGCGCTGGCGCCCGCCGTCCTGCGCCATCGCCTCGTTCTGAACTACGCGGCGGACGCCGACGGCAAGGGGCCGGATGCGATCGTGGCCGCGCTGCTCGACGCGTTGCGCCCCGCGGGCGAGGAGGCGCCGCGCCCGCGCCGGTGGTGGCGGCGCGCGTGGGACCAGATGACGCGACCCCCGCGGGAACGCGCCGCACTCGCACGCTGAACGGCCTCCGACGGTATCCTCGGCGGCGGAGGTGATCCCGATGACCCGCCGCCGTCCGACGTGCGTTGTCGCCGTCACGCTCGTTCTCGCCGTCGTCACCTCGTCGCCCGCCGTCGCTCGCGACGAGCCGCTCGTCGCCGCGTCGCACACCGACGACGTCGTCAAGCAGGCGATGGCTCGCTTCGAAGCCGAGTACGACTCGGGCGCGCTCGACAAGCAGGTGACGATCCTGCGTTGGCTCGGCGCCCATCGCCATCCGACCGTGCGCAAGCGCCTCGAACGACTCTTGATGCGCGAGACGAACCTGGAGCTGAAGGCGCTTGCCGCGGAGGGCCTCGGCAACCAGGCCTCCGATGCGAAGGCGGCCCGTCGGGCGCTCGAGGTCGCGGTCAAGGAGTTCGCCCGGTACGGCGGCGCCGAGGATCCGAAGGGGCCCGCGGCGATCGCACGCAACGAGGAGGAGGCGAAGGTGCTCGTCGCGTGCCTCCACGGTCTGCGCACGTTGCACCCGTACGCACCGCGTCGTCACAAGAACGACGCGTGGGACGATCTCGAGCCGATGATCGACCACATGCACGACGATGTCGCCGTCGCCATGTTCGAGTTCGTCGGTGAAACGAAGGAGTACCGCGGGCTGCCGAAGATCCTCGAGTGGTTCACCTACTACCCGGACGGGGCGTCCTGGTCCGGGGCGAGCGCCACGGTGGACACCGGCGCGGAGGGCAACACCGACGCGAAGGCGGCCCGGGCGAAGGTGATGCGCTCGATGGCCGGGCGGAAGAAGAAGGCTCGCCCGGGCGCGTGGGACTCGATGCGGAAGGCGGTCGAGCAGGTGACCGGGGTCGCGCTGACCACGCCGGCGGAATTGAAGGCGTGGATGGAGGAGAACAAGCGGCTGCTCGCGCAGCACGGCGTCTGACTCCCGACGTTTGCGCGCGTTTTGCAACCGAACCGCGCGCGGATCCGTACCTTCCTCTCGTCGGTGCACCTCCCCCTGGAGCGCGCCGCCCGGGAGGATCCCGATGTCTCGCCCCCTTCGCGGCCGCCGGTTCGGCGCGTTTTCGTACGTGGTCCTTGTCGCACTCGTCTTCGGATCGGCCCTCGGGTTCGCCCGGGCGGAGGACGATCCCCCGGCCCCTCTCGATGAGGCCCCGTCCGGACCGGCCGACGCGGATGCGCCGCCGCGCCCCGAAGTCCACAAGCTCTACATCCCGTACCGGGAGTTGCGACGCCTGTTCGAGAAGGAGGGCGACGGCGTCTTCCTGCCGTTCGACCAGTTCCAGACTCTCTGGGAGCGCGCCTACCCGACGGTGCCCGATCGCACCAAGCCGCCGCTCCCCTACGCGATGCGCGCCGCGTCGTGGCGCGGGGCGGCCGACGGCGAGAACCTTCGCATCGAGGGGTCGATCGAACTCGAAGCCCTCGTCGCCGGATGGCAGCGGATCCCGCTCGGGATCAACGGCCTCGGCGTCGAGAGTGCGACGCTCGACGGCACTCCGGCGCTGATCGTTTCGAGAGGCGACGAGCTCGACCTCGTCGTGTCGTCACGCGGCGCGCACCGTCTCGAACTCGTGCTGCGGGGCGTCGCACCTGCGACGGGGGATGCGCACGCGATTCAGTTCTCGCTGCCCCGCGTTCCGCTCGCGCGCTTCGATCTGTCGGTCACCGGTCGCGACGCGGAAGTGACGCTGAAGCCGCTCGTCCCGACGTCGTCCCGTCGCGGTCCGGACGGACGCACCCACCTGATCGCGTGGCTCGGCCCGGTCGAACGGATCGAACTCGGTTGGCGTCGTCGCCCCGAGGAGGGGCCTGCCGAGGCGCCGATCGTGTTCGTGGAGAGCGAGACGCTCGTCACGGTGGATCGCGGGGTCGTGCGAAGCCTCGCGCGGTTGCGCTTCTCGGTCCATCGCGCACCCGTCTCGCAGGTGCGCCTCGTCGTGCCGCCGTCGGCGGTCGTGCTGTTCGTCCAAGGCGAGACGGTACGTTCGTGGACCCGCTCCGACGACGGCACCGCGCTCGACATCGATCTACGGGAGCCGACGCGGGATCCCGTCGCGATCGCGGTGGGACTCGAGAGCGCGTCCGCCGTGCCTCCTGTGGACATCGTCGCGCCGTGGGTCGGCGCCGAAGGCGTCGAGCGCGAACGCGGCTTCCTGCGGATCGAGGCCGTCGACGGGGTCCGTGTCGAACCCACCACCACCGAGGGACTCGTGGCGATCGACGTGAAGGACCTTCCCGAGTCGCTGCGCGAGGAGGCCCGTCCCGGCCGCACGCGCGCGTACCGCTTCTCGGCGCGGCCTCCGGCGCCGAGTCTGGCGATCACGGCGCTCGAACCGCGGGTCGTCGCGACCGTCGGGCATCGCGTCGCGTTGCTCGCCGACGGCCTTGACGTGCTCACCCGCATCGCGCTCGACGTCGAGCGGGCCGGGCTCTTCGGCATCGACGTGCCGATTCCGGACGGCGTCGAGGTCTCGGTCACCGCCTCGAACGGCGTCGCGATCGAAGACTGGCGGGTCCGCGACGACGCGGGCCCTCGTCGCCTCGCGATCGCGTTCCGCGACCGCCTGCTCGGCAAGGCCGAACTGTTCCTGCGCGCGCGAGCGGTGCACGACGTGCCGGAGCGCACCGGTGAGACGTCGCTCGCGATCGTTCCGCTTCTGCTGCCATCGGGAATCGATCACGCCCGAGGACACGTCGTCGTTCACGCCGAGGCCGCGCTCGATCGCCGCGTCGTCGAGAAGCCGGGGCTCACGATCCTCGACGAGGGCGTCGCCGGCGTGCTCGAACCCGCGGTGTTCGAGGGCGAGCGCGCGCGGTTGCCCGTCGTCCATCGCTTCGAGCACCGCGACGCGCCGATCGGCCTGTCGATCGAGCTCTCGCGCAAGGCGCCGACCGTGACATGCGCGGTTGAGACGATCGCCCGGATCGACCCGGACCGCACCGCGCCGAGCGTCACGCTGCGCTACGACGTGGCGTTCCGTGCCGTGGACACGTTCCGCTTCAGCGGTCCGATCGCGCTCGCTTCGCGCGTCCATCTCGAACAGAGCGGAATGAGCCTGCTCGGACCGGAGTCGGAACCCAAGCCCCCCGACGCGCCCGACGACTGGACTGCCGAACGCGGCACGTGGACCGTGAAACTCGTCGCCCCGCGGCTCGGCGCGGTCGTCGTGCCGCTACAGCTCGACGACGCGCCGGAGGCTCCGCTCGTGAGCGGGGCGTCCCGCCGTGCGGAGTTGCCTCGGTTCGTACCGCTCGACGCCGATCGCAAGCCGTTGCCGAACGTCGTCCATCACATCGCGATCCGCCGCGACCCCCTGCTCGAAGTCGCGGTCGAACGCGCTGACGGCGGCGAGGAGATCGACGTGCGCGAACTGCCCGCGTCGATGCGCGGGGACGATGCCTTCCTCGCCCTGCGTTCGTACGCAGCGGAACATCGATTCACGCTTGCCGTGACGCGTCACGACTACGAACCGGTCGCCGAGATCGTCGTGACCCACCAGCACCTGGAAACCGTCGTCCCGGACGAAGGTCGCGCGATCACCGAAGCGTGGCTGATCGTGCGCAACAACGATCGCCAGTACCTGCGGCTCCGGCTGCCGGGCCGCGCGACCGTACGGGCCGTGCGCGTCGGCGGTCAGTCCGAGTCGCCGCGGGTCGATCCCGGCGCGGAGGACGTGATCCTCGTACCGCTCCTGACCGGCCTGCGCAAGGACGAAGCGTTCGAGATCGCGCTCGTGTTCGAGCACGACATCGAGCGCGACGACGGCGTCGTTCGCTCCGTGCGCGTGCGGTCGCCGGAGCCACTCGACGCCGACGCGGACCTCCTGACGTGGCACGTCTACCTGCCCGACGCCGATCCGATCACCTCGTTCGGCGGCTCCGTCGAGGCCGTCGCGGGCGAGGAGTCGTGGGCTGCGCGCACCCTCGCCCGACTCGGCGAGAGCGTGGTGAGGCGTCCCACCGGTAAGCCCACGCCGTGGGCGCACCTCGTGGCCGGGCTCGAGAGTCCGTTCGCGACGCCGAAGTCGAACGTGCGCCACGCGTTCCAGGGGCGTGTCGGGATGGGCGACGTGCGGATCTCGCGCGTCGCGCCGACCACGCTGGCATTCGCCAAGATCGCTCTCGCGCTCCTTGCGCTCATCGCGACGTGGGTCGTCGGTCGCGCGCTGCGTCGCACGGGGCGATCCGCCGCGTGGTGGGTCGTCGCACTGATGCTGGCGTCGTTCTTCGCGATCGTCCCGGCCGCGCCCGGAGCCGCCTCGCTCTTGACGAGCGTGTTCGTCGGCGTCGTGCTGGCAGGACTCTTCCTCCTCGTCGGCGCGTTCGTCGGTGCGTCGCACCGCGCGGCCGCCGCGGGCGCCGCGCTGATCGCGCTGTCGGTCGTCGCGGCACCGAGCGGTCTTGCCGACGAGCGCTCGGACGAGATCGATCCGGTGGGGCCGATCGAGCGGGTCTTCGTGCCCGACGATCAACTCGATCTCCTGTTGGAGACGCAACGCCGCGGCGTCGTCCTCGATCACGAGGCGTTTCGCCGACTGCTCCTCGCCGCACGCCGGGCGGGTCCGGACGTTCCGACCCACGCCGGCGGGTGGGTCGATGCCGTCGCGACGTTGGATCTGGCGACGGCCGATCACGCCCGACTCGAGGGATCGTGGACCGCGATCCTGGCCGACCCGTCGATCACCGCTCTCGAGTTCCCCTGGAAGGGGGCGGCGATCGAATCGATTCGTGGCGACAGGACGCGCCTCGTGCGGATCGGCGTGACGCCGCAGATCGCCTTCGACGGCCCGGGAACCCATCGGGTCGAGCTCATCGCGACCGCCGCGATCCGACGCGACGGCGGGTCGAGCCGGGTCGAACTGCACGTGCCGCCCGCCGCCGCGATGGCCCTCGACGTCGTGCTTCCACCGGGAGTCGTCGGATCGATCGAAGGGTTCGGTCCGCCGCGGCGGGTGCGGACCCCGCCGGGCCCTCCGACGACGTGGCGCGTCCGGCCCGCTGGCGACGGCCGACTCGCCGTCAGCTTTGCGGCGTCGGCCGACGTCGCCGAGGGACCACCCATCCTGGACGCGCACGTCACGATCGCGCATCGGCTCGGCGAAGGTCGCGACGACGTCCGCGCGTCGATCGCCGTCGACGTCTTCCGTTCGCCGACCGCCCGGATCGACCTGGACGTGCCGGCGGATTTCGCGCTGCACCAGGTCGGCGGGGACGGCGTCGTGCGTTCCACGCGCAGCGAGGACCGCACGAGGCTCGTGCTGGACCTCGATCGACCGCGCGCGGGACGGATCACGGCGACGCTTCTCGGCGAGGCGCCGTTTCCCAAAGACGGCACGCGCGATCTCCCGACCTTGCACGTCGCGGGCGCGCTTCGAGAGCGGGCGACGGTCGGCCTGGCGCTCGGACCCGACATCCGGGCGAACGACATCGTCGTCGCGGACGGTCGGCGGATCGCGGCGGCGAAGAACGATCCCTCCCTGCGCTTCGATCTCGACAGCGCCGCCGGACGGATCGGCGTGACGCTGCGCCCGGTCGCGACCCGGCTCGAGGCGGTCGGCACCCACTACCTGAACCTGACCGAGACCGGTCGCAGCCTCCTTGTGACGACGACCTACCGCGTCGTGGAAGGGGTCGTCCACCGACTGCGTCCGCGGATCCCGAACGGATTCGAACTGCGTCGCCTCACGATCGACGGACGCGAGGACGGATTCGAGCGCGACGTGCGCCCCGACGGGACGATCGACATCTCCCTCTCCGTCGGGATCGTGGAAGGCGGCGAGGTGCTGTTGACCGCGTTGCTCGAGCACGACCGCGCGGACTGGCTGCCCGAAGGCACCGCGGTCGAGTTGCCGTTCGAGGTGCCGTCGGCGGGGGCGGACCGG
>CAZPGF010000001.1:22447-93914 GCA_964586025.1 uncultured Planctomycetales bacterium
CTTCGTCGCCATCGGCGCCGACGCGGCGTTCGAGGTTCGGGAGCGGGGCCGTCGAGATCTCGTCGCCGTCGGCGCCGAGGAACTCACGACGCGCGGCGTCCGCGCCGAAGGCCTCATCTTCGGCTACCGGATCGACGGACCGGCGCCCTCCGTAGCGATCGAGATCGAGCGACGCATTCCGGTGGTGCAGGCCGAGGTCGTCACGACGCTTTCGCCGGGACCGCGCCGCCTGCACGTCACCGCCGTCGTGGTCCATGACGTGCGACGCGCGGGTGTGCGTCAGGTGCGCGTGGACGTTCCGGCCTGGGCGGGAGACGAGGTGCGCTTCGACGGCACGTCGGTGCGCGGCCATGCCAAGGACGCCGCGGCCACCGACCTCGCCCCCGGCTACGTTCGCTACGTCGTCTCGTTCGGGGAGTGGGTCGTCGGCCGACACAGCCTCGTCGTCGGCTGGCATCGCGACTTCGACGAGGAGGGATGGACGCTCTCGGCCGACGTCCCCCTGCTTCCCGACGTTCCGCTCGACCGCGTCGAGCGCTACGTCGTCGTGCGTCGCGCCGACGGACTCGAGGCCCGTGTCGATCTCTCCGGTCTCGCCGATGCTCGGACCGTCGAGGTCACTGATCTGCCGACCGAGGCGCCAGCCGATCCGTTGGCGACCCTGGATGTACTCCACCTCGCCGGCCGTCGCGACGGCCTCGGACTCGGCGTGCGCCGGCACGGCGGGGCGGCGGTGCTCGACGCGATCGGGACCGTGGCCTCGCTTCACACGGCGGTCGCACGCGAGGGCGTCCTGCGGACGCGCGCGACGTTGTGGATCGAGAACGCGGGGCGCCAGCAGGTCGCCGTCGCGCTGCCGCCGGGAAGCCATCTGATCGGCGCGCTCGTCGGCACGGCGCCGGATCGACTCGAGGCGGTCAAGCCGTTGCGGGCGCGCGACGGCACCGTGCTGATTCCCCTCACGGGGGCGGGGGTGTCCAAGGTCGTTCTCGCTCTGACCTACGAGACGCGCCTCGACGGACCTCTCGAGGGGTCCGTCGAGGTTCGGTCGCCGCACTTCCCCGGGCTCGAGGTGCTTGCGACGACGCATGTCGTGGCCTTCGACGACGATCTCCGCGTCCTCGGCATGGAGGGAGACTTCGGCGCGTTCGCCCGACCCGCGCCGACACCGAAGCCGTGGATCGCGAGCCTGGGCTCGCTGCTGCACCATGACGAGACCAAACCCGAGACGGGCGCACCGGACATTTCGTCTCCCGCGGGCGGCGGCGAGGTGACCCGGGAGAAGGACAAGGGACGGACGATCGGGCCGACCGACGAGCCTGCCTCCGGCCCCCTGTTGGACGGCCTTGACAAGGCCGCCCGAGCCGCCGAGCCGAGTCCTCCGTCCGAGCCGCCGCCGGCGCCTCCCGCCCCGGAGCGTTCCAAGAAGGATGACGCCAACGAAGCGCTCGATCCCGGCGAGGGCGGGCGGATCCGCGACGCCGCTTCGGGCCTCGAGTTCGGTAAGCGCCGTCGAGGCTTGCTCTCGCTCGACGTGCCGGTGGCGCTCGGTCCGACCCAGATCGTCGGTCGTCGCGCCGGACAAGGGGGCTCGATCGTCGTGACGTTCGAGCGCGTCGGCGATGCGCAGACGCGGGCACGGATCGCGTTCGGCATCCTGCTCGCGATCGCCGCGATCGCCGCGTGGGGATCCCGCCGCCGCCGCATCGCGACCGTGCTTGGCCTCGTTGCCGCCGCGATCGCGATTCGACTCGCCCTTGGATCGCGGGGGGCGGCATGGAGCGTCGCGGGGATCGACGCGGCGACGGTCCTCGTCGCCGTGGCGTTGGGACGCGCCCTCTACGGGCTGGTCATGCGTCGCGTCACCGCGCCGCGCGTGACAGCGGCGTCCGCGACGGCGACGTCGGCCCTGCTTCTCCTCGTCGCGCTCATCGCGTTGGCGCCGAGCGCCCGCGCCGAAGGCGAACATCAGCTCGAGCCACGTCGTATCTACGTCCCGTACGACCCGGAGTCGCCCGACCCGCCACGCGACCCGGATCGGGTGTTCCTGCCTCTGGAGACCTGGTCGCATCTGGCTCTGCTCGCCGGACTCGACCGGGCGCCGGCTGACTCCGGCCGAGGCGAGCGTCTTGCGACGACCTCCGTCGCCTGGCATCTCGTCGTCGAGGCCGACGCCGTCGAGGGGCGTCTGTCGATCGGGTTGGTGAAGGACGGAGGCGTGCCTTCGTCCCTCGGCTTGCCGCTCGGCGGCGTCTCCCTCGTTGCCGCGTACCTCGATGGCGTACCCACGTCGATCACGCTCGTCGGGGGCGTCGCCGTCATCACGGTGGACACGCCCGGTGAACACGCGCTCGAACTCGACGTGCGCGTGCCGCTCGTGGTCGCACCGGACGGTGTGCGGCGCGTCCGGTTCACCGGGTGGGCGTTTCCGAGCGCGAAGCTCGACCTCGTCTCCGGTTCGTTTGCAGGGGACGTGGTCGCGGCCGGTCCGCTACGTGTCGAACGGCTCGCGGACGGTCCCGGGGGGCGAGTCGATCGAATCGGCCTCGGCGCGACGGGAACGATCGACGTCCGCCTCGTTCCGCCGGGTCCGGCCGCGTTGCCCGACGATGTCCGCGTTCGCGCCACGACGCGCATCGTGCACAGCCTGCGCGACGGTGGCACCGAGACCGATGTCGCGCTCGTTCTGGACGTCCTGACCGGCCGAATCCCGTTTGCGGATCTCAGTTTGCCGAACGGGACGAACGTGCTCGAGGCGTCCGGAGACGCCGTCTCGCGTTGGGAGACGATCGAACGCGCCGGTGTCGGACCCGCGTTGAGGTTGCATTGGCGTGTTCCGCAGAGCGGCCGGATCGAGGCGACCGTGCGGATCGTCCGGCCCGCGACGACCGAGGAACGGGACGAGGACCTGCCCTCGCCGCGGATGCTCGACGTGACCGCGGAGTCCGGCGAGGTCGTCGTCAACGTGCCGGCCCATCGGCGCGCCGAGATCCTCGCCGAGGACGGCCTGGTCCGCATCGGACTGCCGCGCGACCCGCGCGCGTGCGGCCTCGACCGCGGCGGCGTCGTCGTGCGCGCGTGGCGCTTCGGCCGTCCGGAGACGCGCCTCGCGGTGCGGCTGCGCGCCGCCGATCGCCGCATCGACCTGCGTGAGACGACACGTGTCGTCGCCGGGCACGATGCGGTGCGCACGTGGATCGACGCGACCCTCCATGTCAGCGGCGCGCCGGTCGGCGAGTTTGCGTTCGGTGTGCCGGGCGCGGACGAGGTGCGATCGGTCTCGGGGCAATTCGTCCGTTCGTGGTGGCTTGCGGGCGAGGGCTTGGATCGGCGTCTGTTCGTCCGACTCGACGACGTGCGCGCCGGTGCGATCGCGCTCCGGCTCGTACTCGAGAGGGCGCGCGCGAGCGCGGACGAGGGCGCGGCGGTACCGCGGCTCGTCGTTCCCGATGCACGCGAGGAGGTCGGGCGTTGCGTCCTGTACGCACGGCCCGATGTCGAGGTCGTCGTCGGGAGCCTGCCGGGGCTCAAGGCCGCGGAGATCCTGCCGCAGGAGCAGGAGAACGCGCCGGTCGCGGGGGCGCGCGCCACCCACGCGTTCGTTCGGGAGCGCGCCCTCGCGTCCTCCTTGCCGTTCGTGCTGCGCCGCCCCGAACCCGGCATGGAGGCGACCGTCGTCACGCTGGTCGCGCCGGGCGAGCGAGAGCATCGCTTGGAGCAACTCGTGCTCGTCGAGGTGCTGCGGGGCGCGGTGGACGTCGTGCAGGTGTTCGTCCCCGACGGCGGCGCGCGTGTCACGGAGGACGTGCGCGCGACCGACCTGCGCGAGGTGCGCCGCAGCGCGGTGTCAAGGGCCGGGCCCGATGGACGCGACCTCTCGGGCACCCTCTACGAAGTCGCCTTCCAATCCGCTCGTTCCGGCATCCTCGAACTGGTCTTCTCGTGCCGTTGGGAGGCCGACCGCCCCATCCACGCCGTGCGTCCCGAGGGCATGGGGGCGGTGCGCTGGTTCCTCTTGACGCGCACGTGGACCGACGGACAGGTCACGCCAACGATCGTCGCGGGACGCGCCGACGAGGCCTCGTGGCGCGACGTCCCGTTCGTGCCGGTCGGCGTTCCCCGCGAGGCGGTGCTGAAGTCCTGGGTCGCTCGCGCGCCGTTCGCGCTGTCCGTCGCAACGATGCGTCACCGGATCGGAGCCCAGGCCGAGGCGGTGGTTCTCGCGGCCGAAGCCGACGCGGTCGTCGGCCGCGACGGCGAAGCGCGGGTACGCGTCACCTACCGGGTGTTCAACCGCGCGCGGCAGTTCCTCTTGGTGCGACTGCCGGCCGCCGCGCGACTGTTCGGTGCGTCGAGTGCGGGGCAGGCGGTGAAGCCACTCGCTGCGCCCGACGGCGCGCTGCTCCTCCCGGTGCCGAAGGTTCCGCTCGGCGGAGAGGGCTATCCGGTGACGATCCTCTACGGCGTGCGCGTCGCGCCGGATCTCGTCGCCGGCGGGCGGGGCGAGTTCGTGCTGCCGTCGGTGGACGGAGTCGAGATCGAGCGAACGGCGGTTCGTCTCGGCCTGCCCGACGGGTACGAGGTCACGTTCGACACGCGCATGGAGCGAGCGACCGAGGCTGCCGTGCACGCGACGTGGGCGGAAGCCGAGGCCGACGAGGTCCAGCGATTGCTCGCCGTGGCCGAGTCGGGCACCCTCGCCCAGCGCGAACAGGCCCTCGCGAACGGCGCCACGCTGTTGGGGCAGGCGCGGCAGCGCGCGTATCGCGACGCGGGGGCACGCGCCGCGGCGATCAACGAGGCGCTCGCGCGCCTCGACGGTGCATGGCGTCGGCAGCAGACGGCCTTGGAGCGCGACCTCCGCGCCGCTCGTTCCTCGGTCCAGACCGCGACCGCCCAGCACCACTTCGCGGGGAACGCCGCCCGGATCGTCGACGTGAAGCAGGGGGTGGGGTCCGGCGGCGCGCAACCGGACGCGACGTGGCTGTTCAATTTCGCGGACGAGGAGTCGGCCGTCGCGGGGGGTGTGGCGCCACCCGGGCTCGACCCGGAGATCGGCGCGCTGAAGGTGCGACTCGGCACATCGCTCGAAAGGGCACGTGGTCAGTCCGAACAGGCCGAGCGCGACTCGGACGACGATGTGGCGGCGACGCGAAAGCAGGTCGCCTGGTTGAACGCGAACCTCGCTCAGAGCCAGGAGAGTCGCCAGCAACTCGGTGCCGGCCGCGCCGCGGCCGAGGTCGGAACCATCTACCGGGTTCAGAACGGGGACGTGATCTCGGCGCAGGGGTTCCTCGTCCACGCGGGAGATGGCGACGCCACCCTCGACGCCCTGGGGGCGGGCGGCGGTTCGGGCGGGCGACGCTCCGGCCTCGAGCCGCAGAGGTCCGCCCGGCGCGAGGCCCGTGCCGGCCTGATGGGCATCGACGTACCCCTGCCCCGCGGGGAGCAGGTCGTCTACTTCACGGGTCTGAAGGCGGGCGGACGGATCTCATTCGACCTCGCATCGACGGCGCCGCGGACGGCGTGGCGTCTCGTCCTGCTGGCGGCGCTGCTCGGCGTGATCGCGCTCGGGTGGGTCACGTGGGTCCGCCGGAAGGGCGTCGCTCCGGCGTGACCCTCACGCGAGCGATGCGAACGTCTCGTCGAGCACGCGCAGCAACTCGTCGATCTCTCGCGCGGTCGAATCGGCGAGCAGGAGGAGCCGGATCGGGGCGACCTCGGCCGGGAAACCGCAGCCGAGCAGTTTCAGGCCGTGCCGCCATGCGGCGTCGATCACACGCGAACGATCGCGGACGAGGATCGCGCGCATCAGTCCGCGTCCCCGCTCGCCGGCGAGCACGCGGGGGTGACGCTCGGCGAGGCGAACGAGTCCCGCCGCGAGGTAGTCGCCCTTCAACTCGGTGTTCTCGAGGTAGCCGCGGCCCTCGAACGCCGGCTCCCGATGATGGAGCAGCACGTCGAGCGTCGTCCAGGCGAAGTTCGTGTCGAGGACCCGACCCGACCCCCATGTGTTGGAGTGCCATCCGTCGTGGCAGTGCTCGGCCACGTCGCCCGGTGCCATGGTGATCCCAATCACCATGCTCTTCGCCGTCGCCACGATGTCGGGGACGACGCCGAGGTGCTCGGTCATCAGCAGGCGACCGGTGCGCCCGACGGTCTGCACCTCGTCGACGATGAGGTACGCGTCGAACTCGGTGCAGACCGCACGCGCCTTGGCGAAGAAGGCCGGATCCCCCGGAACGTACCCGCCCTCACCCTGGAACGGTTCGGCGAGAAAGCCGGCGAACAGATCCTTCGGGATGCGACCCTCTTCGCGCACGACGCGACGCAACTCACCGGGCGTCGCGAGGATCTCGGCGAGATCGCGCGCGTCGATCGTCTCGCGCAGGGCGTCCCCGGGCGCGTTGAACGGGATGTGCCGAACCTGCCAGGCCCGCGGATAGCCGATCCGGTGCGCGCGCTTGCTCCACGTCGCGGAGAGCGCGCCGAGCGTACGACCGTGGAACGCGCCCTCGCAGGCGACGATCTGGAACGGGTAGTCGTCGAACACGGGGCCCTCGGGACGGCCCGGATCGCGTTCGAAGTACCGCACCTCGGCGATGCCCAACTCGGCGGAGACCCGGCGCAGCATGTCGATGCCCAAGCGCGCGACGAATCGCTTCGTCGCGCGCTGGAACGTCGTCTTGAGTGCCGCCTCGACGGCCTCCGCGCCGCTGCTCGAGAAAAACGCCTTCCAGCCCTCCGGGCGCGCGAAGCGCGCCTGCATCGCGGCACCCCATGCGGCGGCGAGATCGCGCGGCGTGCGGACGCCCTCCGCCTCGGTGGCCGCGACGTAGTCGTCGGTCGCGATCTCGCGACGAAGGAGCAGTCCCTGCCCGTCGAGGAGATCGAGCATCGCGCGGAATCGCGGATGATGTTCATCGATGAGCTTCTGGGCGACCGCCAGATACCCGTCGAAGTAGGTGCCCTGGGGGCCCATCACGAACGGACCGTGCGTGGGCCAACCGAGGTGGACGACCGGTGCGCCCGTCGGAAGCGTCGTGGGCAGGAGGGCCTCCCGCCAGCGGGTTCGCACCGCCTCGTCCCCGAGGATCGCCGCCGGATCGCTGACCGCGACCCGCGCCGTCGCGCGATTGAGGCGCCGGCGGCCCACGATGACGTCCGAGAACGCCAACCGCCGTGCCTCCGCCGCGAAGTCGTAGGTGCCCGCGCCGGGCGAGACTGTCCGTGAGTGCGCCAAGGGGTTCCGCCCTTCAATTCCCGATCGGCTCGGGCTGGTACTCGTTTGCGGAGATCGAAACCGAGCCGCCGCGGACGACGATCGAGACCCAGGTCTCCCCCTCGATGTCCACGACCTGCTGCACCGCGACGCCCGCCTCGCGCAGGCGCACCGCGACCGGATACGCGCCGTCGCGAACGTAGACGGTCGGCAGTTCGACCGTCGGAACCCCGCGGGGGTAGGTGACCACGTCGCGCACGACGGCGTAGGCGCCGAGCGCGATGTCTGCCGTCACGTGGCCGCCGGCCGCCGCCAGGCCCGGGACCGAGAGCCACACATGGACGGGCGACTCGCGGCGCTCGACGTCGAAGCTCTTCGAGCAGGAGCCGGCGAGGATCGCCAGGAAGAGGAGCAGGGGTGCCGGCCGCCTCATGAGGGAAGGCTACCGGAACGGCGCCGGGTTGCGACCCCCCGCGCACCGCGTGAACCGCTCGCGACACGCGGCGCGGGCGGTAGACTCGCGCCCCGCGGGCCCGAGGAGGACCGGACGCATGGCCGACCAGGCAGCGGCTTCGCTTGCCTTCCACGGCCGGAGCGTCGTTTCCAGCGAGGATGTCTCCCGCGACGACATCCTGCTGCTCCTCGATGTCGCGCGCGCGATGCAGCAGTGCGACGGGGGCGTCGGCCGAGGGTGGGGCGCGGTGCCCCACACCCTGGCCGGCCGCGTGCTCGGGCTCCTGTTCTTCGAACCGTCCACGCGCACGCGCCTCAGCTTCGAGAGCGCCATGCTGCGACTCGGCGGCACCGCCATCGGCTTCGCCGACGCGCGCATGTCATCGCTCTCGAAGGGCGAGAGCCTGCTCGACACGATTCGCGTCGTCGAAGGCTACTGCGACGCGATCGTGTTGCGCCACCCGCGGGAGGGCGCCGCGCGGCTCGCCGCCGAGACCGCGCACGTCCCCGTGATCAACGGCGGTGACGGCAGCAACCAGCATCCGACGCAAACGCTGCTCGACCTCTTCACCATGCGTGAGGCGACCGGACGGCTCGACGGCCTCCGCATCGCGTTCCTCGGTGACCTGCGCTACGGACGCACCGTCCACAGCCTGGCGTCCGCGCTCTGCCACTTCGATGTCGAGCTCTCCTTCGTGGCTCCGGACGGCCTGCGCATTCCCTCCCAGTTGCGCGAACAGGTTGCCGCCCGCGGTCGTCTCGGACGCGAGGTGGAGCAGCTCGAACGACTGCCGCCGATCGACGTGCTCTACGTCACGCGGATCCAGAAGGAACGGTTCCCGGATCCTCTGGAGTACGAGCGGGTCCGCGACGCGTACCGCGTGGATCGCGCCGCCCTCGAGCCGTTCGGCGACGACCTGAAGGTGCTCCATCCGTTGCCTCGTGTGAACGAGGTGTCGCCGGACGTCGATGACCATCCCGGCGCGCTCTACTTCCAGCAGACCCGCAACGGCGTCGCGGTGAGGATGGCGCTCTTGCACCTCATCCTGGGCGGGGCGCCGGAGGCGATCGCTCATGTCTGAACACGCGACGATGCGCGGGCCGAAGGACTTCCGCCTGGTCGATGGGACGGTGATCGACCACCTGCCCGCCGGGACCGCCAGCGAGGCACTGCGTCTGCTCGGGCTGCCCCGGGACGGGGCGGTCACGATCGGGATGAACGTCCCGAGCCAGCGGATCGGTCGCAAGGACATCGTCCGGGTCGAAGGGCTCTACCTGTCGAAGGGCGAACTCGATCGCCTGTCGCTGCTGGGGACCAGCGTCACGGTCAGCATCGTGCAGGGCGGCGACGTGACGTCGAAGACCGAACTGACCGTGCCCGAGCGTCTCATCGGCGTGCTCACGTGCCGCAATCCGACCTGCATCACGAATGACGAGCGCGTGCCGTCGGTGTTCGTGCGACTCCCCGGCACCCCGATCCGCCTGCGCTGCCACTACTGCGAGCGCGTCGTCAGTTGACCCGCGGCGCGAGGCGCGCGAGCGCGCGGTCGATCGCCGGAACGAAGCTCGCCGCATCGAGCGTGCCCGCACCCGGGTGACGCGAGAAGAAGTGATTCAGATCCGCCAGGACGTCGAGCTGCGCATGCTGCGGGAGCGCGGCACGCAACTCCTCGGGAGGCGACACGACATCGTTCTCTCCGACGAGCACGACGGTCGGCGGGCGCAGCGCGCCGAGGGAGCGGGCCACGTCCGGATCGTAGGCGGCGTCGCTGACCGGACGACCGAGCAGCAGATTGCCGAAGTCGCGCGACGTTCGCGGCACGCGTGTCGCCGGCGCGAGCAGGAGCAACCCGTCGAAGGCCGGCGTGCGCGCATCGCCCGACGCGAGGAGCGACGCGAGCACACGCGCGCCGTAGGAGAACCCGCCCGCGAGGCGGACGCCGAGGCCCGCCCGGCGCGCCGCTTCGTCGGCGGCGCGGCGCCAGTCCTCGAAGTGGCCTTCGAGGTCGCCGTCGCTTCCCTCGCTCGCGCGGACGCCGCGGAAGTCGAAGCGCAGCGCCAGCAGGCCCGCCCGCGAGGCGCGCTCCGCGGTCGTCACCACGATCGGATGGTCCATGTGCCCGCCGTGGCGGGGATGGGGGTGCGCGACGACGAGGCTGCCGCGCGACGGGCCGTCCGGAAGGTGCACCCGCGCGTCGAGTCGGTGGACTCCCGAGGCGATCGTCAGCTCGATCACTCCGGCGCGGGCTCGGGGTCGAGTTCGGCGGCGAGCGCCGCGTAGTCCTCAGCGCCCGCCGAGTTCGGTTCGTACGCGAAGATGTGGTCCTGGTAGCCGGGGGCCTCGGCGAGACGCACGTTCTGGCGGATCCGCGTGCGGAGCAACCGATCGCCGTAGTGCGAACGCACCTCCTGGATCACCTCGCGCGCGAGCTTCGTCACGGGGTTCACGAGCGTCGGCAGGATGCCCAGGATCTCGATCCGCGGATTGACGTGCTCGCGGACCATCTGGACGATGCGATCCAGTTGACCGAGACCACGCATCGCGAAGTATTCCGTCTGGACCGTGATCAAGACATGCCCGGCCGCCGCCATGGCGTTCAGCGAAAGCAGGCCGAGGCTCGGCGGGCAGTCGATCAGCACCCAGTCGTAGCGGTCGTCGCCGAGCGCGGCGAGCGCGCGCGAGAGCCGCAACTCGCGGCCCAGTTCCCCGGCGAGTTCCTGCTCGGTCGCGGCGAGGTCGGGATGGGACGGGACGACGGCCAACCCCGGCGTCGGCGTCGCGACGGTCGCCTCGTCCACCGTGGCGTCCCCGAGCAACACCTCGTACACGGTCGCCTTCGCGGCGGCGGCATCGATCCCGAGATGGTCGGTGAGGTTGCCTTGGGGATCCGCGTCGATGAGCAGCACGCGTCGCCCGCGGAGCGCGAGCGCGGCGCCGAGGTTGACCGCCGTGGTGGTCTTCCCCACGCCGCCCTTCTGATTCAGGATTGCCGTGACCCGCACCCGGGGAGCGTACCCACCCGCTCCAGGGATTGGCGGAAGTGTCATGGCCGGGCTCCGCTCCGGGGGCGTCGAGCGCCCGGCGGCGAACGCGAAGGGAAGGGATGCCCTCGGCGGATTGAGTCGTCAGGGGTCCTGCGGCAGGAGCGCCGGGCCTGATCGCCCCCGATCTGCGAAGCCGTTCCTCCGCAAGGCCCAAGCCCCCGTGTACGACCACTCAGGCGGACAGGAGGTCGAGGAGAACCGTCGCAAAGCTGCCCGGCGGTAGGACGAACCGTGCGATCACGTCGTGCGGCCCCGCGCGTACCAGCGACGCCTCGCGGACCGGCACGACGAGCGGGCGACGCAGGCCCGGACTGCGCACGAAGGGATTGCGCCACACCGCCGGATCGTCGCCCTCGGCCTCGAGGATCGCGGCCTCGAGGCTGCCCGGCTCGCCATGGGGTCCCCGCAGGCCGAACCCGGGAAGCGGGCCGGTCGGCACGTACCGCCCCGGTTCAGCCGGGGCATCGGCGCGGGCCGTGACCATGGCGCCGTCCTTGCCGAGCCAGGCGATGTCGCCCTCCAGCACCCGATTCCACGTCCCGGCGGCGATCCGCTCGTCAAGGACGCGGTTGAACAGGTAGCTCTGCCAGGCGGAGACCCAGATCCTCCGGCGGCTCTTCTCCACCGATTCGATCCACGACGCGGCGTCGCCGCCGCGCGCGCGATGCGACAGCGCGCGCTTCTCCAGCCGGTGCCGGATCGGCATCTGCTCGGCGGCGATCTCGAACTCGCCCCGGTCGAACGCCGCACGGGCCGCGCGCACGTCGGTGTCGTGCTCGAGCGGCGAGGGCGTGCCGACCACGCGTGCGAGCATCCCCTCGTAGTCCCCGTGGACGAGCGAGCGGCCGACCAGGTGGCCGTCGAGGCGGGTGCCGAAGCGCTGTCCGCCGTAGGCGTTCGGCATCCCTTCGCGGACGATCCGTTCGAGACACCGTCGAGCGCGCTCGAAGGCATCGGTGCGGATGTCGCGAATACGGATCGTGAAGCGGTTTCCGAGCAGATGGCCGATCTTCAGCGGTGCGTCGTGTCGCGCCGCCGAGAGCACGCGCCACCGGGGCGTGACGCATCGCGCGAGCCGATCCGGCGAGACCTTCGGGATCGTCAGGTACTGCGTCGTGACCGCGCGGCTGTCCTTCAGCCCGGCGTATCCGATGGTCCGCTCGCTGACGCGCGCCGCCTTGCTGACGAAGAGCAGCGCGTCGAACGTGCTCGTGAGGCGCTTCTCGATCTGGACGAGGGCGTAGCGGCCCGCGCCCGTGGCGCGGGCCAACGGGATCTCCTCGACGCGGAAGTCCTCGGGCGCGACACGCAAACGCCCGCCGAGTCCGCCGCCGACGCCGGCGGGCCGGCGCACGCGGTCGGGGCGTTCCGGCGTGACGCCGTCCGATGCGGACGTCGTCCGGTCGGCCGGGCCTACTCCCAGCGGTCCTTCCACTTCTTCTGCGGCACGATGCGGATGGACTCGATCGTGGCGCGGATCGCGGCGCCGTACCGCATCCAGCCTTCGCCGTGGACGCTCACGTAGAGGAGGAAGTCGTGGCTGCCCGAGAGCCAACCGAACTTGACGACGGTCTGGTCGCCGACGCTCGGATGCTTGCCGCCGATGACCGAGCGGTAGGCCGGGCCCGGCACCTTGAAGTCGGGTCCGACGTTCTTCGACTTCGGTGAGTCGAGCATCTTGATCTTCTTCTCGAGCTCGCCGGACGACGCCTCCGGGTCGGGCTTGCGCCGCTTCTCGTCGGAGACGACATGGCGCGTCGCCTCGATCAGGTCCGGAACGAGCAGGAAGGTCGATCCGTTGGCGACCGTCGTCGGCTTCTTCGGCCAGGGATGCACCCAGACGTCGCCGATTGGATGCGACTCGAGAAAGCTCTGATAGTGCTTGATGCCGACCTGTTCGGAGAGATTCACGCGAGCGACGTTGGCGACGTAGGGGATGGCCGAGAGGATGATCTGGTAGCCGCCGTACTGATCGGATGCCTCGAACTTGACCAGGGTCGACTCCTCGGAGTCGCTCACCTCGGCCAGGTGCGGGTGCTTGAGCAAGACCAGCAGTTCCTTCTCGAACTCGTAGCGCTTCTCCTCGCCATCGCCGAGCGTCGCCCCGGCCGAGTCGCCGTCGGACGGAGGGCGTTCGGGGGGCTTCTCGGTCGCGTCGCTCGACTTCAACGCGTTCTGCGGGTCGAGGATCGTCAGCGCGTCGATCTCCATGAAGTCGAGGTCGGCACCGAGCGCCTCGGCGTCCTTCGCGGACGGCCATGCGTACATGCGCAGCAGGTAGACCCGCTTGTGGGCGAGCGCGACGAGCATGCGTCCCATGCACGTCCCCTCCTCGCCCGAAAGATTGTTCGCTTTGCCCTCGACGCGGAGCACGCGGCAGGGAATGTCGTCGTTCAGCGACTCCTCGCGCACGTCGACCGTGGGGGGGGTGCCGACGAAACGCGCGAGCAGGAAGGTGCGAATCGCCGCGTCGGCGGCCACCCCGTCGAGCGTCGCTCCTTCGGGCGCGGGCCGTATGGCGAGATGCAGGAGGCCGCCCTGACCGGAGCCCTTCGTACCGTCGAGCAACGTGTCGAGCCGGCGCTCCGCGGCGGTCACGATGCCGTGCTGCGCCCACGAGCTGTCCACCGGGAGGAGGCTCCAGCGCGCGGGGCTCTCCGGGACCTTCAGTTCGCACTTGTGCTGGTCGCCACCGGACCAGAGTTCGGCGCGGACCTCGCGAGGGCCTCCCGCGAGGAGCGACGCCGCGACGGCGACGGCGAGCAGCGAGGCGAGTCCCGACCGATTCAACGAGCCCATGCGAAACCCTTCTTCACGGAGTTCACCAGGTCCTTCACGCCCTTGTCGGCGGGGTTGCCGCCGATCTGGAGGCGCACCCAGTACGTCGTCTGCTTGTGCTTGAAGACGTAGCCTTCCTCGACGTACGGAACGTCCTTGAAGCGCGCCGTGAACTCGTACTTCAGTCCCTTCTCGCCCTCGAATGCGCCTTGGCGGTGGTACGGCGGCTTTCCGGACTTCGAGCACTTCGCGGTGTCGCCGAGTCCCGCGAGCCACGCCTTCGCATGGTCGTCGATGATCGACTCGGGCTCCTTTCGCTCGTTCTGCAATCGGGCGGCCGCCTCCGCCCAGATCGAGAAGTAGACGTACCCCTGGCCGTCCGGCGTTCGCCCCTCGATCGCCATCTGCAATCCCTGCGACTTGGGCTGCGCGAGCGCGAGTTGGGCAAATGCCTTGGATTTCTTGAACGTCCAGCCGTCGGTCTCGGTGTAGCCGCCGAGGCTGGAGGCCGTACGAGGCGCCCACGAGAACCCGGGCAGCGCGAGCTGGGTCTCCTCGCCGAGTCCGATGCCCCGCGATCCCGTGAACGTGGCGAGCCCGTCCGTCGGAACCAGCGGCCCGGCGACGAAGTCGGTGGCCTCGATGAACCGCACGCCCTTCATCAGCTCGGCGAGGGGTCGTCCGAACGTCCGCGTGCGGTCCTTCTCGTATCCCTCGATCGTGAAGATCCAGCGGTAGAGCCAGCCGCGCAACACCGTTTCGATGAAGACGGCCGATGCGGTCCGGCCGTCGGCGCGCGTGCCCTCGCGTGTGACCATGATCGCCTTGCCGTTCCCGAGGTCGATCGGGCGGATCTGGGACCCGGTGCTGGCGACCTCGGAGAATCCGTAGATCTCCGGGATCAGGCGGTCGAACTCGGGCGAACGGACGAAGTCGGCCGGATCGTGCTGCCCGGCGAGCTCGAACAGGACGAGATAGCCCTGAAGGACGTTGGACTTCGGCGCGTCCTCGGGGTCGAACTCACCCTTGGTTCGCTCGACGCTCGCCATGACGTGGACGACCGGGGAGATGGAGGTCCTGTTGCCGTCCCGCTGGAACGCGTTCTTGATGTCGCGGATCGGCGACCGCCAGGAGAAGGGCCCGTTCGCAGGAAGGGTCCACTCCAGGTTGTAGCCGGTGAAGGTCAGTTTGTTGCCCTCGCGGACCGGCCCGTCGGCCGGCCACGGCTCCTGGTCCGACGCACCGTCGTCCCGCTGCTCCGATCGCGGCGCGGAGCCGGCCTCGGTGAACGTCTCGGTGACGGTCTTCGTGCCGCCGCCCTTGATCAGCTGGAACCCGTCCCGAAGGGCGTTCAACTCGTCCAGGCGCGTCTCGTGCACGTCGTTCTGGATCAACAGGATCAGGTGGTAGAAGGTGCCGTCACGCTCGATCGCATACCCGCGAATCTGGATCGACGTGTCGTGTTTGGTCTCGCCCGCGAGGATGACGACCTGACCATCGATCCCGGCCAGCACCGTGGGGCGGCGCACGGTCGTTCGGACGCCGGCCGAAGCGAACGCCGCGAGCGAGGAGCGCATCTCCTCGATCCGCTCGTCGACCGAGAGCCCGCCGGTCGGGCTCGACGTGCCGATCGCGACGACGTTCTTGTCGTCCGACACGGCGCGTGCGAACGAACCTGCGTCCTTGTCGATGGAAGACAGTTCCTGCCACGTGTACTCGAAGTTGGGCAGGGTCCAGCGCACGTTGGCGCCGGGGTAGGAGGCGGTCAGATCGTCGGCGGCGCCGACGACGCCGTGCCCGGTGGCGAACACCAACGCAAGAACCAAGAGCGGTCGCAAGACGGCGCGGGACGCTCGGGCGGGAGGACGAGGGGAAGGGGACATGCGGGAACGCGCTCCTCTCGGCGGGTGACCTCGGCGGCGGAAGGCGCCGCCCATGGTAGCGAACGCCGGCCCACGAGCCGGCGCACGGGTCGGATGTTCCTCCGTCGCGGGGATCACCCCCGCCGGGTTCGTCCTGGGGGTCACTCCCCGGCGTCGTCGGCCGAGCCGTCGGTCCCCTCGTCCGCCGTCTCGTCCCCGCCGTCTTCCGGGCGGACCCAGGCCATGCTCACCAGTCGGTCGCCGTCCGGGACGTCGATCGCCCGGACGCCCGCCGTGGAGCGGCTCATCGGCCGGAACTGCTCGCTCGTGACGCGCATCCGGATCGACTTGCCGCCCTGGGTGATCAGAATTACCTCGTCGCCGTCGAGGACGGAGCGCGCGGCCACGACCTCGCCGTTGCGAGCAAGGCCGTCGGGCGACACGTTGCGAAGTCCCTGACCACCGCGTGACTGGGCGCGGTACTCGGCGAACGCGGTGCGCTTCGCGTAGCCGCGTTCGAACACGGTGAGCAGCGATCCCGGCAGGGTCGCGACGTCGCCGTCGGCCGACTCGATCCGCACCTCGTCGCGGGCGATCGCCATGTCGACGACATGGTCGTCTTCCTGGAGGCGGATGCCTCGCACACCGCGGGTCGAGCGACCCATCTCGCGTGCGTCGGAGACCGGGAATCGGATCGACAGGCCGCGCGCGGTGACGAGCACCACCTCGTCCTTCTCATCGACGAGCGCGACGCCGAGAAGCGCGTCGCCTTCGACGAGCTGGATCGCGATGATGCCGCCGCGATGGATGTGCGCGAACTCCGACAGCGCGGTGCGCTTGACGAGGCCGTTGCGCGTCGCGAACAGGAGAGCGCGCGCGTCGCCCATCTCGCTGACCGGCAGCACCGCACGAATCCGCTCCTCGGCGCCGAGATCGAGCAGGTTGACGACGGCACGGCCCTTCGTGTAGCGCCCGAGATCCGGCAGCGCGAACACGCGATCCTTGAACACCCGTCCGGTGTGCGTGAAGTAGAGCATCGTGTCGTGCGTGTTCGCGACGAGCAGGTGCTCGACGAAGTCCCCCTCCTTCGACTCGGTGCCCTTGATGCCCTTGCCGCCGCGGCGCTGGCGGCGGTACTCGGCCAGTCCGGTTCGCTTGATGTAGCCCTCGTGCGAGAGTGTGATCACCACGTTCTCGGGGGCGATCAGATCGATCGAGGTGAGATCGTCCTTGGAGTCCTCGATCCGGGTCCGGCGCGAGACCGGGAATCGGGCCTTCAGCGCGAGCATGTCCTCGCGGAGGATCTGCGTGACGCGCTCGTCGCGCGCCAGGATGTCGCGGTAGTCGGTGATGCGCGCGAGCAGGTCGGCGTGTTCCGCCTCGAGTTCGCGGCGCTGGAGGCCGGTGAGGCGCTGAAGGCGCATTTGCAAGATCGCGTCGGCCTGCGCGATCGAGAAGCCGAACCGTTCGATCAGCCCGGCCTTCGCGGTCTGCGGGTCGGGGCTGGCGCGCAGCAGCGCGACGATCTCGTCGATCAGGTCGAGCGCGCGCAGCAGGCCGGAGACGATGTGGTCGCGCTCTTCGGCCTTGCGCAGGAGGTACCGGGTGCGCCGCGTGACGACCTCGCGGCGATGGGTGACGTAGGCTTCGATCAGGCGCACCAGGCTGCACAGCTCGGGGCGGCCGTCCACCAGCGCGATCATGTTCACGCCGAGCGTCTCGCGCAGCGCGCTGTGCTTGTAGAGCTGATTGAGGACGAGTTCGGGGTCGACGTCGCGACGGAGTGCAACGACGATGCGGATGTCCTTGCCGGACTCGTCGCGGACGTCCACGATGCCGTCGACGCGGTCGCCCTTCGCCAGGTCCGCGATCTTGGCGACGAGCGCCGCCTTGTTGACCTGGTAGGGGATCTCCGTGACGACGATCTGCGCGCCGCGGCGACCGCCTTCGGGTTCGTGGATCTCGCAGACCGCGCGCATCTCCAACGCGGCGCGGCCGGTCGTGTAGGCGTCGAGGATGGCCGCCCGCCCGCAGATGCGCGCGCCGGTCGGGAGGTCCGGGCCCGGCAGGTGCTTCATCAGGCCGTGGACGTCGATCGCGGGGTCGTCGAGGTAGGCGAGGATCGCATCGGCCACCTCGCCGGGGTTGTGGGGGGGGATGGACGACGCCATCGCGACCGCGATGCCCGCGCCGCCGTTGATGAGCAGGTTGGGAAAGCGGCCGGGCAGGACGGTCGGCTCGAGGCGGGACTCGTCGTAGTTCGGTCGGAAGTCGACGGTTTCCTTGTCGAGGTCGTCCAGCAACTCGACCGCGGCGTGCGTCATGCGGCACTCCGTGTACCGCATCGACGCAGGCGGATCGCGATCGATCGAACCGAAGTTGCCCTGGCCCTGGACGAGCAGCTCGCTCATGTTGAACGGCTGCGCCATTCGCACGAGCGTCGGATAGATCGCCTGATCGCCGTGCGGGTGGTAGTTGCCCATCGTCTCGCCGACGACCTTCGCGCACTTGATCGTCTTGCGACTCGGGCCGAGATTCAGGTCGTTCATCGCCACGAGGATGCGGCGCTGACTCGGCTTGAGTCCGTCGCGCACGTCGGGGAGCGCGCGATCGACGATCACGCTCATGGCGTAGCGCAGGTACGACTGCTTCAACTCGCCCGCGATGTCGAGGTCGAGGATCCGTTCGCTCCCACCACCGCCGCCGGAGGGCGACGGGTCCACGGATTCGGCGGATTCGGAAGTCGACATCGTCCTCTCTCGAAGCCTCCCGGGAGGGGTCCCGAAGTTGCCTCCGGGGCGCCGCGAACCGCCGCGAACGCATGGCATCGCGGCCCGACGGCGGGTAGCGGGGCATGGTACCCTCCGCGGCTCGCGGACCGACGGGAATTCGGGGGTTTGCGGCCTCGGAGAAGCCATGGTTCAGCGCGTCGCGCGTCGCGTCGATCGCCCGGTCGATCGCCCCGTCGCGTCCCGTCGGCCAACGCTTCGGCGAGTTCTCGCGATGGCACTCTTCCTCGCGCTCCTCGGTTGCGGCGAGCCGTCGGGACCGAGCGATGGTTCGAGCGCCGAGTTCGCTTCCCCGTGGAGCGAATCGGACCGTCAACTGAACCTCGCGGGCACCGCGACCGTGATGGGCGCGACCCACGGCCGCGTCTTCCGAGACCGCATTCGCGCGCTTCGCGACGAGTGGCTGCCGGAACTGATCGACGCGGGCACCGGTGCCGGCGATCGCGAGGCGTTTCGCCGGTACCTCCGTTCGATCGTCGATCAGGTCGCGTTCCACCTGCCGGAAGCGTTGCGCGAGGAACTCGATGCGATGGCGGACGCGGCTGGACTCGAACCGCTCGACCTGCTCGAGTTGGAAGTCGCTCGCGACGCCGTGCGGATGCGCGACGGTGCGCCGCGCATGTCGGGCGCGTTCGCCTTCCATCGCGCGATCGACCACGACCACGGCGGGCCCCGTCGCGGACTTCGCGTGACCTGGCACGGACCCGACGCCCGGCGCGTCACCGCGAACGGCGTGCGCATCGTGCGTGTGCCTTCCGACGGTCGCCCCGCGACGATCTGCGACACCTGGCCCGGCATGCTCGGCGGCATCGTGGTGACGCGACTCGCCGGAACGGAGCGCGGGCGGAGCGGCGGGCGAGCGGATGCCGACCTCGTGATCGGAGCGGCCGAGGTGGAGGTGCCACCGTCGCATCGCGGATTCGGCACCGGTCTGCCGCTGTCGATGTCGCTGCGGATCGCCGCCGAAGCGTCCGAGTGGAACGGCATGCGGGGACTCGGCGGCAGCATGGGACACGTCGCGTTCGCGTTCGACCCTCGTCCTGGCGCGGACCCCGTGGCCGTCGTCGGCACGTTGGCGTCGGTCGCTCCCGACGACGTCGTACGGGCGCTTGACGCGACCGGCGTGCCGGTCCTCGTAGCCGGACCGCATGCGAACCTCGCCGGCCCCGAGCAGACACAACTCGACGAACGCGTCGCCGAGGCGCCCGAGTCGGCCTATCGGGAGTTCGCGCAACTCGCCGACGTGCCCGACGCGTCGAGTGCGTCCCACGCCTCGCTCGAACGGACGTACGGGGGATCCGGCGAAGGCGACGACTCGTCGGGCCTGGCCCCGACGCGTCGCTGAACTCAGGGACCGACGGGTCCCAGTCGGTCCAGCGCGCGACGCGCCACGATCCGCAATTCCTTGCGGGCGGGTTCGGGACTCGTCCCCCCGGCCAGATCGGCAAGTCGCCGTCGGGCGAGCGCGCGACGCGCTTCGTCCGGCGCCGCCGCGTCGACGATGGCGCGCGAGAGGCGGAGGATCTCGTCGATCCATTCCATCGTCTCCGGGTCCCCCCGGAACGGGCCGCGCAGGGCGTCGTGGCGGAGCGATGCGCGCTCGATCGCCCGCTCCGCCGCGACCAGATCGCCTTCCCTGGCGGCGAGTCGTGCCGAGAGCGTCTCGGCTCGGAAGGCGATCCACAGCGCGCCGGGGGTGGTCGGCGCGGGGTCGATGCGGAGTGCGTCGATGTCCGTGCGCGCTTCCACCACGTCGTCGAGATGATCGAGCGAGATCTCGGCAGCGTGCAGCCGGGCGTCCGCCGCACGTTCGGCTCGCGGATCGCGCTCCGCCGCGCCGCGCCACGCATCGCGCGCGCTGATCCACAGGCGCTCGGCGTGGATGTCGGCCTCCGGACGCTCGAGCGCACGGCGCTCCAGCCGATCGCCCTCCGCGGCGAGGATCGCTGCGCGCGCCTCGTCGACCTGCTCCGGAAACGCGCGCGCCGCGAACAGGACGCCGCCCGCGGTGAAAAGGGCGATGCCGACCCGCAGTCGGCGGGAGACAGCGCGCTCGCGACGCCGCACCGAGTCGTCGCCCGCGTACGACGCGAGCATCTGCGCGCGACTCTCCAGGGTCCCGTGGCGATGCGCCGGGCTTTGGCCCCCGGTCGCGTGATGCAGACGTTCGAACGCGCGCATCAGGTGGATCGCCGGGACCGACACCGCCCCCTCCGCGGCGCCGTCGCCCGCCGGTTCGCGCGGGACGCGCTCCCCGAAGTCCACGGTGAAGAAATCGGCCTCGCGCTCGAATCGACGTGAGATCACGCCGAGCAGGACGAACCAGAACAGCGCCAACTGGCCGACGAGGATGAGGAACGGCGGGATCCCGAGCGCGACGAGCGGTCCGTGGGCGATGCCGATCCACAGCGCGAGCGAGAGGACCAGAACGATGTACAGGGGAATGTGGCGTCGGACCGCGTGTCCCGCCTCGTGGAGGAAGACCGCGGCGATCTCCTCCTCCGGCATCGACGCGACGAGGC
Organism: uncultured Planctomycetales bacterium; assembly: GCA_964586025.1. Lineage (GTDB taxonomy): Bacteria > Planctomycetota > PLA2 > PLA2 > JAEUHO01 > JACKGW01. The sequence goes on from CAZPGF010000001.1 coordinate 43,119, forward strand.
GGTCGGTGAGGAAGATCCGTCGGGTGCGGCCGAATCCGACGACCATCGCGTTGAGGATGCGGCCCTGGGTGTTCCACAGGTAGATGCCCTGGAGGGGGAGCCGCAACGACGCCGCGATCTCGACGAGGCGCGTCTGCAGCGAGCCCGGCGGCAACGGGCTCGCACGCATCAGCCGTCCGGCGATTGCGGGCAGGGCCGGGAGCGCGATCGCGAGCAGGAGCACGAAGACGCCGAGTTGCAGCAACTCGAAGTGTTCGAGCCAGAGGCCCGCCCGGCGTGCCGGCTCGACACCGAGTTCGCCGGCGACGTGGAGCGCCTCGCCGAGGCCGAGCAGCACGAAGAGGGGCGCGGCGATCAGCGCGTTGCGACGGAGCCCGGCCCGCACCGCCTGACGGGGTCCGGCGACGCGGGGGACGATCCCTCGCGTGCGGGCGAAGGCAATCTCGACCTCGTTCTCGGCGACCCAGGTGAAGGCGAACATCACGGCGAGCGGCAGCAGCAGCACGACGTAGGGGGCCATCCAGACGACCCGTGGAACCACGGTGGCCGCCCACACGCCCCAATCGAACGCGCTCAGGCAGACGAGCCATGCCGCGAGCGTGCCGAGACGAAGCCCCCGGGTCGAGGCGAGCGCGACGGCGCCCGCGCCGTCCTCGATCGCCTCCACTCCGCGTTGCGCGACGTGTCGCGTCCACGTCGCGACGGTGGCGACGAGCACGAGCGTTCCCCACGGAGCCAGGGGCGGCGGCGTCGTCGCGGGACTCAACGTGCCGAGCCCGACCAGCAGTGCGATCAGGACGGTCAGGTCGGGAAGCACCGCCGCGAAGTGTCGCCGCACCCGCGGCCGTCGACGAGCGAAACCCCCCCGGCGGCACGAGCGTTCCGCGCGTGGATGCACTCGCCGCGGCGGGCGTGTACCTTCGCCGAACAGGGGGCGCGGCGACGAGTCGAGCGCTCCGGGAGGGCACGATGGACCACCCGACGGATGGGCCGGTGGCTGGGCGTCGATCGTCGACGCGCGCGACGATCATGGCGACCGCGCTGTGCGGGTGGCTCGGGTGCGTGACCGCCGGTGCCGACGAGCCGAAGGGCGCGACGTTTCGCGAACCGCAACTCGGACTCTCCGCGACGGGCCCGAGCGGTTGGCGCGTCGCGACCCAGGGAACGGCGCCCACCGAGTGGACGCGCCTGGCGACGTGGTTCGAGACGGGGAATCCTGCGGAAGCGGTCCTGAGCGCGCGTCGTCGTTCGGCCATCGACGTGCAGGCGCTGCAGACGCGTGTTCGCGACGAGTGGTCCGCGTCGAAGGAGATCACCGTCGTCGGCACGCGCTCCGTCGAACCGACCCCGACCGCGCCGATCGGCCAGGTGATCGTCGATGCCACCTACGTCGTCCGCCCGAAGCCCGCCGCGGGCGCCGATCCGACCGTGCCACCGCCGCCGGTGCCGTGGAGGATCCGGGCGACCTACTGGCTCGCGCCGCGTGGCGAGGTGCTGCTCTACGCGAAGGCCCCGCAGGCGCAGTGGGCGCGCTTCGAACCGCTCCTCAAGCAACTCGAGACGAGCGTCGCGTTCGTCGGAGCGGAGTCGGCGGCCGAGCCGGCCGGCTCCGGAACCTTCCGCGACGAGAAGAACGGCTTCGCCTGCCGCTACCCCGACGGGTACTCGGTCGCGCTGCCGGCCCAGCGCAACCACATCGTGCAGTTCGCCGCGATCGACGCGGACGCGCCGTCGTTCGACGTCTACGTGGTGCCGTGGGAGCGTGCGCTCGACGATGACGTCGCGCGGACCCAGTCGTTCTACGAGAACGAACAGGCGGCCGAGACGAGCACGCACCCGTTGACGCTGCTCGGACAGGAGGCGACCCGCCTCGAGGCGCGGGCGCGGATCGGCGGCCGCGACCTGCTGCTGCTGACCGTCTTCGCGAAAGTCGGGTCGAACCGGGTCTTTCGAATCAAGGCCACGGCCCCGGTCGGTCGAGAGGGAGAACTGCGCCGCGCCCTGGATGCGTTCCTCGGCGGGTTCACCCTGATCCCGACCGCGCGCTGACGCCCTGAAAAGGCCGGTCGTGGGCCGCGTGTCCACGAATCAGGACGCCTCCCTCCGAGCGACGTGGGGGAGGTCCGCTCAAGCGCCCTTCGTTCGGCGGCCGATAGGGCCGCGGGTCCGCCGTCCGCCCGGACGGGTCGGAGCACCGGAGGGCGTTCCATGCAGTCCCGCAAGGCTTCGCGACGGCTCCGCGACGAGCGGGGCATGGTCCTCGTGTGGGTGAGCCTCTGCCTGGTCACGGTCGCCGGGATCATCGTGGCGTCGATGGGACGCCAGCAGGCTCTCGAGGGCCTCTCGGAGTTCGAGTCCGCCTCGCCGGCCCACGCCCGGGACGTCGCCGAGGCGGGCATCGTGGACACGCTGGCGTGGTTCCGCCGGCAGACCGATCAGCCGGTCGCCGCGTTCACGCCTCGCCGCGACCTCACGCTCGACCCGCCGATCAACGAGACCGACGACCCGACCCGCGGACTCATCCGCTCCTACGAGGTCGCTCCGCGACTCTGGGCGCGTTACGAAGTGCTGATCGGCCGCGAGGCGGAGTCGTTCACCGACGAGAACGGCAACGGTCGCTTCGATGCGGGCGAGGAGTTCGACGACGCGAACGGCAACGGTCGTCGTGACGAGGCGCTCGGCGTCCGCGACGTCACGGAGCGGCGCGGTGAGACCGGCAACGGGATCGTCTGGCGCATCGAGAGCCGCGGCTCCGTGTTCCGCCGCATCGACCCGACGATCCCGCTCGGCGAGGGCGTCAACGCCCGCATCTCCGAGGCACGTCTCGCGACCGAGATCCGGCGGATGGCGATCAACATGCCGGCGTCGGCGGCGATCTGCGCGGCGCGCGGCGACGGAGTCACCATCGGCGCGCGCACCCGCATCGCCGGTGGTCCCGGGGCGGGGATCGCGTACGCGTCGGGCACCGGGTCGGCGCTGCTGCTCACGGGCGCCCAGGTGACCGGGAGTCCCGCGCACACCGGGATCCCCGGGCTCGACGTCGATGTCGAGTCCGTCTTCGGCACCGATCTCGCGGGGGTGCGCGCCGCGGCCGGCTTCGTGACCGACGACGTCGCGACGCTCCCGTTGCCGCTCCCGTCGGCCAGCCTCACCGTGTTCGAAGGCAGCCTGACGTTCAACGAGAAGCGTCCGCTGCGCGGAACCGCGATCCTCGTGGTCACCGGCGACTGCACGATCGAGACGGGCAGCAACAGCTTCTTCAACGGCGTGCTGTGGGTCGGCGGCAACCTGACCGTGCGGGCCCCGACCCTGCTCACGGGAACCATCGTCGTCTCGGGCAAGGCCGACCTCCGCGGGCTCGGCGGCGACCACGTGGAGGTGCAGCAGGACGACGAGGTGGTCCACCGCCTGCTGCAGACCTTGGGCCAGTACCGCTTCGCCAAGGCCATTCACCGCGTCGAGGGGGAAGACGCTCCGCGTCGACTCTCCGGCGAAGGGGGAGGTGCGTGATGTACCGCCGCGCGTCGGGCTTCAGTTTCATCGAGATCCTCATCGCTGCGGGTCTCGTCGCGATCGCGTCGATGGCGGCCGCAGCGCACGTGACCCGCAGCGCGCAGCGTTCCGACTGGGCGCAGGACCGCATCTTCGCGCGTCAGAAGGCCCTCTCGATCCTCGCCGAACTCCGCGCGTACGTGGAGGGCGGCGACGGCGAGGTCGCGGCGGACCTCGACGGCTTCGACGACGGCGTGGCATGGCGCCCGAACCTGACGATCCAGCCCGATCCGAACGATCCGGGCGCATTCCTGCATCCGGGGCATCCGACGTCGGCGAACGTCGAGAACGAGGGCGTCTGGGCGTGGCAGCGCCAAATCTCCGTCCGGCGTTTCCCGAGCGTCAACACCCGCGACCTCCGGATTTGCACGGTGCGCGTGTTCCGCCGCCGCGTCGGAGACGTCGATCCCGGTGAACTGATGGCCGAGGTATCCGGCGTCATCCGCACCCTGGGCGACGCGTTCCCGAGCACCCAGGTCTACGACGTCTACCTCCTCGCGCTCGACAACGTGCCCGGCTGGTGGGTGTTCATGGACGCGATCCAGCCGTTCGTCGAGGCGACCCTCTCGGATCTCGAGTCCCGCAATCCCGGCCTGCGATTCCGCACGCACTGGATCACCAAGGCGGGCTTCGGTCGAAACGAGGAGTACGCGCCGTACACGAACGAGACGCGCATCAGCACCGACAACACGCCGTGGGCGTACGTGTATCCGGGGCGGATGCCGGCCGACTCCGCCGCCCAGCGCTACTACGTCGCGCACCGATTCGGTGGTCGCGTGAACCTCGACGGGGAGATCACGCCGAGCTTCTACAACGACCTCGCGCCGATGGAGCCCTACACCGACACGAACGGCAACGGTCAGCGCGACGCGGGCGAACCGTGGGACGATCTGGACGCCGACAACACCTGGGACCGCGGCAACCCCGTGCCCTACGCGCTCGCGGACATGCACAACCACTGCATGCGCAGCCCCGATGAGGTCGCGCGCTTCGAGCAGCGCGTCGCGGTGGGCCAGGAAGACGCCGAGGTGCCGACGTGGCGCATCCTCCTGGATCGGATGATCGCGATGCCGGATCGCTACCACAACGCGATCCTGATCAACCTCCACGGCGAGCTCCTTCCGATGCCGGCGGTCCGCAACTACAGCGACGCTGCGAAGATCCCCGACCTCCGTCCCGGTTGGCGCGCCGTGACGCACCCCGAGCGCCTTCGCTCGGTGCGGGTCGCCGGCGCTCCGGCCTCGTCGCAGGAGATCGCTTGGCGCGTGTACGCCTACAAGACGTCGTGGTCCGGCACGGCCGGCGCCGAGGCCCTCACGTCGCAGGAGGAACCCTTCGTCGACGCCAACCTGAACGGCATCTACGACGACGGCGAGGCGTACGACGACTGGAACGGGAATGGGTTCCGCGACGAGGGCATCCCGATCCACATTATGATCCCCGGCGGCCGCTTCGATCAGTCCGTCAACATCGGTTCGACGCCCTCGCTGACGATCCAGTGCATCTCGGGTGGCATCGACGCCAACGGCGACGGAACGGTCGAGGACTACGCGAACTGGGCCAACGCCGCGCGATACCCCGACGCCTTCACGGATGTCAACGGAGACACCCGGCGTCAGCGCGCCGAGGCGTACCTCGACCTGAACGGGAACGGGACGCGCGACGTCGATGAGCCGTTCAGTGACCTGGACGGGGACGGGGTCTACACGGCCGTCGACGAGCCGCTGACCGCGGACTACGACGGCGACGGGATCCTCGACCGGGCCGGTCCGGAGGAGACGTACACGGACGTCAACGCCAACGGCCGCTGGGACGCCGCCGAGCCCTACCTCGACGTGAACGGCGACGGGACTCGCAACGGACCGGCCGCCTCACCGGCGCCGCTGTGGCGGCCGTGGGACCCGCTGACCGACGACGCGACCAACGCGTCGGTCCTCGCCGACTACGTCTACAACTACGGCGAGCCGTTCCTCGATCTCGACGGCGACTCGGTGTGGGATCCTGCCGAGCCGCTCGTGGACGGCAACGCCAACGGCGTCCACGACGGAGGCTTCCGCCGCGGTGAGATGTGGTACCTCGTACGCTACGACGACGAGGGCACGTCGCTCCTCCTCCACGGAACGCCGCTCGAGACGCCGCGCACGTCGTCCGGGCGCGGCCTGTCGTCGACCCGACGTCTGTACGAACTCGACTACATCCCGTGCCCGACGCCGACGAGCACGTCCGCCGGCGGCGATCGCTTCGCCAGGAACCTCTACTCGACGAGCAGCCGCCCGAAGAACACCGCGCGTTGGCGCATCGCGATGTCGCCGACGGCGATCCGCGACGGGTTCGCGTCCGGCGACGCGATCGACCGCGTCGTGCGTCTCGAGACGCGTTTCGGGCGCGACCGGACGACCGGCACGATGTGGCCGACGCGCTGGCAGCCGGCGAACAAGAGCGCGTCGTTCACGTGGTACACCGACTCCGTCGAGGACGTCCCGTTCAGCGAGCGATACCAGTTCATGGGGGATCCGCGGCACATGCCGTACATGGACCTCGACCGACACGGGGAGACGAGCCCGAACGGCTACAACTGGTTCTTCGACGACTTCACGACGGGGGCCGGCAACGTCTACGACGACTGGCCGGCCTTCGACGGAGCCCGTCTCCGGAACTCGTGGCGCGGCAACCGCGGCAGTTCGCTCGACGTGCCGCGTCTGATGTCGTGGTTGCGGTACGCGCTCGTCCGCAACGAGGCGATCTACACGACGCTGACGGGCTTCTCGTACTACTACCTGTCCGTCGGCGGGGACATCGGGTACGACGTCGACAACGGGTTCGCGAACAGCATCCCGATGGACGGCGCCCCGTTCGGTCTCACCGGCGACGTGTTCGAGAACACAATCACCGACGGCAACGGGACGAGTTCGATCCGCGGCAGCCTGAAGTTCGTCCGGAGCAACGACGGCACCGCGACGAGTTATCGCGACGCGGGCGGCTACTGGTGGAGCAAGCCGTGGATCGGCGAACTCTTCCCCGACAGCGCCTACGTCGACCAGTGGGCGGAGTGGGGCAACCTGCGCGCCGAGGCCTCGACGAACGCCGGAACGTTCCGCCAGATCCGTCGCGGGGAGATCACCACCTCGCAGCAGCCGAACGGCACGCAGCTCATCAACACCTACGCGCGGCTCGCCGAGGAAGGCAGCACGTCGCTGTTCAACATCGGTTCGTCGTCGTCGACGTTCCATCACCAGTACGCCGACGGGCGCACGGGTGGCCTGGTCGAGGACGGCCCGCAGCTTGCGGCGAACTACAACTTCCCGCTGCCGAACCGCGCCGCGATCAGCCGCCCGTTCGCTCTCAACGTGAACTACGACGGCTCGGTCGGCGACGAGTTCTCGTTTACCACGGAGTTCCCGCGCTTCAGCGCGTCGGTCGTCCGCCGCTTCTTCGATCACGAGTTGGGCACGATCGGCAGCGCCCTCGTGCGCCTGCGCGCGCCCGGGACCAACCCGCGCGGCGGCTATGTCGTGGTGAACGGCCTGGACCGCACGATCGAGAGCGGCTCGGCGTTCATCGCCCGGTACAGCATGCTGTCGCTGATCCACAGCTACTTCGCGGGCGGCGTCAGCGATCCGAACCGGATCCGCCAGCTGCCGCGCGTGCAGATCCGGACGCCGACCTTGCTGACGGAGATCGACTCGCCGTCCACGATCCCGGTGTCGTGGTCGATCCAGTGGAGGCGATGGGACGGCTTGAAGTACACGACGAACTACCCCGACGACTTCGCGGAGAACGAGGCGGACCTGATCTACGTGCTCTCCTACAGCAAGGACGGCGGCGCGACGTGGCTCAACATGATGGACGAATCGCCGGCGACGCTCGGCGAACTGCCCTGGGACGACGACGCCGGGACGCCGGACGCCTCCCGCACGCTCGTCGACTCGGCGCCGGCGGCCGACGAGACTTACCTCTGGGACACCCCCGCCGCGAAGCTGCCGAAGGGGTCGTATCGGATCCGCGTCGAGGCGTATCGCCGCACCGAGCCGCTGCACTACGCACAGCACATGGAGAAGATCTATGTCAATCGCTAGCTGCTCGTCGCCCACGCGCGGGGCCCAACGCGGCTTCACGTTCCTCGAGACGACGCTCGTGCTCGCGATGACCACGCTGCTTGCGTGGGTCGTCGAGAGGACGTTCACCTCGACGACCGACGCCGATCGTCATCTGGCGGGGGTGCAGAAGTCGACGGATCGTTGTCAGGGCCTGTCGTACCGGATCCGCGAACTGGTCAGCGCGAGCCGCCGGCTGTTCGGGCGGGACACGATCGGCGAGGGATATCGCGATGCGCTGCAGGTGGACCGCGTCGTGCCGGTCTCGAACCTGCGTCTGCCGGTGATCGATCCCGTCGGGCGACTCGTCCCCGACGAGACGGGCGTACCGACGACGGGCAACTGCCTCCTGTTCGTGGGGGAGACGGATCCGGCCGAAGTCGTCGTGGATGCGACAACCGGCGCGACCCGGTTCATCGACATGTACCGGTTCGTCTACGTGGTCCCCGTCGTCACCGGTCGGTTCGTCACGACCCGGCAGCCGCGGACGGCGGCCCGGGACCTGGTGATCTGGCGCAGCACCGCCTACCCCAGCCACACGCAGATCCTGGGCCTGTCGAGCGCCGCCCACCGGGAGGCGGCGGTGAGCGCCCTCGTGACCTCCTACGGCTGCAGGTTCGCGTGGGATCCGAGCGGCGCCGTGGACGACAGCTTCTTCGCGATGGACGAGTTCGGTGCGCTCGCGACGTCCCCCGAGGCCGACATCGAGATCGAAGAGGATCCGGACGTCAGCAGCGTCGGTTCCATCGTCGCCTCCGGCCTGCAGCTCGCGCCGAGCGACACCACGCGCGAGTCGTACGACCGACGGGCCTGGATGACATCCGATCTCGGCTGGTGGCCTAACGGCTTCGAAACGAAGATCGTCGGCGGCAGCGGGTCCCGAAAGATCTGGATGCGGCTGACGCTGGAGGCGCCGAGCGGCGGGCCGTCGACCGTCGTCCACGCATCCCAGGTGATCGCCTCCGCCCACGATCTCTAGGCGGATCCACCTCGCCGTCGCATCGAACTCTTGCCCGTTCGTTGCATTCGACGCAACACCTTGTCGCAGAATGACTTATGACAGAGGCGCTCGATCGGCCTGTCACTTTGACAGGCCGCCCGGAGGCGGTGGGGGAAACCGTACCAACCGGGACGCGTCCAACAGCGTAGTCAAGCCGGACTGCGATCGCGGGTGTCCATCCTCGCCGGACTCCCGCGGCAGCATTCGCCGGGCTCGCCCCGCCTCTGGAGACCCTCCCTTCCATGTCCCTCCCCCTCCCCTCGCAGCCGACTCGAACCGCCCCCACCCTTCGCCCCCTCCCGCAGTGGGATCGCGTGTTCGATGCGATCGAGCGTGTGCTCCACGCTCAGGGCGTCCACCAGCCCCAGGCGTTGCGCTCGCCGCGCCTCATCGACGAGGCCCTCGATCCCCGGCTCCTCCCGCACGGTACGATGCTCGTCCTCTCCGAGGCCGAGCGGGTCGCGACCGAAGCGGACATCGAGGAGACGGTCCGAGACGAACGTGCCGGCGGTTGCGTCCTCGTGACGCTGCCCGCGGTCGAGAAACTCGGCGACCGTGCGAAGGCCTTGCGTGATCTCGCCGGCGCCGCGGCGACCTTCGGGTTCCACGCCGAATCGCGGCCTCTTCCCGCTCAGCGTCTCGGCCGCGTCCGGCAGGTTCCCTGCCCGGCCGGCCTGTCGGGTTACCGCTTCCTGCTCGCGGACACCCCGGGCTACCGCGTGGCGTTCGTGCAGCGAAACCTGCCCGGCGGCGGTTGGATCGGTCTTTGGAGCGGGAATCCCGCCCTGGTGGGTGAACTGCGGCGCGTGCTCGCCGCGGCGGTCCAGGCGGCCGGCCTGCTGATGCCCGGCGCATCGCCCCGCGTCCCCGAGATCGACGGCATCGCGGCCGAGGACGAGATCTGGAAGCGGGCGTCGGAACTGCGCGCCTATCGAACCGTCCGCGAGGCCGAACTGCGGGAGATCGCCCGGCAGGCCGCCTTGCGCGGCGTCCAGCTCCGTCGCGAACGCGACGAGGCGGCACGCTCCGCGTAGCGGACGGCCCACGCCCGAGCGCCGGATAGCCTGCGGGCGTGCCCGACGTCTCCCGCGAACTCCTCGATGTGCTTCTCTCCCTCGACGCGCCGCGTCGTCCCTCTCCGGACGAGGCGGCGCGTCTCGTTCGGTACGCCGCGCGGCTGGTCGAGCATCCGCGTCCGAATCTCACCGCCGCCCGCACCGTGGCGTCGATCATCGAGGTCCTGATCGTTCCGAGCCTCGTCGTGGGGGAGGCATGGCCCCGCGGACGTCCGGCGCCGCGCGTCGTCCTCGACATCGGCAGCGGCAATGGCTTCCCGGGACTGGCCGCGGCAGCGCTCTGGCCCGGCGCCTTGGTGCACCTCGTCGAGCGGCGGCAGAGGAAGGCGGCGGCCCTCGCCGAGCATGTCGCGGCATGCGGTTACGGCGAACGGGTTCGGGTCCACGCCGCGGACTCGCGCGACCTCCTCGCGCACGAGCCGGGCATGCGCGCCGTTGCGGATCTCGTCGTGCTGCGCGCCGTCGGCCCGCTCTCCGAGTGCAATCGACTCGCGGTGCCCTTCCTCGCCGGGGGCGGGCGGGTGGTGCACTGGAAGGGACCGGGGATCTCGCGCCACGAGATCGCCGAGGGAAGGCGCGGCGCCGGGCCGCTCGGGCTCGAGGAGTGCCCGCCGCTCCCGGGCGTCGGCACGCGTTCTCTGTGGGTGTACGAGCGCTCCGGAGGGACCGATGCGACTCGATGAATTCCAGCGACGTTTCGCCGAGTTGACGAAGGACGGGTTGGAGCACCCTCGCGTCGCGACCGCGCTCGCCCTCGTCGAGGAGGCGGGAGAAGTCGCGCGGTGCGTGCTCGATCGCGAGATCTACAGGACCGGCGACGACGAGGCCCTGCTCGACGAGATCGGCGACGCGCTCGCGGCGCTTGCCGAAGTCTGCGAGCGCCATGGCCTCGCGCTCGACGCGGCGGCGACCCGCGTCCTCGACAAGGTGGGCGAGCGGGCCCCCGGGTGGCGACGGTCGATCGGAACGCGTTTGACGGACCTGCGCGCGCGCTGGGACGGCGCGTGACCCCAACGACCGTGGTCCGCCGTCCTTTCCGGTCGGAGGGGGCGTCGTCCCGGCGAGCGATCGGCGTCGCGGATCGGGGGCAATCGGAGCCATTGGGAGCGGGCTCCCAGTCCATCGGGCATCCGAACGGCGCCCTCAGTCGATTCGGATGAGTTCGCCGGGCGCGTTCAGCAAACGATGTCGCGTGGCGACCTCCAACCAGGTGCCGTCACGACCGCGTCGCAGCACGACGATCGCCAGGGGCACACCGGGTGGGGCTCCGCCGAACGCCCAGCCGATGCGGCTCTCGTCACCCGGCACGCCGACGACCTCGCGGGTCTCGTCCGCCTCGCGCCACCGGGCGACGACACGCCACTCGTCCGGCACGTTCCATCCCTCGGCGACCCCGGGAGGGACGGGGTTCGGGGGCCCGTCCACCGCCACCGCCGGCGGGCGTTTGAGGACGATCACGACGAGTCCGACCACGCCGACCGCGAGCGTTGCGAGTCCGACGACGATCGCCATGCGCAGGAACAGGGGGGGACGGTCCGCGCGGCGCACGGGCGCATCCTACGGCCCGCGCGCGGCGCGTCCGCCCCTCGGCGGGCTGTGGCTCCCGGGGACGGCGTGCGGCTATCTTGCGCCGCGATGGGTCGCCACGACGTCGAGATCACCGAACGCCCCGAGGACCTTCGCCGCTTCGAGGAGCGGCTCGTCGCCGACGCCGACGCGCTCGAGCGGATGCTGCTCGAGAAACGCTTCGAGACCGGCGTGCGCCGGATCGGATTGGAGCAGGAGTTCTTCCTGGTCGACGAGCACGGCCGACCGGCCCCGCGCGCGAACGAGGTGCTCAAGGCGCTCGGCGGCGACGGGTCGGTCTACCAGAACGAGCTCGCGCTCTACAACGTCGAGGTCGCCCTGCCTCCGCGGCCGCTCGGCGGGACGTGCCTGCGCGAGATGGAGGAGGAACTGCGGCTGCACGTCGGGACGATCCGCCGCGCCGCCCGCCCGCACGGCGTCGATGTCCTCGCCATCGGCATCCTGCCGACGCTCACCTGGGACCACCTGCGCCTCGACTGCATGACCCCGTCGCCGCGCTACGAAGCGTTGAACCGACGTGTCCTCGCGATGCGCGGTGGCGAGTTCCGAATCGCGATCCGCGGCGTGGACACCCTCCATGCCACGCACGACAACGTGTTGCTCGAGGCGTTCAACACGTCGTTCCAGTTGCACCTTCAGGTGGACCCGGACGAGTTCGCGTCAGTCTACAACGCCATGCAACTGGCGACCGGGGTCGTCTTGGCGGGGGCGGGCAACAGCCCGCTTCTGCTCGGCGCGCGGCTTTGGGACGAGACGCGCATCGCCCTGTTCGATCAGTCGATCGACACGCGCACCGACCATCAGTTGAGTCGCGGCAGCCGCCCGCGGGTGTTCTTCGGCGACGATTGGGTCCGCGGCGGCGTGCTCGACCTGGTCCGCGAGGACATCTCGCGCTTTCGCGTCGTCCTGCCGATGGACGACGGCGAGCCGTGGCCGGCCGACGTGCTCGATGCGGGTGGCGTGCCGCAGTTGACGGCCCTCGCGCTGCACAACGGCACGATCTACCGGTGGAACCGTCCGTGCTATGGCGTGTTCGACGGCGTGCCGCATCTAAGGATCGAGAACCGCCCGCTGCCGGCCGGTCCGACCGCCGTCGACAGTGCCGCCAACGCCGCGTGGCTCTACGGCCTCACGCTGGGGCTCGCGGCGGAGTTCGGCGACGTGGGCCGTCGGATGCCGTTCCACGACTGCCAGGCCAACTTCCACGACGCGGCCGCCACCGGGCTGCGCGCGTCGCTGCAGTGGATCGACGGGAAGGCGCGCACGGCGGACGAACTCGCCCTGTTGACGTTGCCGCTCGCCGCGGAGGGCCTGCGGCGCGCCGGCGTCGACAAGGACGACGGGCACCGGCTCCTCGACGTGGTCGCCGCACGCGTCACCGCCGGTCGCACCGGCGCGCGCTGGCTCGTCGACGGGTTCAACGGGCTGCGCGACGCGATCCCCAAGGACGAGGCGTTGCAGGTGCTCACGCGCTCCTACATGGAGCGTCAGCGCGGGGGGGCCCCGGTCCACACCTGGGAGGCGGTCGAGACGCCCGAGCCGACGAATCGCCGCGCCGCCTACGAACGCGTCGGACAGGTGATGACCGCCGACCTGCTCACGGTCCAGGAGGAAGACACCGTCACGCTCGCCGAAGCGATGATGCGCTGGGAGGGCATCCGCCACGTGCCCGTCGAGAACGAGGCCGGCACGCTCGTCGGGATGCTCGCGCTGCCGGAGTTGTTCCAGGCGATGAAGCGCGGCAACGGTCAGCCCGAACGCGGGCTGCGGGTCGGTGAGGTGATGAAGCGGGCGCCGGTCACCGTCGCGCCCGAGACGCCGACGCTCGAGGCGATCGGCCTGATGAAGGAACACGGTCTGTCGGCCGTGCCGGTCGTCCGCGACGGCCGCTTGGTCGGCCTGCTCACGGTGACCGACTTCCTCACCGTGGTGCAGCGCCTGCTCGAGGGCTGATCGCGTCGCCGGCGACGCGCGTCGTCTCCCCGTCGACGATCTCGAACGTGACGCCCGTGACGGCTTCGTCCGACGGGTCCAACGCGAGGGTGCCGCGCCACGTCCCGGGGCGAAGCGCGAACGGAGCCTCCCAGCCCCGGCCCTGGGCACGTCGTTCGAGCGGGATCTCGACGTCCGTCTCATGGGGGCCGTCGGCCGCGTACACGCGCAACGTCCCGTCGCGTGGGTCGCCCGGTGCGAACGACTCGTCGATCGCGAGGCGCCCGCCCGGACGCGGTGTGAACGCCACGTTGCGCACCTCGTCGGCGACGACATCGACGTCCACGCATTCCCACGCCAGGTCACCGTCGCGAGGCAGCACGCGAACCGACCAGCGGCCGACCTCGAGCCCCCGCGCAACGAACGGCATGGGCGGCGTCCTCGGCAGCCACGTCGTGGATCGCGACCGCGCCCACGGACCGGCGGGTCCGTGGAGCACCACGGTGGCGCCGCGCGGCCATGCCCCCGTCAGGGAGACGCCGCCCGCCTCGACCGGCGACAGCGCCAGCGCCACCTCGGTCGGTCCGTTCGATGCGATCGGGCCGACCCGAGCGCGCGCGAACGCCGGGACGGACGGCGTCGTTCGATCCGGGCACGGCCACCTCGACGACGAGGTCGTCCCGCGCCGCGACGAGGGGCAGCGCGCCGTCGCCGGGAGCGATCCGCAGAGGTCCCGCCGCCCCGACGACCTCGCCCGCGGCGTCGAGGAGACGAACGCGCCACGGACGCGACGTGCCCGGCAGGTCGGGGTGGGTCAGGTGCAGCCAGGGACGCGCGACGAGTGCGTCGAACTCGGCGAGTCCTCCACCGCCGATCAGCAGCGCCGGGGGCGTCTCGAGGAACGGTGCTTCGAGGGTCAACTCGTACGGCAACGCGGCGGCCTCGCCGACGGCGAAGACCCCGCTCGCGTCCACGTCGACATGACCCCAGACCGTGCGGGTGCCCCCGTCGCGGGACAGCTCGACGACCTGGACGCGGCCCACGCGCAGCGCGCTCGGCAAGGCCTCCGGCCAGTGGATCCGGCCGTGGATCGGATGCGAGGCCTCGGGTTCGATCTCGACGCGGCGGAGTTCGCCCGGCGCCGGTGCATCGACCACCAATCTCCGGCGCGCGACCGGCCGATCGCGCGAGAGGCTCGGCTCGGGCTCCACCACCACCGTCACCGTCCGAAGTCCGGGACGGATTCGGAACGCTGCGGCGACGCCGGCGCGGGCGACTCCCTGTCCGCCGATCGCCGCGATGCGCTGGAGCGGCTCATCCGTTTCGATGCTCGCCCGCGCCGGACCGAGCAGCGTCGTCTTGACGACGAGTTCGAGCACGCCATGAGGCTCGAGCGTCGCGCGCGCGAGGAACCGATTCGCGTCGCCGCGTTCGATCGCCAACGCCCCGCCCGGGGGCAACTCGTACCACGGCGCGCGCACCTCGATCGCGTCGGCGATCGCCTGGGGCGAGTCCGGCGAGGCGTCCGCCGCGAGAGGAACCGGATGCACGCGAGCGCGTCCTTCGGCGTCCGCATCGACCCAGCCGCCGTCGACGAACCGAGCACGTGCCTGGGCGCGCGGCACCGGTCTCCCGCCGGCGTCCACGATCGTCACGAGCACGGAAAGACCCTCGGGGCCGCGCGCGCCCCGTGAGCCGAGCCATGCGCCCACGGCGGCGAGGAGCGCGATGGGCAACCACAGCACGACGCGGCGCATCAGGCGAATCCGGCGAGGCGCGCGAACGTCGTCACGGCCACCGAGTACGAGCGGTAGAAGAGCGGTCCGCCGAAGAAGAACACGAGGAGGAACCCGGCCTGGAAGAACGGCGCGAGGTCGGGATTGGACGTCCAGCGCCGCCATGCCGGCCAGAAGTCCGCGAGCACGGTCGACCCGTCGAGCGGAGGGATCGGCAACAGGTTGAACACGCAGAGCGCGAGGTTCAGCGTGGCCGCGAGCAGCAGCACGTTGGCGACGCGGAACTCCTCGAAGAACAGCACCCCGTTCGGCGGGGCGATCAGGCCGAAGCGCACCAGGAGGCCCGCCGAGACGACACCGATCGCCGCGAGCAGGAGGTTCGTCGCGGGGCCCGCGAAGGCGACGGCGGCGCGACCGAATCGACCGCGGAAGCGGTCCGGTCGCACCGGCATCGCGCCGAAGCCGAGGCCGAGCACCGCGAGCAGGATCAACGAGAACGCGCCCATGTGGACGAGCGGATTCCACGTCATGTGGCCGGTCTCGATCGGCGTGCGATCGCCTTGGCGGATCGCGACGACGCCGTGAGCGAGTTCGTGCAGCACGATGCTCACGATCACGAGGACGATCCACGTGGCGTAGAACGCCGGGTTCGACTCGAGAACCTTGAGGAACATGCCGGGGGCTCTCCGAGGGCGCCGCCCGTGTACGGTAGAGGCGTCCGCCCGTCGGGGCGAGAAGCACGCGGGCCCCGGCGAGGACGCTCCATGCGCGACGGCGGCGATCGTTGGATGCTCGGGCTGATGAGCGGGATGAGCCGCGACGGCGTGGACGTCGCGCTCGTGCGGATTCGCGGCGTCGGCGACGGGCCGCGCGAGGTCGATCTCGTTCACGCCCGAACCGAGCCGTACCCTCCGGCCCTGCGCGCGCGCCTCGCGAGGGCGGTCGGCGGCGATCTCGCGGAGGTCGCGGCGCTCCACCTCGATCTGCCGGCGGTCTGGGCGCCGGTCGTCCTCGACGTGCTGCGCGAAGCGGGCGTCCGCCCGACCGAGATCGCCGCGCTCGGGTCGCACGGACAGACGGTGTTTCATCGTCCGCGGAACGGCAACGAGCGCGCCGTGACGTTGCAGATCGGTCATGGCGACGTGCTGGCGATGGCGACGGGAGTGCGCGTCGTCGCCGACTTCCGCGTGCGCGATGTCGTGTCGGAAGGCGAGGGCGCGCCTCTCGTGCCGCTGGCCGATCTGCTCGTGTTCGGCCGTTCGGACGAGGCGCGAGCGTGCTGGAACCTCGGCAGCATCGCGAACGTGACGCTCCTGCCCGCGGGCGGAACGGACGTGACCCGCTGCGGGGTCGTCGCATTCGACACGGGTCCGGCGAACGCGTTGATCGATGCGTTCGTCGGCACGGCGGACGCCGCGGGCATCGACCGCGACGGCGCGCTCTCCGCGCGGGGCCGGGTGGACGAGGACCTGCTCGCCGACCTCGTCGCGCGTCGCCGGGCGTGGCTCGACCGGTCGCCGCCGAAGAGCGCGGGGTACGCGACGTGGGGGCCGGACCTCGCATCGTCCCTCGTCGGCGCGCACGAAGGCGTCGCGCTCGCCGACCGCGTGCGCACCGCGGTGGAGGCGACCGCGCGCCTCATGCGGGACGCCTGGGACCGTCATGTCGTCCCGCGGCGTCTCGCCGTCCGGCGCGTCATCCTCTCCGGTGGGGGCTGCCGCAACCCGACGCTTCTCGCGGCGATTCGCGCGTCGTTCGCTGACCTCGACCTCGCGATGGAACCGCTCGAGCCCGCGTGGAGTGACGCGAAGGAGGCGATCGCCTTCGCGCTCCTCGCCGACGAGACGCTCCACGGACGCGCGGGCAATCTCCCGTCCGCAACCGGCGCGTCACGCGCCGTGCGCCTCGGCACCGTGTTCGATCCGTGAGTCCGTATGTCCGAATCCGCCGACGCCGCGCGCGGTCGCGTCGAGTTCGTCCAGGGGCCGCCACGTCGCACGACCGACCGGTGCGAACACGAGTTGCGCGATGCGGTCCCCGCGTTCGATGCGAACCGGCTGCATGCCGAGGTTGACCAACAGCACCTGCACCTCGCCGCGGTAGTCGCTGTCGATCGTGCCGGGGGAGTTGAGGCAGGTCACCCCATGTCGGGCTGCCCATCCGCTGCGCGGACGCACCTGACACTCCCAACCCGCGGGCACCGCGATCGACAGCCCGGTGGGCACGCGGGCCCGCGCGCCCGGTGCGAGTTCGAGCGGTTCGCCGAGCGCAGCACGGACATCGAGCCCCGCCGCGCCCGCCGTCTCGTACGCGGGCAGCGGCAGCCCACGGGCGTGGTCGAGCACGCGGATCGGGACGTCGAGATGTCGATCGCTCATGACCCCGCAGGCTACGGCGCCGGGGCGACACCCGCTCCACCGAGCCGCTCCCCATCCGCCCCGCCGGCATCGCGCATGGCCAAGGACCCCGGCGTCGCGCCTCGACGCGCATCGCGCGACGCGGAGAACGGCATTGACACCCCGCGCCGAAGCCGGACAATCCCGCACCATGCCCAATCCTCTGCTTGAAATCCGGGGACTCAAGACGTGGTTCCACACCGAGGACCGGATCGTCCGCGCGGTGGACATGGCCTCCGACGTACGGATCACGCTGAACGAAGGCCATACGCTCGGTGTCGTCGGCGAGTCGGGCTCCGGCAAGAGCGTCACCGCGATGACGATCATGCAGTTGCTGCCGCCCGAGACCGCGCGGATCCATGCCGGCGAGGTGTCCTTCCTCGGGCGGGACATCGTCCGCCTGCCGCGTTCGCAGATGCGCGCGATGCGCGGCCGCGACATCGGGATGATCTTCCAGGAGCCGATGACGTCGCTGAATCCGGTGTTCACAGTCGGCGACCAGGTGATGGAGCCCATCCTTATCCACGAGAAGATCAGTCGTGCCGCAGCGCGCGAGCGCGTGATCCAGCTGTTCCGCGAGGTGGACATTCCCGACCCGGAACGGCGCATCGACACCTACCCGCACGAGATGTCCGGCGGCCAGAAGCAGCGTGTGATGATCGCGATGGCCCTGAGCTGCAATCCGAAGCTGCTGATCGCCGACGAGCCGACGACCGCGCTCGACGTGACGATTCAGGCGCAGATCCTCGATCTGCTGCGACGCCTCCGCGACGAGCGCGGCATGTCGATCCTGTTCATCACGCACGACCTCGGCGTGATCGCAGAGATCGCCGACGACGTCGCCGTGATGTTCCAGGGGCATCTCGTCGAGTACGGCAACGTCGTGGACATCTTCGGCAACCCCCAGCACCCGTACACCCGAAGTCTCCTGGCGTGCCGTCCCTCGCTCGACACGACTTACAAGCGCCTGCCGACGACGTCGACGTTCATGGACTGGCGTTTGGACGAGGACCATCGACTGATCGTCACGCCGAAGGACGTCAGCCCGGCGGAACTCGATGCGATCTGCACCCGTGGCCGCGACAAATTGATCGCGCCCGAGGGCGGGCCGTTGCTCTCCGTTCGCGATCTGCGGGTCTGGTTCCCGATCCGCAAGGGCGTGTTCGGACGCGTCCACGATCACGTCAAGGCGGTGCAGGACGTGGACTTCGACGTGTGGCGCGGGCAGACCCTGGGCCTCGTCGGCGAGTCCGGCTGCGGCAAGACGACGGCCGGTCGCGCGTTGCTGCGGTTGATCGAGAATAAGAACGGGGTCGAGGTCGGCGGCCAGGCGATCTACGAGGGGCGCGACCTGTTCCGGATGTCGAACCGCGAGTTCCGGGGGATGCGCCGCCGGATGCAGATCATCTTCCAGGATCCGTACTCGTCGTTGAACCCGCGCATGACGGTCGGCGACATGATCGCGGAACCGATGGACGTGCACAAGTTGATCCGCTCGCGCTCCGAGCGCACCGATCGCGTGGCGGAACTCCTCGTCGAGGTCGGGCTCAAGCCCGAACACATGAATCGGTATCCGCACGAGTTCTCCGGCGGTCAGCGCCAGCGCATCTCGATCGCGCGCGCTCTCGCCCTCGAGCCGGAGTTCCTGATCTGCGACGAGTCGGTCAGCGCGCTGGACGTGTCCGTGCAGGCGCAGGTCTTGAACCTGCTCAAGGACCTGCAGGAAGCGCGGTCGCTGACCTACATCTTCATCAGCCACGACCTCTCCGTCGTGAAGTTCATGTCCGACACGATGGCGGTCATGCAGGCCGGCCGGATCGTCGAGATGGGCGTGGCGAGCGAGATCTACCGGAGCCCCCGCGAGGACTACACCAAGCGTCTGATCGACGCCGTCCCGAGCGACGACATCGAGAAGATCCGCGTTCGTCAAGCCGAGCGCGCCGCGTCCCGCGTGCCCGCGACCGCGTAGTTGGAGGCGAGGCATGGACTCCGATCAGGTTCGTCCGCTCGTCGTCACGCTGCAGCCCGGCCGTCACGCGATCTGCGCGTGCGGGCGCACCGCATCGCCGCCGTTCTGCGACGGACATCACCGCGACACGGAGTTCACGCCCCGCATCGAAGTCGTCGAGGGCATGGCGCGAAACGTCGCGTGGTGCCGTTGCTTCACCTCGTCGAACGGCCCGTGGTGCGACGGCAGCCACACCGCACTCTGGACGGGCACGGGCCCCGATCCCGACGACGAGGCGACGCGATGAACCCGCCGCCCGGCGAGCGCCGGCTACAGGCGCTCGAGGAGGCGGGCGTGACCCAGGAGCGCGCGCTCGAACGACTCGACGCGGTCGTTCGCGAACGGGAGGCCGCGCTCGACCGGATCGAACGCCGACTCGCCCTCCTCGAGCGCCGACTCGCCGATCTCCTCGATGCCGCGGCGCCGCCGTACGAGGACGACCTCCTCGACTGAGCGCCGATTCCATGGGCCGCCCCTGCCGCGCCTGGCGATCCTCTCGCGGCGATTCGGCGTCGCCCCGGAAGCGGCTCCGAGCGTCCTCGCCCTCGCGCCTTCCCGCGAGGGATCTCGAGCGCGGCCGAGGCGCGGTGCGCTTCGTTACCGAGCGAGAGCCCGGGCAAGGTCCGCGATCAGGTCGGACTCGCTCTCGATACCGACGGAGAGACGGATGAAGCCGTCTTCGATCCCGAGCGCCTTGCGCGCCGCCGCGGGAACGCTGGCGTGGGTCATGATCGCGGGATGCTCGATCAGGCTCTCCACGCCGCCGAGGCTCTCGGCGAGTGCGGGGATGCGCACGGCCTCCAGGAAGCGGCGCGCGGCGTCCAGGCCGCCGCGCAGCGTGAACGAGATCATGCCGCCGAAGCATCGCATCTGTCGCTTTGCGAGCGCGTGCTGCGGATGGCTGGGCAGGCCGGGGTAGATCACCCGTTCGACCTCCGGCCGGGACTCGAGGAATCGCGCGATCGCGAGCGCGTTGCGTTCGTGTCGCTCCATGCGGATGCCCAACGTCTTCAGCCCGCGCAGCACGAGGAACGCATCGAGGGGGCCGGGCACCGCACCGACCGCGTTCTGGAGGAAGGCGAGGCGGGCACCCAGCTCGTCGTCGCGGACGACCAGCGCGCCCCCGACGACGTCGCTGTGGCCGTTGAGGTACTTCGTGACCGAGTGCAGCACGACGTGGGCGCCGAGGTCGAGCGGTCGCTGCGCGAACGGCGTCGCGAACGTGTTGTCCACGACGACGATCGCCCCGTGCGCTCGCGTGACGGCGGCGAGCGCCGCGATGTCGAGCACCTTGAGCATCGGGTTGGTCGGCGACTCGAGCCAGACGAGCTTCGTCGCGGGCGTCAGGGCGGCCTCGAGTGCGCCGGGCTTGGTCAGATCGGCCGCCGTGAATCGCACGCCGTGGCGCGCGACGACCTTGTCGAATTGGCGGAACGTACCGCCGTAGACGTCGTCGGAGTGAACGACGTGGTCGCCCGCGTCGAGCAGGTGCATCACGGCATCGGTTGCCGCGAGGCCCGACGCGAAGCAGAGCCCGCGCGCACCGCCTTCGAGCGCGGCGAGGCACGCCTCGAGCGCGTCGCGGGTCGGGTTGCGCGTCCTCGCGTACTCGAACCCCCGGTGCACGCCCGGGCTCTCCTGCGCATACGTGGAGTTGAGGTAGACGGGCGTCATCAGGGCACCCGTCGTCGGGTCGGGCGCCTGGCCGGCGTGGATCGCCAGCGTGTCGAAACCGAGCGGCGTGTCGCCGGCGGCCGGCTTCACGACGCGGCTCCCTCGTCGAAGAAGCCGTTCGCACGCATCCAGTCGTCGGAGAAGAACTTGGAGATGTACGCGCGACCACCGTCGGGAAGCGGTACGAGGATCGTCTTGCCGGGACCCCACTCGCGGGCGAGCGTCGCCGCGACATGGACCGCGGCGCCCGACGAACCGCCGGCGAAGATGCCCTCCTCGCGCGCGAGCCGGCGCGCCATCGCGAAGGCCTGCGTGTCGTCGACCTGCCGCACGTCGTCCAGCAGCGCGAGATCCATCGCGCCGCAGACCATGTCCTCGCCGATGCCTTCCACCTTGTAGGGGTGCGGCGTCGTGAGCTGTTTCGTGTGGAACAGGTCGTGGTAGATGCTGCCCACCGGATCGACGCCGACCAGTCGAATGTCGGGATCCTGTTCCTTCAGGTAGCGCCCCGCGCCGCTCATCGTGCCGCCGGTCCCGAGGCCCGCGACGAACGCGTCCAGACGGCCCTCGAGTTGTCGCCAGATCTCCGGTCCCGTCGACCGATAGTGCGCCTCGACGTTGTCGCGGGAGTGGTACTGGTTCACGTAGAGGGAGTCGGGGATCTCGCCGGCGAGGCGCTTCGCGGTGGAGTAGTACGACTCCGGCGAGTCCGCCGGAACGGCCGTCGGCGTGATGAC
This sequence comes from uncultured Planctomycetales bacterium, assembly GCA_964586025.1. Classification (GTDB taxonomy): domain Bacteria; phylum Planctomycetota; class PLA2; order PLA2; family JAEUHO01; genus JACKGW01. Next base: position 64,911 of record CAZPGF010000001.1, read on the forward strand.
CACGCGCGAACCGAACGCGCGCAACGTGTCCTGCTTCTCCTTCGACATCTTGTCCGGCATCGTGAACACCGTCGGGTGACCGCGCACCGCGGCAGCCATCGCCAGACCGACGCCGGTGTTGCCGCTCGTGTTCTCGACGATCGTCGCGCCGGGCTTCAGGGCCCCCGACGCGCTCGCCTTGTCGAGGATGTGGCGCGCCATCCGGTCCTTGATCGAACCGCCCGGATTCATGAACTCGAGCTTCACGAGCACGGTGGCGTCGTTCGGACCGACGACCCGATTGAGCCGCACGATCGGCGTGTTGCCGATCGCGGAAAGCACGTTGTCGTGGATCACGGAGGGCCTCCCTGGGACGGCCGCCGAGAATACGGCGCCCGCGGTCAGATAGCGCTTGCGGCCCACGCGACGAGCGCGGCCTCGTCCCGGAACGACTCGAACGAACCGTCGACGAGGCGTTTGCCGTGCCAGCCACCGTCCGCTTCCACGGTGACGACGACGCGCACGCCGACGCGATCCGCGTAGCGCATCTGTTGCGCGTGCTTCCGGTCCTCGGGATAGACCTCGGTCGGGAGCCCGGCCCGGCGCAGCGCCGCGGCGACCGAGAAGGCGCGCGCGAGTCCCGCCGCGCCGGGGTGCACCACGAGGACGGCGCTCGAGGCGCCCGCGGCGCCGTCGGCGCCGAGCGCCTCGAGGGCGTCCAGGAGGCGCGTGATCCCGATGGAGCAGCCGACGCCGGGCAGGTGCGACTTGGTGTAGAGGCTCGCCAGATCGTCGTACCGCCCCCCGCTGCCGACGCTGCCGATCGACGGCAGCGCGTCGAGCTGCGCCTCGAAGACGAGGCCCGTGTAGTAGTCGAGTCCGCGCGCGATGCTCGGATCCACGCGCAGCGCGTTGGGTCGCACCCCCGCGGCGGCGACGAGTTCGAGCACGGTGCGGAGGTTCTCGAGCCCCGCCGCGCCGGCCGGCTCGGTCGGGTCGAGCGCCGCGGCGAGACGGGAGAGGACCTCGTCGGCGGCGCCCTCGGGGCGCGTGACCTCGAGGAGCATCGCGGCGCCCTCCGGGGTGGCGCCGGCCGCGATCAGTTCGTTCCGCACGATCTCCTCACCGAGCTTCTCGCGCTTGTCGAGAACGCGCAGCGCGGCGGTCGGCGCGAGGCCCGGAAGGCGCGTCGTCACGAGCGAGGAGAGGACGCGGCGATCGTTCACCCGCAGGGTCACCGCGCCGACTCCGAGCGCGTCGTACGCAGACGCGAGCAGCACGAGGATCTCCGCGTCGGCGGCGGCCCCGACCGGACCGATCAGGTCCGCGTCGCACTGGAGGAACTCCCGGGCCCGTCCGCGCTGCGGGCGTTCACCGCGCCAACAGGTGCCGATGTGCGATCGGCGGAAGGGGAAGACGAGTTCGCTCTCGTGCTCGGCGACGAAACGCGCGAGCGGTACCGTCAGGTCGAAACGAAGAGCGACCTCGCGTCCGCCCTTGTCCTGGAACGCGAACAGCTCCTTGTCGCTGTCTTCGCCGCCCTTGCCCTTCAGGATCTCGGCGTACTCGAGCGCCGGCGTCTCGATCGGCGGATAGCCATGCGCGCGGAAGACGTCCTCCAAGGCGCGGACCATGGTCCGCTGGCGCAGGGCGCGCGACGGCATCACGTCGCGGAATCCCTTCAGCGTTCGGGGAGCGATCAGGGCCATGTCCTACCTCACACGATGGGGAGCGGCGGCTCGAGCCCGGCCGCACGGAGCAGCGATCCGTCGTCGATGGCGCGCTTCGCCGCGACGAGCGCGTCGTCCCACGGACGATCGGCGTCGCGGAAGGGCACCGCGGCGCGCACGACGGACTTCGCCGCGGCGGTCCGCGGCGCGGGCGCGAAGGGCCGCAGGTCGATCGCCTGGCACGCGACGAGAACCTCGATCGCCAGGACGGACTCGACCAGGTCGAGGACGTCCTCCGTGCGGCGCGCGGCGATCGGCGCCATGCTGACGTGGTCCTCGATCCCGGCCCCCGTGACGATGCTGTCGGCGCTCGCCGGGAAACAGAGCTGCTTGCTCTCGGACACCTGCGCGGCGGCCACGTACTGCGGAATCATGAAGCCGCTGTTGAGTCCCGCCTCCGGGACGAGGTACGCGGGAAGGCCCTCGTTCAGTTTCGGATCGACGAGCGTCGCGGTGCGCCGCTCGCTGATGCTGCCGAGCTCGTGGACCGCGAGACGCAGGTGGTCGAGGGGCAGGGCGATCGGTTCGCCGTGGAAGTTCCCCCCGCTCACGATGCGCCCGTCGAGCACGAGCGGGTTGTCCGTCACCGCATCGATCTCGCGCTCGAGCGCGCCGCGGACGTAGGCGATCGCGTCGGCGACCGCGCCGTGAACCTGCGGGGCGCACCGCGTGCCGTAGGCGTCCTGCGGCGCCGTGCGCTTGCCCGGGAACCGGTCCGCCGGCGCGCCGACCAGACGACTTCCGGCGACGAGCGAGCGTATGCGGCGCGCCGAGGCGACTTGTCCGCGGTGACCGCGCGCGCGGTGCAGGGCGGGATCGAGCGCGTCCCGTCGCGCCGCGAGCGCCTCCATCGTGAGGGCCGCGGCGAGGTCGGCGAGCAGGACGGCGCGCTCGGCTCGCGCGAGCGCTCGGAGTCCGATCGCGAGACTCACCTGCATCCCGTTGATCAGCGCGAGCCCTTCCTTCGCGGCGAGCGCGACCGGTTCGAGTCCGGCCTCGCGCAGCGCGTCGCGCGCGGGCATCCGGCGGCCCGCGACGCGCACCGTGCCGAGACCGAGGAGGGGCAGCGCGAGAAAGGCGAGGGGCGCCAGATCACCGCTCGCGCCGACGCTGCCGCGCGACGGGACGTCGGCGACGATCCCCGCCTCGAACAGGCGGATCATGGCGTCGAGCGTCGTGCGTCGGATCCCGCTCGAACCTCGGGCGAGAGCGTGGATGCGGAGCAGCCACGCGAGTCGAACGGTGGCGTCGGGAAGCGGCGGACCGTCGCCGAAGGCGTGACTCGCGATCAGGCGTTCCTGGAGCACGGAGACGTCGTCGGAGCCGACCGCGCGGTCCGCGTTGCTCCCGAGGCCCGTCGTCACCCCGTAGACGCGCTCGCCGCCGCGAACGGCGTCGGCGATCCGTCGCGCCGACGCGTCGATGCGCCCGGCCGCACCGGGGGCGAACGCGAGGCGGCGCGGCGAGGCGATCGCCTCGAGCGCGTCGGCGGCGTCGAGTCGGCCGCCGAGCAGGAGCGCCTGCGCGCGGAGGGGGGGCTTCGGGCGCGCCATCGGCTACGGGGGCGTCGCGAGCAACGCGACCTGCTCCACGAGATGCCGAGCCCACCATGCCATGTCGACCTGGCCGACGATGCGCACCGAGTCCACGTTCAGGTGACCACCGTCGGTGAACAGCCCGACGCGCGCGGAGGCCACGCCGCTGCCGTCGTCACCGACGGCCTGTCCCTCGAGCCGCACGCGATCCGACTCGCCCTGCATCACGCCGCGCGTCAGGCGCCCCGAGCGCTCGAACTCGAGGCGCAGCCGGTCGCCGTTGCGCAACGACGATTCCGGGGACTCGGCGAACTTCACGAACCCGTGCTGGTCCGCGTCGGCGGCGGCCCAGACGCCTTCGCCGACGAGCCACAGCAGGTGACCGGACTGCGGGCGCGCGGCGTCACCCTTCTTCAGTTTGAAGCGGGTGTTGTTCAGGTGGAACAGCAGCGCACGGTAGCGCGAACCCTCTTCCACGGCGAGGATGCCGAAGTCACGCGCGACCTCGGCATGGACGGCGGCCTCGACCCGAACGTCGTCGGCGAACACGAGACGATGGAAGAGGCCGGTGCCGAGACGCATCGTGACGCTGCCTTCCTTCCACGCCGCCTCGATCGGTTGGTCGGTCGCGAACGGTTGCTCGACCGTGAAGTCCTCCGCGAACTGCGCCCGTTGGTCGAACTCGTAGCGCACCTCGAGCTTGCCACGCTCGAACTTGGCGTCGCCGTGGAGGATCACGTGCGGGCCGTCCCGCCCCGCGCGCGCCCATCGTTCGGCCGCCTCGAGGGCGGGCCGATGCAGGCGAGGCAGCGTCGCCTCGCCGTGCAGGTCGAGCAGGCCGCGATAGGCCTTGGCCGCATCCGCGTAGCGAGCGGCGAGCAGGTCGGCATGCGCCGTCCGCCACGCCTTGCGCGCGATCGCGTCCGGGTCGCTCGCGTCGGGCGGCGGTCCGGGGTCGCGGCCCTCCGACGCCCCCGGCGACGCAGCCGGACTCGGCGGCGCATCAGGGGGCGGACGTCGCGAGTCGGGGGCGCGAGGTGCCGTGTCCGGCACCTTCTCGTACAGGTGGCGGCGAGCCGACGCGATCAACGGCTCGAGGGTCGGTGCGAACGACGCGGGGAAGCGGTCGAGCGCCTCGACGAGTCGGACGTACGCGTCGCGAGGCGCATGCACCACGAGCGGCGCCACGTCGCGGAGGAACACATCGAGCGAGACGGCCGCCTCGCGCGCGATGCGCTCGCGCAACGGGGTCGCCTCGCTCGCGTCGATCACTCCGGCGAAGCGATGTTCGTGACGCGCGATGATGTCGAACGCGCGGGCGAACTGCCCGGCGGCGACCGCGTCGTCGACGGCCGCCCCGATCCGGGCGTGCTCCTCCCGGGCGAGGCGCTCGTGCAGTTCGTTCCAGCGCGCGCGCAGGGCCGCGACGACGTCGGGCTCGCGGGAGCGCTGGATCGCACCGCGCAGTCGATCGAGTTCGGCCGTGATCGACGCGATGTCGCTCGCGTGGGTGCGGGCGCGGGCGTCGAGTTCGAGCAAGGATCGCGTCTCCTCGGAGATCTCCGTCGGGCCTCCCGCTCGCGGTTCGGGAAACTCGCGCGCGAGGACCGAGTCCGCTCGACGCGCCGCCTGCAGATGGTCCACGGCGCGCGTCACCGCGTAGAGAACGATGCCGGCGGCCAATAGGGCGAGCGGCCAGAGCGGTAGCGCGCGGGCCCGCGGGGGCGGCGGGCGCACCGCCTCGCGCGACGGGGGCCGGCTCGGTGGGGGGGGCGCGGCGGGACCGCTCGGGCCGCGGAAATACGCCTTCTCGCCGCCGATCCCCAACTCCGCGCCGTCGCCGAGCGGCGTGCCGTCGGCCGGTGCGCCGTTGACGAGGACGCCCTCGGCACCGGGCAACGCCCGGGCGACGTGCTCGTCCCCCTCGCGAGCGATGACGACCGCCGCCTTCGGGAATGGGGTGGGCGCGGCCTCGAGGCCGCCGCGCGCCGCGGGGCCGACGAACGTCGCCCCTTCGAGGAGGTCGTACTCGAGCAAGCCGAGCGGCGACGGCAGCAGCAGACGGGCTTCTTCTCGAGCGGCTGCCACAGGCGCCGATTCTCCTCACAACACGTCACGGGACCGTGACGCCGGGCGGGCGCATCGTACGCTGTCCCCATGTCCGACGAAGCGACGCCCACTGCCCACGGATCGGCATCCATCGGCTGGGGCCGCTGGGCGCTCGGGCTGTGGGTCGTCCTGATCGCGCTCGCCGCCGCGGGGGTACTCCTCGGCTGGGACGACCTGCGGCTGGCCCTCGACGTCGATCGCGAGATCCATCTCGCGAAGCCCGCTTCGTGACCCGTGGCGCTCCCTTCGCGTGGAGGGGTCGGAGGGTCGCGGCCATGCGCGCGGCGAGCCATGCGGCGGCCTTGTTCGACTGGCTGTTCCCGCCACGTTGCGTCGCCTGCGCCGCTCTCGCCTGGGACGACCCGCACGTCGGCCTGTGCGCCCCCTGCGCCGAGGGGCTCGGCGAGAACGAGGCGCGCTGCCGTCGCTGCGGGCGGGTCCGACCTCGCGACGACGGGGGGCTCGGGTGCGAGCGGTGCATCGGGCCGGACGCCGTGCCCGATGCGCTCGGGCGCCCCGACCTGTCCCGGACGTCCGGAGGCGAGGCCCTGCGCCGGGACGCGATCAGCGGGGTGGTGGCGACGTGGCGGTATCGGGGCACCGCGGGCGTTCTGGTGCGGCGCATGAAGTTCGCGCGACTGCCGGGGGCGGCCCGACCCCTGGTCGCGGGGATGGCCGCGGCGACGCGGCGTGCCGGGGTGCCCGGCGATCTGGTCGTTCCCCTGCCCCTGCACGCGACCCGCCGCCTCGCCCGCGGTTTCGACCAGGCCGCCCTGCTCGCGCGCGGCGTCGCGCGGGAACTCGACCTCGCCTGCCCCGCCTTCGGTCTGCGCCGCGTTCGCGCCACCGCGCCCCAGGCGATGCGCCGGGGGCGCACGCGCTCCCGTGGACTCGCGGGCAGCTTCGAGGCGGTGCCGGCGGTCGTGCGCGGCCGTTCGGTATTGCTCGTCGACGACGTGCTGACGACGGGCGCGACGGCACGCGCGGCGGCACGTGCCCTGCGGCGCGCGGGCGCCGCCTCGGTCCATGTCGTCGTCGCGTGCCGCTCCGAGGCCCGCCATGCGTTGCGGACGACCCGCCGAAGGAGCCCATCGACGTGAACGAGTCCGAACTGCCGGTCGTCCTCGTCGCCGGCCGCTTCGTCGACGAGATCGCCGCGAGCGAGGTCGCGGCCGCGCTGAACGCCTGGTTTGCGTGGATCCTCGGCGGATCCGCCGACGTTCCGCCGACCGCGTTCGAGGCGTTCGGCGTCGCGACGTCGAACTATGCGTGGCGCCTCGACGAAGACGTCGACTGGGAGATGGGGCCGCACGCGCGCGCCGTCGATGCGGAGGTGCGCATCGAACTGGAGACCCACGAGACGCACCTCGCTCTCGCGGGCCTCCTGCGCCGACTCGGCGCGCGGACGACACGGATCATGCGATCCGAATGACCTCCGCGAGACGGCGCTTCGTCGTCGCGATCGCCTGCGGCGAGCGGTCCCCGGCGATCCACGATCGACCGAGCCGCTCGGCCGCGATGCACGTCGTGCCGCTGCCGCAGCACGGATCCAACACGACGCCGTCCGGCGGTGCGGACGACGCGACGATCCGCTCGAGCAATGCGAGCGGCTTCTGCGTCGGATAGCCGGTTCGCTCCCGTGCGTGGTTGTTGATCGCGGGGATGTCCCACACGTCGGGGGCCTTCTTGTCGAGCCCGGCCATGCGCCGCGAACGGGCCGGAACGCGGGCTGCCTCGAACCAGTGTCGGGACGGATCGCGGGCGTACCAGAGGAGCGTGTCGTGCTTGCGCGGCCACCAACGCGGGCCGCTGCCGCCGAGTCCGTACATCCACACGATCTCGTTGAGGAACGCGTCCGCCCCGAACACCTCGTCGAGCGCGACCTTGACGTAGTGGACGGACCGCCAGTCGAGGTGCACGTAGACGGAGCCGGTCGGCTTCAACCGCGTTGCCAGCGGCGCGAGAAACTCCATCAGCGCGGCGACGAAGGTACGGATCCCGCCGGGCCAGCGGTCGTCGAACGCCCCGTGGTCGCGCCCGGTGAAGAACGGCGGATCGACGTAGGCGAGGTCGATGCTCTCCTCGGGAAGCGACGCGACGAGGTCCGCCGCGGCGGACTCGACGAGCCGGCAGAAGCGGCCCGTCGTCCCCGTCACTTGCCGAAGATGTCGCGCACCTTGTCGATCGCGTCCTTCGCGAAGTCGCCACCGATCAGCTTGGACAGATCGATCCGCGGCAGAACGCGGGGCTTGTCGAGTGCACCGGTCGCCTTGAGCGGCAACGTGCCGTCGCCGCCGATCTTGGCGAGCAGGCGTCCCTCGAGGGTGAGGTCGAAGTCCATGTCGATCCGGCGATCGAAGCCCGCGAAGCCGCGCCCGCGGATCGTCGCGTTGCGGCCGGCAAGGTCGATCGAGTCGACGGTCACCCGGCGATCGCCGATGCGCGCACGGGAGTCGAGAGATGTGAACAGGAGCGCGCGAGCGAGGCCCTTCAACCCATCGCCCGCAGCGGGCACGGCGAGCGCGATCGCGGAGACGGCCTTGCCCATCTCGGCTCCCTGGAACAACGTCGAACTGCGGATCTCGCCTTCGGACAGCCGGATCTCCGCGGTACCGGTCAACGTGTCCTCCCGCCTCGGCGACGCCAGCGCGGCGGCCGCCAGGCGGACGCGCGCATCGAGGCGTCCGCTGACCACGGGCGTCGTCACGTCGGCCGGGATCAACGCGGGGATCGCGTACGCGAGGTAGCGTCCCGCGCCGCGGTGGGTCAGGAGCGGTGAGGTGTCGAGGCCGTTCACGTCGGCCTCCGCCGAGAACGGCCGCCCGGTCCGGACGAGGTCCACGGCGATGCTCGCGGCGATCGTGCCGCCGTTGGCGCGCGCGTTCACCTTCGCGACGAGCGGCGTTTCGATGTCGGCCCGTGCGATCTGCGCGGTGACGTCGGCGATGTCCAGGCCCTGCGCGCGCCACGAGCCGAGGCGTCCGTCGCCGTTCGCCAGGAGGCGCCGCCCACCCTCTCCCGGCACGCCGCGAACCGTGACGCGTGCGTCGATCGCGCCGGAGCCGACGAGATCGTGGTAGCCCTCGCCGAGGACGCGGCGGAGGGAGGGCGCGAGCGCGCCCGCGTCGCCGCGGAGCGAGAACGTCGCGTCGAGTTCGGGCTCCGGCCCGGTGCGCCACGTTGCGCCGGTGGCGTCGATCTCGATCCCCCGCGCGACGGCGCGGAACCCGTGCAGGCGTCCGGGTGCCCCATCGGTCGGTAGGCTCGCGTCGAAATCGATCGTCACGGCGTCGTGGCGGATGCCCTCGTCGCGCGGATCGTTGCGGTAGAGGACGCTTTCGCCGTGCGCTCTCCCGCTCAGCCTTTGCGCGAGGCGTTCGACCTCCGTCGCCATCTCAATGCGCAGCGAGCCGGACAGGTCGTCGGTGGGGGGGAGCACGCCCATCGCGCGCATCCAGGCGGAGGCGGCGCGAAGATCGACGGTACCGCCCAACGATCCCGACGCCCGCACGTGATCCGCCGACCGGATGAGGACGAGCGGCGAGTTCCGCATCGCCTCGTCCGTGCGCAGGATCGCCGACGTCACGCGCAGCACGTCGAAGCGATCCTCGCCAGACCGACGACGCCAGCGCAGATTCGCCTCGATCGGCGACTCGCGCAGGGCGGGCTCGCCGGAGGGGCCGGGCGCCAGGGCGAGGCGCTCGACCTTCACCCCGATCGACATCGTCGGCGTGCCGGTCGCGGTCCGTTCGACGCGAGCCTGGGCGAGGATCGCTCCTTCGCGCACGCGGGCGAGCGTGGGCCACGAGCCGAACAGCGCGGCGAGTCGAGCGAGGTCGGCCCGGGCCCGGACCTGTCCGGTCGTCCAGGGCGCATCGTCGGCGGGAAGCACGAACGGTTCGGCCAGCGACGCCTCGGCGGTCGATCCGGCCGCGAGCGTCGCCTCGTCGATCCGTGTCGCGCCGTCGGGTGAGACCGTCCATCGCGCGCGCGCCTCGACGGTCGGCTCGGTGAAGCGAAGCGGCGGTCCATCGGGGCGAGGGCGTACGACGTCCACGCCGCGCAGATCGGCGGTGAGCGTTCCGGACCGCGCGTCGGGCGCGTCCACACGGAGCGTGAGCGAGTCGATGCGCAATGACCCGCCGTTGGGATCGCGGACGACGACGTCGGTCGCGTCGATGCCGCCCTTCGCCGAGGTGGGAGCGGATCCGTCGAGCGACGCCTCGATGTCCACCTTCACGCGACCGCGCTCGATGACGTGGCCGCTGACGCGTTCGACGAGCGCCGAAAGCCTCGCGAGGTCGATCTCGTCGGACGACGTCAACCGCCCGCGCGTCGATCCGTCGTCGGTCTCCGGCAGGTCGGCGACCAGCGTGACGTCGTTGCCGCTCACCCCCCCCTTCGGCAGGACCGCGACGACGCGGCCGTCGACCGACGCGCCGATGACGCGCAACGCGACATCGATCGGGCCGATGTCATCGGCGCCGCCGGAGTCCGGGACGCGCACGCGCGCGTCCTTCACCGTGAGCACCAGGTCGATGCCGCGTCGGTCGTCACGGGCCTCCTCGTCGCGCCCGGGGAACAGGCCGTCGAGGTTCGATCCGCCGTCCGGTCCGCGCATCAACGTGACTTCGGGGCGCGTCACGCTCGCGACGACGTCGATGTCGCCTCGGAACAATCGGCCCCATGCGATCGTGGCGTGAGCGTGCGGAACGCGGAGCAGGGGCTCGGCGTAGCCGGGACCGCTCTCGACGATCAGGTCCTCGACCGCGAACCCGCCCGTCCACCAGCCGGAGAGGGAGCCGATCCGAACCGTCTTCCCCGCGCTCGTCGAGAGCGATCGCGCGATCGCATCCCGGACGAAGCCGAGGCGCAGGGAGAACGGCGCCGCGGCGACGGGGATGAGCAGCAGCAGGAGGAGTCGAAACAGACGACCACGAAAGGTCCGCCGCTTCTTGGACGGAGCGACGACGTCGCTCGGGCGGGATGCGAGGCTCATGCGGGGATCTCCTCGGGCTGGGCCGGACCCGCAACGCGCGCCTCGACGAGGCGCAGCACGAACACGCACGCCGCTCCGGCGAGGGCCGCGACGATCACCCCGGCGATTGGCTCCTTCGGAGCGACGTTGACGATCTCTCCGGCCGCCGCGTCGAACCCGCTCTTCCAGGGCCAGACGGCGCGAAGGCTGCCCGCCATCATGCCCGTCAATACGGCCATCGTCGCGTCATGACGGGCGGCGAGCAGACGACGCAGGAGCGGCACGAAGAGGGCGATCCCGAGCACCACGCCGAGGGCGGTCGCTCCGACGGGCAGGAGGTTCCGATCGTGGATCGCGCCGGTCACGGTCGCGTACTGGCCGAGAATCACGAGCATCATCGAACCGCTGACGCCCGGAAGGAGCATCACGCAGAGCGCGAGCGCACCCCCGGGCACCAGCATCCACAACTCGGGCGGCCGCGACACGTGAGGCAGACCCGTGAAGAGGAATGCCCCGACCGCACCGGCGGCGAACAGCGCCACGAGACCCACGCGGCGGTCGCGGATCCGTCGCCAGGGTTCGGGAACGCTGCAGACGACCAGCCCGAAGAAGAAGCCGAAGCAGAGCGGGGCCGTCTCCGGACGGAGCAGAAGGCCCGGGGCGTCCTTCGGGCCGACGAGCAGGCGGGTCCCGAGCCAGAGTGCGGCCAGGAGCCCCGCGAGCAGGGGCAGGAGGAATCCGATCGCGGCGACCACGTCCGGCCGCTTCCAACGCCACGGCGGGTGGACCACCGCCGCGAGCGACGCGAGGAGGCGATCGTAGATCCCGAGGACGAGGGCGATCGTCCCTCCCGACACGCCCGGGACCGCGTCCGCCGCGCCCATCAGCAGGCCCGAGGTCGCCACGAGGTGCCAGCGGAGCGGCCGAGGCGGCGAACTCTCGACGGCGGGGGGCGCAGCGGGCACGGGCGTTCTCTACCACGGCGCGGCGAGGCTACACTTCAGGGCGTGGGACCCGAACGCCGTCGTGCGGAACGACACCCTTGCAACCAACCTGGGCGCCTGATGCTCGCCGGCGGGCGCCAGGTCGAGGTGCGCATCCGAAACATCGGACTGCTCGGCGCGCTGTGCGAGATCGATGACCTGGAAGAGCCCGTGCTCGAAGGGGAACGCGCGTCGCTCTCGCATCCCGAACTCGTCGGCGAACAGCCCGGCCCCGCGGACGGCCCGATGGTGCGCACGGCCGGCCAGGTCGTTCGCGTCGAACTCGAACTCGCACCCGAAGGCATCCTTCGCCACGTCGCCATCCAATTCGATGGTGGCGGCATGCCCGTGTAGCACCCGCGTCGCGTGAGCCGCCTGCTGCGCCCGGCGAACCCCTCGCTGCGGACCGTCGGTCGCCTCCCGCCTCGGTCCCCCCGGGCCCGCGACCTCGTCCATCGTGTCGAGCGAGCGGCTCTTCCGATCGGGTGGGCTCGGTCCCCACGCTCGCCGATGGGCGAGTCCGATCGGTCTCAACGCGCCGGAGACGCGGACGGGCGCGCATCGACCAGGCGCAGTTCGGCGGAAAGGGTGCCGCGGAACGAGTTGAGGACCGGTGTGACCGCGAGATCGAGCGGCGCGCCCGAGCCGACGAGATCAAACAGGTCGTAACGCCCCCAGCCGATCACGCGCAGGGGGCGATCGGCCGCGCGGATCAGGAACGAGAGGTGACGCCCGGTCTGTCCGAGCAACTTCGGCGCCCCGGCGACCGACGTGCGCGGGAACAGGAAGACGGGCTCGGGATTTCCCGGACCGAACGGCTCCATCCGGCGCATCGCCTTCACCGCGTCGATGGTCCACTCCTCGGGTTTGGACTCGGCGTCGATGAGCAACGGCCCGACGACGGCCCCCGCCTCGCGCTGCGCGGCGACCGCCGCGCAGAACGACTCGCGCAGCAGCGAGACGCGTTCGGGGCGGACCTCGAAGCCGGCGGCCATCGCGTGGCCGCCGAAACGGTCGAGCCCGCTCGCGCATGACTCGAGCGCCGCGTGCAGATCGATGCCGCGAGGCGTGCGACCGGAGCCGCGACCGCGGCCGTCATCGAGGGCGACGACGAGAGCCGGGCGCTGGAACCGATCGACGAGGCGCGCGGCGACGATCCCGATGACGCCCGCGTGCCACCCCTCGCCGGCGACGACGAGTCCGGCCGGATCGCGGTCGCGCAGCGCGACTTCGGCCTGGGCCAGCGCCTCGGCGAGGACGCGCGACTCGATCTCGCGTCGTTCGCGATTCGCGGCGTCGAGATCGCGGGCGAGTTCACGGGCGCGCGGCGGGTCGTCGCAAGTCAGGAGTTCGACGACCAGTTCGGGACGCGACAGGCGACCCGCCGCATTCAGACGGGGGGCGAGGCGAAAGGAGACGTCTTCCGTCGTCAGCGCATTCGCGCCCACTTCGGCGACCTCGCGCAGGGCGGCGAGGCCCGCATGTTCGGTCGCACGGAGCGAGGCCAGCCCGGCCGAGACGAGGATGCGGTTCTCGTCTCCCAGCGGCATCTGGTCGGCGATCGTTGCAAGTGCGACGAGGGCCATCGCATCGAGCAAGAACTGCTTGAAGCGACGTCCGCCCTCGGTGCCGAGGCGTGCGCGACAGCGATCGGCGATCGCCCACGCGAGTTTGAACGCGAGGGCACATCCGCAGAGGTGCGTCGCATCGTCCGGTCCGCCCGGCGTGAGATGGGGATCGACGATCGCATAGGCCGGTGGCAACGTCGGTCCGGGAAGATGGTGATCGGTGACGATCGCGTCGATTCCGGCGGCCCGGGCCCGCTCCAGGGCGTCGTGGGCGCGCACGCCGTTGTCGACGGTGATCGCGACGCGTATGCCGGAGGCCGCGAGCCGATCGACCATGGCGATCGACAGGCCGTACCCGTCCTCGTGTCGGTCGGGGATCGCCCAGAGCGCGTCCACGCCGAGCAGGCGGAAGAACCGCACGAGCAACGCGGTACCGCTCATCCCGTCCACGTCGTAGTCGCCGCAGACGGCGATCCGCTCGCCCGAGACGATCGCCGCCGCGACGCGCTGCGCCGCGCGATCGATCGCGGGCAGGCCCCGGGGGGGACGAAGGTGCTCGAGCCGAGGATCGAGGAAGCGTCGTGCGGCGTTCTCGTCGGCATGACCGCGCTGCACGAGGAGTCTTCCGACGGCGACGGGCACGCCGAGTCGTCGCGCAAACGACACGAGTGCGTCGTCGTCGGGAACCGGCGCGCTGTCCACGAACCGCCAGGCCCGCGCGTCCCGACGAGGTGCGCGCACCGCGGTGTCGGCGCTCGGGTCGTCGTCCCGCCGGTCGCGCAACGGAAGCAGGTCGATCACGACGCGGGCTCCCTCCCCGGAGCGATTCCCGGCGCGTGTCCGCCGGATCGCCGCGAGCGTACGACCCTCCTCCGACACCGGAGGGAGTAGAAGGTGGAGGTGGCCGCCCCCGGAGTCTCCGCATGACCACCGCCCGCGATGTACGCCGCGTGATCCTGGGCACGGCGGGTCACATCGACCACGGCAAGACGACCCTCGTCGAGAGGCTGACCGGAACACCGGGGGACCGCCTGCCCGAGGAGCGGGCGCGCGGCATGACGATCGATCTCGGCTATGCGGCGTTCCCGCTGGACGACGGGACCGAGATCGGCGTGCTCGACGTGCCGGGACACGAGCACTTCGTCCACACGATGGTCGCGGGCGCCGCGGTGATGGATCTCGCCCTGCTCGTCGTCGCCGCCGACGACGGACCGATGCCCCAGACCCTCGAGCATGTCGAGATCCTGGATCTTCTCGGTGTGACCAGGCTCGTCGTCGCGCTGACGAAGATCGACCTCGTCGGCGCCGAGCGCGTCGCGGAGGTCGTCGCTGCCGTGCGCTCCCTGATCGACACGACCGGGATGCGCGGCGCACCGATCGTGCCGGTCTCCGCGACGACCGGCGAGGGGATGGATGCCCTGCGGAGCGCGCTGCGCGCGGCGCTGCCGGACGCCGCGGCGCGGGACGACGACGGCCGCGTCTTCCGGATGCCCTTGCTGCGCGCCTTCCACGTCGAGGGACGCGGCGTCGTCGTCACGGGCGTACCGGTCAGCGGCCGGATCCGCGTCGGCGATCGGGTCGAGGTCCTGCCCTCCGGCCTCGTGGCCCGCGTGCGGGCGATCCGCATCCACGGCTCGGACGCGGGGGAGGCGCGCGTCGGCCAGCGGACCGCGCTCGCGTTGAGCGACGTGGAGGTAGGCGACCTGAAGCGGGGGATGGTCGTCGCCGAGGCCGGACGGTTGCGCCCGGCCGCGCGGCTGATCGCGTCGGCGCGGGTACTCGCGACCGCGCGGCGCGGACTTCGACATCGCGACCGCGTGCGCCTCCACATCGGTGCCTCGCGCCTCGTCGCGCAGGTCCACCTCCCGGCACGCCATCCGCTCGAGCCCGGTTCGAGCGGGGTCGTCGAACTCGTCCCGGAAGGGCCGACGATCGCGCTGCCGGGCGATCGCTTCGTGCTCCGGGCGGAGAACGCCTCCGCGACGCTCGGCGGCGGCGTGGTGATCGATCTCTCGGAACGCGCCCTTCCCGCGCGGCGCGACGCGCTGCTCGAGCGACTGGCCGCCCGCGAGGTCGTGCCGCCGCGGTGCGAGCCGATCCTGCTCGGCGCCCTCGACGCGATCGGCGAGGAGGGGGGGGATCTCGACCTGCTCGTCGCGCGCACCGGGTTTCGACCGGACGTCGTGCGCGAGGCGGCGGCGTCCCTGGTCGCACGCGGCGCGTTGCGGTCGCTCGGGCGCGGGGATCGTTGGTGCGACGCCGGCTCGTTCGCCCGCGTCGTCGATCGGGTCGAAGAGGCTCTCCGTCGCCTGCACGCGCGCGACGACGCGATCGCGGCGTGGCCGCTCATGACCCTTCGCGCCGCGCAACCGCGACTCGACGCGGATGGGTTCGACGCGGCGCTTGCGGACCTGGTCGCTCGCGGGCGGATCGTACGCACGGCGGAAGGGGATCTCCATCACGTCGAGCACGTGGTCGAACTGCCCGCGCGCGAGAGGGCCCTGTGCGACGCCGTCTCCGCGCTGCTCGCGCGCGGCGCGGGCCGCCCTCCCGACGAGGACGAACTGTCCGGCGCGACGGGCGCGAGCCGCCCCGACGTCGAGCGGGCGTTGCGCCTGCTCGCGTCGCGACGACGCGCGTGGCGAACGGCGGAGCACTGGTTCGACGCGGACTGGGTGGAGACGGCGAAGGAGCGCCTCGCGGCGTTCGCCGCCGAGCACGGCGGATTCACGCCGGCGGACGCACGGACGCTGCTGGACACGACCCGCAAGTGGCTGATCCCGCTGCTCGAAGCCCTCGACAAGTCCGGCTGGTCGCGGCGACAGGGAGAGCGCCGGGTCGTGCGCGCCAACGGTCCGGTGGCGTGACGGCGGGTTCGCCGTCGCGGCGGTCGGATCGCCTCGACGATCGGACCCCGCGCGTAGCATGGTCCGCCATGCCCTCCTCGACCGGAATCGCGGCCCTCGTTGCCCTGCTCGTGGCGTTCGGTTCGCCCCTTTTCGACGCCGGTCCGGTGGGGGCCGATGAGCCCGTTCCGGAGGGAGCGCCGGAGGGAGAACCGGTTCCTGGCGACGAGCCGAGCGCGGACGAACCCGCGCCCGAGGAACCTCCCGACGACGACCTGCCGGACGACCTGCCGCCCTTGCCCGCGCCGCCATCCGCGCCTCCTTCGCCGAGCGATCCCCCCGCGTCCGCCGCGGAGGAGCCGCGGGACGTCGCGCCGCCCCTCGCCGAGGACGTCGTCGTGCTGACGAACGGTAGCGAGTGGCGCGGGCGGATCTGTCGCGAGACCGAGCGCGAGATCGAGATCGAAGCGGTCGGCCGCTCCGGCTCCGTGCAGCGCGTCTCGCTGCCGCGCGCGCGGATCGCGGAGGTCCGACGCGCCCCTCGCGACGGTGCCGAGCCCGTCCTCGGTGCGCGCGAGGAGTCCGAGGAGTGGTTCCTGCTGCACGCCGAGGGACGCATCGTCGGCTGGCGTCGCGTGAGCGTGACGCGCGTGCGCTCGAGCCAGTTCAGCGGATGGCGACTCGAAGAGGAGATCCTCGAGTTCGCGCAGGGCCGGCACCTTCCGGAGACGCGAACGCGGCGTCTCGAGGTCATCGACGACGAGTTCGTGCCGCGCCTCATCGAGTACCGGGAGGCGAGCGAGGCGGAGGGAAGCCGCGGGTACGAGCGTCTCGTCAGCGGCGAGGTCGAGAACGGCGTCTGGCGACTGGTCGCCACCGGCGACGGCGAGACCCGCCGTCGGAACGTGGACATCCCCCCGGGGGCGCGCGGCGCGCTGGCGTGGCGCGAGTGGATGCGCCGTGCGACGCCGCGCGCGATCGGGCTCTTCGACGCGCACCTCGTCGATCCGGCCGCCGAGGGACTGACGCCGCTCCAGATCGGCTTCGTGTCGGCGGGCTCGACGGCGGAGTGGCATCGCGTCGTCGGCGGACGCCGGCTGGTCGGTCGGTTCGACGCGAAGGGCGAAGCGCCCTACGAGGAGATCGCCGAAGGGCTGATCGCGCGGCCGTCGACCTCACGTCGCTGTCTCGCTGCCGAAGCCGGCGAGACGATCGGCGCCGAGGAGCGTGCGGAGGTGGCCGCCGACCCGACACGCATCGTCCACGTCGCGGAGATCGGACTCGCGTTCGATCGACCCACCGAGTCATGGTCCTGGAAGGCGGACCTCGTGGACGCCAGCCGTACCGGGTGGCGCCGGATCGGCCTCCTCACCGAGAAGCGCCGCCTGATCGACGTGCGCGTCGAGTGGCACCCCGAAGGAGAGGGCGCTCCCGTTGAGGTGGCCGATCGCGCCGCCTGGCTCGTCACGCGTCTGCGGACACGCTGCCCCGATCTGGTCGAGTTGCCCGCCGGGCCCCCCCCGGTGATCCCCGGCGCGCAGCGGCTCGACTTCGTCGGCACGCTCCACGGCGAGCGATTGAGGACGATCGTGGTCTGGATCGCACGTCCACGTGGGTTGATCGTGCTGATCGGCGCCGGCCCCGAGCGGTCCTGGGCGGAGGACAGCGCCGAATTGGAGCGCTTCCTTCAATCGGTGCGGCTGCTTTGAGCGACCGCTGCGGTAGGCTCGATTCGTCGCCGTGGGGGGGCCACGCGACGGGGGCCCGGCGGGCAAACGGAGCGTCGTGTCGAACAGTCAGGACGTCGATCTCGCCAAGCGACTGATGAAGGCCGGGCTCGTGACCGCCGACTCGCTGCGCGAGGCGTTCGCCCTGCAGGCGCGCGTCCGCGAGGAACGCGGCGCGGCCCCGGCGCTCCATCGCGTCATCTACCACCTCGGCCTGCTGCCCGCCGGAAGTCTCGACCTGGCGGTCGGCCCGGGACCCCTGGTGACCCAGCCGTTGCGCGGCTACCGCCTCGAACGAGTCATCGGGGAAGGCGGGACGAGCCTCGTCTACGGGGGCGTGTACCTCGAGAACCAAGCGCCGGTCGCGGTGAAGGTGCTCGACCCGGTCCTCTCGCTGAAGGAGGGTTGGGTCGAACGGTTCCGCCTCGAAGGGCGCATCCTCATCGAGGTCGAACATCCGAACATCGTGTTCGGCTACGAGGTGGGGTCGGTCGACGGGTGGCACTTCGTCTCGATGGAGCGGATCGACGGCGTCACGGCCGAGGACGTCGTCAACCGACGCGGTCGGCTCGAGTCCGGCGAGGCGCTTTGGGTCGTCCTCCAGATGGCTCGGGCGCTCGGCGCGTTGCACGCGGCCGGTTACCTCCATCGCGACGTGAAGCCGAACAACGTGATGCTCCAGGCCAACGGTCGCGCGGTGATGATCGACATGGGCTTCACCCAGATCATCGATCCGACGGTCGGCGAGGAGACGCCGCTCTCGGCGGTCACGGTCGGAACGGTGGAGTACCTCTCGCCCGAGCAGGCGCGAGGTCGTGCCGACCTCGATCCTCGCGCCGACATCTACAGCCTCGGCGTGTCGCTCTACCACCTGGTCGTCGGCGAGGTCCCGTTCCGCGGCGCGAGCCAGGAGGAAGTGCTCGCCATGCAGGTGCTCGGGTCGATCGACGTGCAGAAGCTGAAGCAGCGCCACATCACGCCCGAGGTGCAGTTCTTCATCGCGAAGATGATGTCGAAGGATCGCGCGCGCCGCTACGAGACGATGGCCGAGGTCGTGCGCGAACTCGAGGGCTACGTCCCCGCCTCGGGGACGTCGATCGATCTCGGTCCCGAGCCCTCCGCCCCGGTCACCGCGCCGCCGCTCCACCCGGTCGCTCCGCCCATCGCCGGCCGCCCGACGAAACTCGCCCCGACGCCTTCCCCGAAACCGGCCCCGACGTCCGCCCCCAAGCCCGCTCCGAAGTCCATGCCGAAGTCGACTCAACGCCCCTCCCCCAAGGCCTCGCCGACGCGCGGCGACGCGCCGGTTCCGCGCCGCCGCCGCGATGAGGGCGATCCGCCTCGCCGGCGCCGATGAACGTTCCCGCCGAGTCCGGCTCGAACGACTCGTCCGCGCCGTGGTACGCGGAGGGGCTGCGGTTCCGCTGCACCGCGTGCGGCGCGTGCTGCACGGGCGAGCCCGGACACGTCTGGGTGGATGACGACGAGATCCGGCGCCTCGCGCGAGCGCGAGGGCTCTCCGCCCGCGCGTTCCGGGCGCGGTTCGTACGGCGCGTCGGCAAGCGTTGGTCGTTGAAGGAGAAGGAGAACGGGGACTGCGTGTTGCTCGAAGGCGGTCGTTGCACGGTGTACGAGCACAAGCCGACCCGATGCACGACGTTTCCGTTCTGGCCCCCGGTGCTCGCCTCGCCGTCCGCCTGGGAGGAGGCGGGCGAGCGATGCGAGGGGATCGGCCAGGGCGATCTCTACGATCGCGAGGCCATCGAGCAACTCGCCGCGGGCGATCCACGCCCGCTCGTGGAGCGGCATGCCCGCCCGCCCGATCGGCCGGTGCGGAGCCGACATGATGGGTCCGACGAGTCCGCGCGCGTTCCGGACGACGCCGGCGACGACGTCGATTGGCCCGCCGCCTTCGCCGCGCTCGAACGGCTCTACGACGACCTCGATCGCGAGCTGCCGCGCACCGGAATGACCTGTGCCGCGAGTGGGCGCTGTTGCGACTTCGACGCGTACGGTCATCGGCTCTACGTGACGACGCTCGAGGCGATGTGGTTCTTCACCTGCCTCGACGGGCGTCGCAACGACGACGCCCGTGCTTGTCCGGCGTGGGGCGCCGATCGACTCTGTCACGAGCGACGCGGTCGCATGCTCGGTTGCCGGACCTACTTCTGCGGTCCCTACGTGGGCATGACGCCGGAGGACGTGCATCCGCGCTACCACGACCGCCTGAAGGCGCTGCACGATCGATTCGGCATCCCGTACGCCTACAGGGACGTCCGCGCCTGGGCCGCCGAGATGCGCCCGGCAGCGGGGGAGTGACGGCGAGTTCGGGAGCGGCGCGGCGCGCGGGTCGGCGCTCGGACCGTGCGGCACGGCGGCGATCGCCACCGCCTCCGGCGGGGAACTCCACGCAGGGGGCGGTGTCCAACCGGGGCGCCGGACGAACCGTCCCCGCCCGCCCGGCTCGGAGGCATCCCATGTCGCTCCCTCGTTCCTTCGGTCAGCGCTTTGGACCCGCGCTCGTCGCGTTGCTCGCCGCGTTCGCGGCGGTCGCGTGGGCGGCGCCCGCCCGGGCGAACGGCATCCTGACCGTCGATCGCACCGACGTCGTGACGCCGCCCACGGGCCGGCGGCCGACCCATCCGTGGCGCCACCCGTCGGTCACGCTCAAGGACCACCGGGTGTCGGCCCGTCTGAAGGATCGCGTCGCGGAGGTCACCGTCGAGCAGGTGTTCCGCAATCACACCGATCGGCAGTTGGAAGGCACCTACCTGTTCCCGCTGCCCGACGGCGCGAGCGTCAGCCGTTGGGCCATGACGATGGGCGGCAAGATGGTCGAGGGCGAGATCCTCGAGGCCGCCAAGGCGCGCGCGATCTACGAGAGCATCGTCCGCGCGCGGCGGGATCCCGGCTTGCTCGAGTACATGGGGCGCGGGCTCTTCCAGGCGCGTGTGTTTCCGATCGAGCCGCGCGCGGATCTCACGATCCGCCTCACCTTTCAGCAACTCCTGCCCGAAGACGGCGGCACGATCGAGTTCCGCTACCCGCTGAGCACGGATCGGATGAACGCGACCCCGGTCGACGGCGTGACGATCGACGTGACGATCCAGAGCGACGTGGACATCAAGGCGATCTACAGCCCGTCGCACGCGGTGGACGTGACACGCCGAGGGGACCGCGAGGCGCGCGTCGGCTACGAGCGCCATGGGCAGCGCCAGGACAAGGACTTCGTGCTCTACGTCGGGCGCAGCGAGTCCGACGTCGGCTTCTCGATGCAGAGTCACAAGGCGCCCGGCGAGGACGGCACGTTCCTGATGGTCCTCGCGCCGCGGACCGAGGTGAAGGCCGAGGAGGTCGTCGCGCGCGACGTCGTCTTCGTGCTCGACACGAGCGGATCGATGGCCGGCCCGAAGATGCGGCAGGCGCAGGACGCCCTCACCTACGGCATCCGCACGCTGGGGCCGAAGGACCGGTTCAACGTCATCGGCTTCGCGACGGGGCTCCGTCCGTTCCGCGACGCGCTGCACGATGCGACCGACGAGATGAAGGAGGCCGCCGTGCGCTGGGTCGGAGCGCTGGCGCCCGCCGGCGGGACGAACATCCACGATGCCCTGCTCGCCGCGCTGGCGATGCGCGGCGACGAGCGCCTGTTCGTCGTCGTGTTCGTCACCGACGGGCGCCCGACCGTCGAGGAGCGCGATCCGGACCGCATCGTCGAGAAGGTGAAGGCGGTCAACTCGAACAACACGCGGGTGTTCACATTCGGCGTGCTCGGCGACGAGCGTGCGGACGTGGACGTGCGCCTGCTCGACCGCATCGCCGAGGTCACCCGCGCGTCCCGTGACTACGTCCACGTCGGCGAGGAGATCGAGGTCGTCACGAGCCGCTTCTTCCGCAAGGTCCAGCAACCCGTCCTGACCGATGTCACCCTCGAACTCGGCGAGGGCGTGAAGGACGTGTTTCCGCGCACGCTGCCCGATCTCTTCGCGGGTTCGCAGATCGATGTGATGGGGCGCTACGCGACCGGCGGCGAGCGGACCATCCGTCTGCGAGGCAAGGTCGGCACGCGGGAGGTCGTCCACGAGTTCCGAGCCAACTTCCGGCAGGCGGAGGACGCGGGGTACCTGCCGCGCCTCTGGGCACAGCGGAAGATCGGGTACCTGCTGGATCAGATCCGATTGCACGGCGCGGCGAACGAACTCATCGACGAGATCGTCCGACTCGCGACGCGCTACGCGATCGTCACGCCCTACACGTCGGGGCTCGTCGTGGAGGAGGGCGAACTCGGACGGATGCCGGCCGCCCGTGGCGAGATGCTCCGCGATCTCGCCGAGCGGCGAGGCTTCGACACGGATCGCAGCGGCGGCGCCCCGGGTGCTCCCCCGAGCGCCGCGCGCGACGCGGCCGACAGCGCGGTGATCGAGAGCCTGAAGGGGGCCACCGCCGAGGACGCGCCGGCCGACGCGGGAGCGGCCTACGGTCGGGGCCGACTCGATGCGGAGCGAGCGAAGGACATGCGCGAGGCGGC
This sequence comes from uncultured Planctomycetales bacterium, assembly GCA_964586025.1. GTDB lineage: Bacteria > Planctomycetota > PLA2 > PLA2 > JAEUHO01 > JACKGW01. The sequence continues at coordinate 86,894 of CAZPGF010000001.1, forward strand.
CGCGTCGGTGCGCCGCGTCGATGATCGCATCTTCCGCCGCGATGCGGAGAATCGGTGGGTCGATGCCGCATGGCGTTCCGACGCCACGCCCACATCGATCGAAGCGTTCTCCGAAGCGTACTTCGAGCTTCTGACCCGTCATCCCGCGCTGGCGCGGGTGTTCGCGCTCGGCGACGCCGTGCGCTTCATGCTGGACGGTCGCGCCTACGAGATTCGCCCCGCCCCGTAGCGCGGTCGGCGGCGCGTGCTCTCCGGCGGATTCGCCGGAGCGCCCGCCGTCCCGTAGGCTGCGGATGCGATGCGAATCGACCGACCGCCGTCACGCCGCCGCCGGGGTCGACTCGTTCGACTCCCGGGCCGCGGGTGGGTGTTCGGCATGGTCGTGGTCGTGCTCGCCGCAGGGTCCGTCGGCGCCGACGAACTCGCCCGCGAGGCGCACCTCTTGGAGCGGGGATCGGTGTCCCTCCGACGCGCCGCGGTGGCGCGGCTCGAGGCGTGGCCGGCCGGCCCCGAGGGGGCGCGCGCCGACCGCCTGTTGGGCCGCGCCCTCGACGACGGCGATCCCGTCGTTCGCGCGGCGGCGGCCGCGGCGCTCGCGAGCCGCGGGGCGCGGGGCCTCGCCGACGCGATCCGTGTTCGGGTCGGCGCCGAGAACGACGCCGGCGCGCTCGCGTCGGCGATCCACGCACTCGGCCGGCTCGGCCTCGCGATCGATGGGCCGCGGATCAACCCGCACGTGCTGCATCGCGATCCGACGGTGCGCCGTGCGGCCATCCTCGCGCTCGGCGATCTCGACGCCGACGGCGCGAGGGAGGTCGCGCTCCGCATGCTCGACGATCCGCGCGGAGACGATCCGGGTGAAGGCGTGCGCTCCGCCGCCGCGATCGTGCTCGGCCGTCGTGGCCGCGAGGACGACGGCTCGTCGCTCGTGAAGCGACTGGTCGATCACACCGTCGATCCGCCTCCCGGCTGGCTCTTGCGCAGCGCGCTTGCGGAAGCGATCGGCCGCCTCGGTGGCGAAGGGTCGGTGGACCTGCTGCGTCGCCTCCTGCACGATCCCGATGCCCGTGTCGCCGTCACCGCGGCGACGGGTCTGGCGGCGCGAGGCGCGCGGAACACGCTGCTCGGCGCGCTCGGTGCGCCGGAGCCGGCCGTGCGCGCCGCGGCGGTGGGGGGTGTGGTGCAGGGGCGGGTGACCGACGGCTACCCGGTCCTTCGCGCCCTCGCGAGGCGCGATCCGAGTCGCGACGTGCGGTGGGCTGCGACCGAGGCGCTCTGGCGGCTCGAGGAGCGCGAGGCCGACCGCTGGGTCCTGGACGGACTCGCGGCGTCAGATCCCGGCGTCGTGCTCGCGTCGCATCGCCTCCTCGTCGAGCGGCTGCGCGTCGATCATCGCCTCGACCGCGCGGCGTGGACGAGCGAACTCGAGCACTGGTGGCGGCGACGGTGACCTATCCGCGCACCGCGCGCGCGCTCGCCGACGCGCTGCACGCCGCGTCGCTCGCGCCGAATCGCCGCCTCGGACAGTGTTTCCTGACCGATGCCCAGGCCGTGGACGCGATCGTCCGCGACGCCGGGGTGACGGCCGCCGATCGCGTCGTCGAGGTCGGCACCGGTCCGGGCCTCCTCACGTTCGCCCTCGCCGAGACGGGTGCCGAGGTGGTCACGTTCGACGTCGATGCGCGCCTTCAGCGCTTTGCGCGATCGCTCACCGACTGGCCGGAGCGGGTCACCTTCGTCGAAGGGGACGTGCTGTGCGGCAAGCACGACTTCGCTCCGACCTTCGCGGCGGCCCTCGACGCCCCGGCGGGTGCCGGTGGGCAGCGGCTGCTCGTCAGCAACCTGCCGTACCACGTCGCGACGCCGATCCTGCTCGGCGCACTGGCTCGGGCGGAACCGCTGGAACGCATCGTCGTGATGGTGCAGCGCGAGGTCGCGGAGAAGCTGCTGGCGCCCGTCGGCGACCCCGAACGCGGCGCATCCACCGTGCTCGTCGACGTCGCGGCGACCGGCCGCATTCTCCGGCGCTTCCCCCCGGACGTGTTCCGCCCGCGCCCGCGCGTCGAGTCCGCGTTGCTGCGTCTCGATCCGCGCCGGCCGTCGCCCTATCGCCCGGGCGAGGCGGGTCCCTTCGGACGGTTCGTCACGGCCCTGTTCACGCGGCGTCGCAAGGTGCTGCGGCAGGCCGTTGCGCACGCCCTCGACGTTCCGGTCGCGGACGCCGCGGTGCATCTCGAGGCGGTCGGGCTCGATCCCGCGGGACGGCCGCAGGAGGCGTCCGCCCACGCGCTGCTTGCGCTGCTGCGCCGCGCCGGGTCCGGCGGGTCTCACGGGGCTCCCGGGGAGTAGGATCCCGCGCCGCCGCAGCGGCGGCTCCGGAGACGCGCGTTGGCGGCGATTCCCGACGAGATCATCCAGCGCGTCCGCGACGCGCACGACATCGTCGACGTCGTCGGTCGCACGCTCGAACTGAAGCGCTCGGGCGCTGCGTGGAAAGCGTGCTGTCCCTTCCACGAGGAGAAGACGCCGTCGTTCCAGGTCAATCAGCGCCTGCAGATCTTCAAGTGCTTCGGCTGCGGCAAGGGCGGCAACGTGTTCCATTGGCTGATGGAGACGCGCGGTCTCACCTTCCCCGAAGCGGTCCGTCAACTCGCCGACGAACGCTCGATCGCGGTCCCGCTCGCGCGCGGGGCGGACCCGGGCGTGTCGCGCGACGCGCGCGCCCGACTCGGCGCCGCACTCGACGCCGCCCACGGCTGGTTTCGTGCGGCGCTCGCCGCCCCGGTCGGAGCCGAGGCGCGCGCGTACCTCGAGCGGCGCGGCTACGACGCGGCGCGGTGCGCCGAGTTCGGCCTCGGCTTCGCGCCGCCGACTTGGGACGGGCTCGTGCAGGCGCTCGGGCGACGCGGACTCGCCGGAGCCACGCTGGAGGACGCCGGACTCGCGCGACGCCGCGAGCGGGGCGGCTTCTACGACGCCTTCCGCCACCGGGTGATGTTCCCGATCCGCGACGCGCAGGGACGACTGGTCACGTTCGCGGGCCGCACGCTCGATCCCAACGAGAACGCGAAGTACGTGAACGGCCCCGAGACGGCGCTCTTCCGCAAGTCGCACGTGCTCTACGCGCTCGATCGCGCCGCACCGGGAATCCGACGTCGCGGCGAAGCCCTCGTCATGGAGGGCTACACCGACGTGCTGATGACGCACGCGCACGGCTTCGACCACGCCGTCGCGGCCATGGGCACGGCCTTCACCGACGCGCAGGCGCGGCTTCTCGGCCGCTTTGCCGACCGCGCGGTGCTGCTGTACGACGGCGACGCCGCCGGTCAGGCGGCCGCCGAGCGGACGCTCGACGTGCTGCTGCCGATCGGACTGGACGTGCGGATCGCCGTGCTGCCCGCCGGTCGCGACGTGGACGAGATCCTGCTCGAAGAGGGGCCGGGCGCGCTCGAGGCGATCCTCGCCAACGCTCGCGACTGGTTCGCGCACCGGCTCGCGCGCGAGCGCGAGCGCCACGACCTCTCGACCGTCCGCGGGCGAAGCGCAGCCGCCGAGTCGTTGCTCGCGACGATCGTCCGGGTCAAGAGCGAGATCGAGCGGACGCTGCGCGTGAAGGAACTCGCCGAGTCGCTCGGCGGCGACCTCGGAGGCGTCGATGCCGAGGCGGTGCTCCGGCGCGTCGCGGGGGCGTCGCTCGCCCGTCGCGCCGGGGCGTCCGGGGCGTCCGGGGCGTCCGGGGCGTCCGGTCCGGCGCCGATCCGACGCCGCTCGGCCGCGGCCGTCGACCTCGCCCGGGAGTCCCAGATCGGCTACCTGGCGGGGGCGTTCGCCGACCCCCTGCTCGCCGACGCGATCCTCCGCTCCGTCGGGCCGGAGGAGTTCCCCAGTCCCGTCCTTCGCCGGATGTACGAGGGGATCCTCGACCTCGCCGAGTCCGGGCGACCCCTGCTCCGCGAGACCCTCGCGGCCCGGCTCGTCGAGGATGCCGAGGCGCTGGCCGAGTTGGCATCCCTCCCGGACGATCCAACCCTGGCCGAGCGGGTACGTTGCCAGATTGCGTTCCTGGAGCAGCGGCGGCTCGCCGAGGAGCGCAAGGAACGCCTTCGCGCCCAGGTGCGGGCCGCCGCCGCGGGCCTCGTCACGTCGGCCTCCGAGGTTCCGCCCGAAGCGGCCCGCCCGGCGGCAGCGAGGGCCGATCCGGGGCAGACTCCCAGCGGGGGCCCCGGTCCGGCGGGGGCGCGGTCGGGCGTGCCGCCGGTGAGGCCCGAGGGCGAAATCGAGGAATTCCCTTGCGACGAGATCGATCCTTTGCTCGGCCTCCCGGTCTTCGACGGCCCCCCGCCCGAGGACCTCGACGACTCCGGCGAGGGCGCGACCCACTCCGGTTGAAGCAAGGCACGGGCGTCTCGCCGCGCCATGATGCGGCGCCTCGGGAGCACGACGCATGACGCGACGAGTGGATCCGTTCGTTCCGCCCAGCCCGCTCGACGAGACCGAGCCCGAGATCCTCGCGCTGATCGAAACGGGAAAGAAGCGCGGCTACCTCACCTACGAGGAACTGAACACCGCCGAGCCGGAGAAGGCGCCCTGCCCGGCGATGATGGACCGGATCCTCCAGACGATCGATCTCGCTCAGATCGAGGTTCTCGACGGCGGCGACGCGGCCAAGCGCGAGCGCGAGGCGGCGATCGCGCGCGGCGAGACCCCGCCCGTCGAGCCGCCGACTCCGGGCCGCCGGGTTTCGAGGGCCTCGTCCACGGAGAGCGTGCTCGACCAGCCGATCTCGACGGAGAAGATCGACGATCCCGTCCGCATGTACCTCACGCAGATGGGCGAGATCCCGCTCCTCACCCGCGACGAGGAGATCAGCCTCTCGAAGAAGATCGAGATCACCCGCAAGCGTTATCGCCACGCCGTCCTGGAGAGCGGCGCGGGCATCGCCGCGGCGATCGGCATCCTTCAACAGGTCGCACGCGGGGACATCGCGTTCGATCGCACGCTGCGGATCGGTACCGCCGACCCGGTGGACAAAGATGATCTCCAGCGGCGCATGCCGTTCAATCTGCGCACGATGGAGAAGATCCTCGCCGACCTGCGCGAGGACATGGCGACGCTCGTCTTCGGCAATCCGAGTGAGCGCACCGCCGACCACCTTCGCACCCGCGTCCGTACGCGCCGCCTCCGCTGCCTGAAGCTGATGGAGGAGATCGCGATCCAGACGAAGAAGATCCGCCCGATCCACGAGGAGTGCTACGAGCGCGCCGAAGAGATCGATGACCTTCGGCGCCGCATCCGCGATCTCAAGCGCCGCAAGGGCGAGCAGATCGAGATCGACGAGTGCGAGGAGCGCCTCAAGGACATCGAGGTGGAGGTCCTCGAGTCGCCCGACGCGTTCGTGAAGCGCTGCGCGGAGATCCGCCATCGATTCGCGGAGTACGAGGAGGCCAAGCGCAAGCTGTCCAGCGGCAACCTGCGGCTCGTCGTGTCGATCGCGAAGAAGTACCGCAACCGCGGCCTGACTTTCCTCGATCTGATCCAGGAGGGCAACACCGGGCTGATGAAGGCGGTCGAGAAGTACGAGTACCGCCGCGGCTACAAGTTCAGCACGTACGCGACGTGGTGGATCCGACAGGCCATCACGCGTTCGATCGCCGATCAGGCGCGCACCATCCGCATCCCAGTGCACATGATCGAGACGATGAGCAAGATCCGCAACGTCACCAAGAAGCTGATCCAGCGCCTCGGACGCGAACCCACCACCGAGGAGATCGCGCAGGCGAGCGGCATCAGCGTCGAAGAGACGAAGCGGGTGATGAAGATCAGCAAACACCCGATCAGCCTCGATCGCCCGATCGGGGACAGCGAAGACAGCTACTTCGGCGACTTCATCGAGGACGAACAGGCCGAGAGCCCCGTCAACGCCGCGACCCACGAGATGCTGAAGGACAAGATCGACCAGGTCCTTCAGACGCTGACGTTCCGCGAGCGCGAGATCATCAAGTTGCGCTACGGCATCGGCGACGGCTACACGTACACCCTCGAAGAGGTCGGCAAGATCTTCAAGGTCACGCGCGAACGCGTTCGCCAGATCGAGGCGAAGGCGGTGCGCAAGTTGCAGCACCCGGTGCGAGCCCGCAAACTCGAAGGATTCCTCGACCAATGAGCGCCGCGGCGAGCGAGACATCGGACCCCGAGGAGCGCTCCCGTTCATGATGCCCACGACCGACGACCTGATCCAGCGGCTCCTCTCCCTCAGTGCGCTCGACGCAAGGATTCGCGACCTGAACGAGCGGTTGGAGAAGGCGCCGGCCGCGGTGGCGGAGCGGGAGGCCGCCGCCAAGGCGCTCGAGGAGAAGGCGGCGCAGGTGCGCGCGAAGCTGCTGCAGCTCCGCGCGCAACGACGCCTTCGCGATGCCGAGGTGAGGGGACTCGACGCGAAGTTGACCAAGTTGAAGGCCCAGTCGGGGTCCGTGCGATCGAACAAGGAGTTCGTTGCGTTCCGCAGCGAGCTGGCGAACGCCCAAGCCGAGTCCGATCGTCTGCAGGGCGAGATCCTGAAGATGATCGAGGTCGAGGAGCAGGCCGACGCGCGGATCCGGCAGTTGGACGAGCAGCGCGACGCGGAGCGGGCTCGCGCGGAGGCGTTGCGCGCAGCGACGCTCGCGCAACTCGGCGACGTCCGCGCCGAGCGCGACGCCCTCGCCCGGGAGCGCGCGGACCACGTCGCGGGGCTTCCGAAGGACGCGCTGCAGACCTACGAGCGCTGCCTCCAGGCGCGCGGCTCCGGCATGGCCCATCTGGAAGGCGAGTACTGCGGGGGGTGCGGGGCGCTCGCCACGCGCAACGACGTGTACGCGGTTCAGAACCGCAGTCGCCTCGTCCCCTGCAAGGCCTGCAATCGCATCCTCTACCTCTGAAGGGCCGAGCAGGCTGGTGTCCGTTCAGGTGGTCTCTGACCTTGCGGATGTGCGGCTTCGCAGATCGGGGGCGCCGGCCGCCGTGTCGGGCTTGAGTGATCCAC
>CAZPGF010000002.1:0-45632 GCA_964586025.1 uncultured Planctomycetales bacterium
CGACTCGCTCGATGCGCCCATCGACGGGCTTCAACTCGCCGTTCGGGTTGAACCCGCTCGGCGTGAGGTAGCGCGCGACCGTCATCTTGATCGTGCCGCCCGGATCGCGCTTCCCGTTGCCGTTCTCGTCGGTGTACGGCTCGGCGGGATCCCAGACGTCGTTGCCGTTCGCGTCGACGAAGGGCTCGCCCGCGTCGTAGGTCCCGTTGCGGTTCTCGTCGGTGAAGCGCTCGGCGTCGTCGTACTCGCCGTTCTTGCGGGGCACGAGTTCGAAGGGCTCTCCCTCGTCCCAACGCTGGTTGCGGTTGCGATCCTCGAAGCGCCGCACGGGCCGCTCGAGGTCGATGAACGGCTCGCCGGGACGGCTCGCGAGGGGAAGCGGTACCTGCGCGGTGCCCTTGCCGTAGGTCATCTGCCCGACGATCCGCGCGCGCCCGGTGTCCTTCAGGGCTCCGGCGAGGATCTCCGCCGCGCTCGCGGTGCCCTGGTTCACGAGCACGACGATCGGGAAGTCCGGACGCCGCGCGCCGCGCCCGTCGGAGACGTGGCGTCGCTCCTGCCACACGCCCTGCCGTCCGGTCTCGGTGACGATCGTCGTACCGGCGGGAAGGAACTCGCTTCCGATGTCCACCGCGCTGCGCAGGTAGCCGCCGGTGTTGTTGCGGACGTCGATGATCAGACCCTTCAGTCCGTCGCGCTCCATCGCGTCGAGGATGCGGCCGACCTCGACCGCGGTCTCTTCGCTGAAGTGCTGCAGTTGGAGGAAGCCGATGCCGCCCGGAAGCATGTCGTAGGCGGTGGTCGGAATCGTGATCCGCGCGCGGACCAGCACGTACTCGCGGGGCTCGGTCCAGCCGGGTCGTACGACGAAGATCTTCACGGGCGTGCCCGGCGGTCCGCGCAGGAGCTTCACGCACTCGTCCGCCGTGAGCCCGGCGGTGGGGGTGTCCTCGACCATGACGATCACGTCACCCGCGCGGAGGTCGGCCTCGTAGACCGGGCCTCCGTAGATCGGGCGCGAGATGGTGAACCGACGGCCGTTGTCGGGGTCGTTCTGGACGTAGGCCCCGATACCGCCGTACGAGGGGTCCAGGCTGTCGAGCAACTCGCCGTACGCCTCCGGCGACAGGTAGTTCGTGTGCTCGTCCAACGCCTGGGTCAGTCCGGCGGCCGCGGCATCCTCGAACGCGCGGCGGTCCTTCACCTTCTCGGGGAACGCGTAGGCTTCGCCGAGGCGGTTCCAGATCTCGTCGAGGAGAGGCCAGCCCGAGGGCGGCATCGGACCGGCCGATCGCTCGGGTCGCGTCTCCGCCGGCGGCGTCGCGCGTGCGGCGTTCGCCTCGAGGTTCTCCATCACCCGTTGCTGTTGCAGGAGCCGGACGAGGAGATGGGCGGAGCGGCCGCGCTCGGTCGGTTCGTCGGCGAGCTCGTTCAAGATCGGCCGCGCCTCGGCGATCGCACCGATCTCGCCGAGTGCGAGCGCACCCAGCGCGCGCAGGTTTGGATCGGTGCTGCGGAGGAAGTCGAGCATGACCTCCTTGCCCTTGGCCTTGCTCGTGCGATTCAAATCCCAGAGGGCCTTCGCCATGGCGAGTTTCGCCACGGGATCGAGTTCGAGGTCGATCCGCTCCTCGATCCAGTCGGCATCCTCGGGTTCCCCCTCGGCGCCGATCACCGACAGCGCGGCGGCGCGCAACGGGGCGGGGACGTCCGTGGCACCGGACAACGTGCGGAGCGTCTCGAGGCCCCGCGTGAAGTCCTCGAGGAGGACGAGGGCGCGGGCGATCGCCAAACGCCGCCCGGGACTCGCCTCGGTCTCGGCGCGGCGCAGCGCGGGGAGGGCGGCGGAGTCGAGTTGGCGCAGGCGGTTGGCGAGGAGCCAGATCGCCTGGACGTCGGTGCCGGGGTCTTCGCGCAGGAGGTCCGCGACGCTGCGGGCGGCGCTGCCCTCGTCGATCTCGTCGGCCCCGACCGGCGCGAGCAGGATCGGGACGAGCAGCAGAGCGACGGCATGGATTCGCACGGAACGGCGCATGGACTCTCCGATGTGGGGATCGACCGATCTTACCGGTCCGGGGCGGTCTTGCCCCGGGTCAGCGATCCGCGGTCCCGGTACGAACCCGGTTCGACCACCGAAGCGCGTGCCGACCGTGACCTCGGCGCCGCGCCGCGCGTGGACCCTGTGTGAACGAGTCCGATTTCGCGCGCACGCTCGGGGCGACTCTCGTCGGCACGGAGGCCCGTGTCGTCGATATCCAGGTCTCCGTCCACCAGCGAAGCGAGGGGGCGCAGAGCGAGTCGGCCGCCCGCATCTGCATCGTCGGCCTGCCCGACAGCACCATGCGCGAGGGGCGTGAGCGGATCCGCGCGGCCCTGTTGCAGGGCGGTTGGTCGCTGCGCGGTCGGAGTGCGACGGTGAATCTCGCCCCCGCCGCCGACCGCAAGCAGGGCGCCGCTCTCGACCTGCCCATCGCGCTCGCCCTGCTCGGCGCCCTCGGCGCCCTGAAGCGGACCGACCGTCTGCGGCAGATCCTCTGCCTCGGCGAACTGGTCCTCGACGGCACCCTTCGCCCGGTGCGAGGCGCGCTGGCTGGCGTCGAGGCCGCCCGCCGCAACGGCGTTCGCGTCGCCCTGGTCCCGCGCGAGAACGCCGCCGAGGCCGCGTCGGTCGAGGGGGTCGACGTGTACGCCGCCGACGCGCTCGGCGACGCCGTCGGCATCATCGAGGGCACCCGCGCCGTCGAGCCGTCGCGCGCGCCGCCCTGGTCGGCGATCCAGTCGCTGCCGGACTCGTCGCCCGTGCGCGGCCAGGACCTCGCGCTGCGTGGAGCGTGGGTCGCGGCGTGCGGCCGTCACAACGTGCTGCTCGTGGGTCCGCCGGGATCCGGCAAGACGATGTTGGCGCGCGAGATCCGCGATCTCCTCCCTCCCCTCGATCGGAACGACGCGCTCGAGATCAGCCGTGTCTACAGCGCGGCGGGGTTGCTCCAGGACGGGCTGGTCCGACGGCGACCCTTTCGGTCACCGCACCACAGCGCCAGCCTGCCGGGACTCGTCGGCGGCGGAACTCCGCCACGCCCGGGCGAGATCAGCCTCGCGCACGGCGGCGTGCTGTTCCTCGACGAGTTGCCCGAGTTCGCCCGTCCCACGCTCGAGGCGCTGCGCCAGCCGATCGAGGACGGGGCGCTCACGGTGAGCCGCGCGGGCGGTCGCGTTCGCCTGCCGAGTCGGGTCGTGCTCGTCGCGGCGATGAATCCCTGTCCGTGCGGATGGCACGGCGTGCCGGGTCGTTGCTCCTGCGGGGTCCGGGAGATCGCGCGCTACCAGGCGCGAATCTCCGGCCCCCTGCGGGATCGCTTCGACCTGTGCCTCACGACCCGGCCGGTCGAGATCGAGAGGCTCGTCGGGCCGCCAAGTCCCGCGCCGTTCACTGCGGAGCAGGTCCACATCGCCACCCAACGGCAGCAGGCGCGAGCACGCGCGTTGCGCCTGGAGGGCGGCGCGAACGCGCACATCCCGTCCACGGCGTTGCCCGGGGCGGTGGCGCCGACACGCGATGCGCTCGCGCATCTCACGCTCGCGTCGACACGGATGAGCCTGTCCGCGCGCGCCGCGCACCGCGCGCTGCGGGTTGCACGCACCCTGGCCGACCTGTGCGACTCGGATCGCACGACGCCGACCCACCTCGCCGAAGCGCTCGCGTGGCGAACGTGAGGGGGGCGACCGACGCAGTTCCGACGCTAGCGGCAATCGACGCTGACGTCGTGACGATGCTCGCACCAACTGCCCACGGGATACGACGCATCCATCGCCCACTGTTTGAGCGTCTGTTGCCCGGGCGTCCAGTTGAAACCGGGGATCGGTACGAACGACAGACGGGTCGGCCCGGCGACGAGGGGACCGGCGAGGGTGTTGGCGAGCCACCACTCCGTGTACGGGGCGGTCGGCTGCCCCGGGTCGAAGTTGCTGCAGACGATCGCGACCAGCGGCCCGGGCACGCAGAACTCGTTGATGCTGTAGACCTCGTACCCACCGGGCCCGATCTGCATGGGCTGCCGGAGTCCGCCAGCGGACGCCCTGGTGGACGGTGTCGCCCTCACGGACCTGGATGCCGGAGCCTTCGTTCCCGTCTTGGAATTCGCACGACGCGACGTGGCCATCGCTTCCCCCTTTCGTTGCGGTTCTCTCTCGCGTTCCCTTCCGAGATCGTTCTCGAGAACGTCCCGGTTCGGAAGGCAGGTCCACTCCTGCGCACGCGAGTCTACCCAACGGGGGGGACAGGGTCGGGCGAGGCGTTCGCGTGTGGGCGGCGTTCCGCGACGCCGCCGTGGATCTCGCCCCTTTCGATGCGAGACCGACTACCCCGACCGTCGCCCGTCGAGCCGCAGGCGAAGCCAGGCGAGCGCGTGCCGTTCCTCTCGACGGATCGTCTCCGCGGACAGTCCGAACAACTCCGCGACCTCCTGGCGGGTCAGTTCGAGGAACGTCCGCAATTCGATGATCTTGGCCTGCCGCTCGTCGTGGACCCGGAGCGCCTCCAGTCCCTCGTGGAGGTCGAGCACGTCCCAGACCAACTCGGGACCGACGGCCCGTCCGTCGGGAACGCCCTCGGCCGGAAGCGGGGTCGCGACGTGACGACGCTTCTGGCGCCCCTCGCGGCGGGCGGCATCGACCAGGATCGAGCGCATCGCCTTGGAGGCGACCGACAGGAAATGGAAGCGCGACGCATAGGTCTGTGGGCCGGCGCCGGTGAGCCGTAGGTAGGACTCGTTGACGAGTTCGGTCGTGCCGAGGCGGTTCGATCGGCGCCCGGGACCGAGAATCGCGTGGGCGGCGCGGCGCAGGTCGCCGTAGACGCAGTCGTAGAGGGCCGCCTCGGCGAGGAGGTCGCCGCCTGCCACGCGCTGGAGCAACTCCGTCACGTTCTTCGCGGTCAAGGAACCTCCGGTGCACCCCTCATCGACGGAAGCATTGCCTCCACCTCGAGCGGATGCAAGACCTCCCATCTCGGGGACGCCGCACTGACCGGAACGCCGTGCCGCACGGGGGTCATGCCCTCCAGGAGGGCCAGTCCCTGTCGGCCGACCAGACGCTTCGGACCGCCGAACGATCGTTCGAGTGCTGCGCGAACCTGCGCGATGTCCTGGCGCCGAAGGCGACCGCCAGAGGCCACCACCAGGGAGGCCGCGAGGGCCGCGAACTCGGGCATCCCGGCGGGTGCGAACGCGGCGTGGGCCCGCCGCGCGAACTTTCGGGCCCGCACGAGGTGTCCCTCGCGCCAACAGGTGGCGGCGTCGGTGAGGGCAAGGCACCCGTCGTTCGGCCGGAGGCCGTGCGCCCAGGCGGCGCGGTGGAGCGCTGGCTCGGGTGCGGGCGGGGCCCCGCGTCGATATCGCGCCGACCGGTGGATCCACGTGGCCCTCGCCTCGATGGAGGGCACGCCCACCGCCGCCTGCGCCAGGACACCGAGCGCCTGCTCGGCCAGTCGCTCGGCGTCGATCATGCGACCTCCATCGAGCGCGGCGGTTGCGGCGTTCGTCAGCGAGGCGGCGCGCAGCAGCGATCCGCTCGCCGCGCGGGCTGCGGCTTCGTGCAGCGCGAGGGCCCGACCGTACTGCCATCGGACGTATGCGAGCCACGCGAGCCAGCTGCCGCGCAACGCAATCGCTTCGACACGTCCCGATCGCTTCGCCCAGCGACCCGCTTCGCGAACGATGCGCGCATGCTCGGTGCGAGGCAGGACGAGGGCGATCCGCACCCGCACCGCGTGCCACGACGCTTCGAAGGTGCGTTCGTACTCGGTCCAGGTCTCCGGCAACGCGTCGCCGAGCGACGCGAGGGCACGCCGCACGTCGCCCTGCCCAAACAGCTGGGCCGCGCGCGCGATCCGGATCGCGACCTCCGCTTCCGGCAGACCGGCGCGCGAGCGATCGGTGGCCTGCAGGAAGACGTTGAAGGCTTCCTCGGTGCCGATGGCGAGTGCGGACTGCAGCAGTTCGGAAAGCAGTCGGGCACGTGACGGAACGTCGAGCACGTGCGCTTGGCGCAACCACAGCTCGCGTCCCGTCTCCAGTGACAACCTCGTCAGTCCCGCTCGCCGCAGGACGCGCACCGCGGGCACCGCGCAATGCGCGGCCCAAGGTCCTCCGCCGACGGCGACCACGAAGCGGCCGGCCGCCTTGTCGTCGTCGGCGAGTCTGGAAACGAACGCGCCGACGGCCCGGTCGAACCGCTCGCCGCCGTTCGTCGGCAGGGCGCGAAGCGCTGCCGCAGCGCGGATGGTGCCGTCCCCGTCCTCTTCCCAGAGTCCCGCGCGACGGCCTTCGTCGAGCGCTGCGGCGACGCGCGACGCCGGCCATCCCACCACGGGGCCGATCCGCGTGGCCTCGACCGGCGAGAGCCACAGGACGCATGCCGCGGCCGTCAACACGTCCGCCGACAGCGACTCGAGGTCGATCGGACCCGAACGACGGGCACCCGAAGGCGGCCACGCCAGCAGATGGTCCGCGAGGTCGAGATCGACGTCGAGGCGGCCGTCCGGCCTCCACGCGGCGACGCCTGACGCGAGCCACTCCGACAACTCGCGACGGACGCGTGCGTCGTCGCCCTCGGTGCGCCGAACCAGGGCGCGCGCGGCACGGCTCGGTTCGTGGACGAACGGCTCGTGACCGCCGAAGAGAGGTGCGAGATCGTTCTCGCGCCAGCGCGCGTCGCGGCCTGACGTCGAGGGGTGCAGTCCGTCCAGGGCATCGTGGACACGGCGACCGATCCAGTCCGGTTCCATGGCGGCGAGCAACTCGGCCGCATCGCGCCATCGACGCTCCGGGTCGGGCTCGCGCGCTCGGTCGATCGCATGACGAACGCCGACGGGCAGGTCCGCGGCACCGCCGATCGCCTCGTCGAGCATCACGCCGAGCGAGTAGACATCCGCCGCGCAGGTCGTCGGTGCGCCGCGCTCGACCTCCGGCGCGACGAAGTGGCGCGTGCCGTGCGCCGGACGGAGAGCGAGGTCTCCCTCCACCGTGCGGCGCGGATCCGAGCGCGCGACGCCGAGATCGAGGATCGCGATGCGCCGGTCCGTGCGGACGATCAGGTTGCCCGGCTTCAGATCGCAGTGGACGACGCCGGCGGCGTGAACACGCGAGAGGTTCACGAGCAGACCGATGAGCGGGTCGCGAAGTTCGGTCCACGTCGCGAGGCCGCCGGGAAACGGCCGGCCGGAGACCTGCTCCATGGCGAGCCAGGCGATGCCGTCGTCCTCGCCCTCATCGAGCAAACGAACGACGCCCGGCAGCCGGAGTCGGCGCAGCGCCGCCATCTCCGCTCGCGTCGCGAGGCGGTCGCGGGCCGGGCTCGGGCGGAGCGTCTTGATCGCGAGGGATCGGCCGGTGATGCCGTCCGTCGCGGCGAAGACCCAGCCGTGGGAGCCCGCGCCGAGCGGGGCCCCGAGGAGGTAGCGGCCGCCCAGTCGGTCGCCGGGCTCGAACGGGGGCGTCGCCTCGTCGGCGACCGTCGGCAGATCCAATCGGATCGCCTCGGTGTCCGCGCCGCCATCGAGTTCCAGCATCCGGTACAAGAGGGACTGGGCCGCCGCGTCGAGGCCGGACGTCGCGATCAGGTCGGCTCGGGCCGAGGTCGGTTCGTCGAGCGCGGCGAGGAACACCGCCTTGGCGGCGTGCCAGGTGGCGTCGGCCTCCGGCGGTGGCTGGCTCATGTCCCTCCGCGGGAATGCTATCGCTGGGTCCGACGGGTCTGCCCAGGGGAGGCGGGATGGGACGAACTCGAGGCGGTCCCGGGGTGGCGCGAGAGGGGGAAACGAGATTTCGTGTGGAACCGGGGTCGAAACATCGTGTTGGTTGGTGGAGGCCCACTTTGCCCCGCACGCCGCGCGAGCCTCGGTCCGTCCGCCCCTGCGTCCACCCCGTCTCGGGGTGGAGGGGTCGGGCCGCTCACCATCCCCGCTCGGCGCACAAGGTGAACGAATCCCGTTCGTCCGACGACACGAGTCCCGAACGCCCGTCGCGCACGTTCCGTCGCGACCCGCCTTCCGGAACGACGGCGTGTCGCGGCGCGGGACACGCGGATCGGACCGCGCTCAAGGTGGGGGAACTCGCAACGGCCGCACTCGGCGCGAGCGAGAGGATCGCAAGACATGAGAAGGAGGTGCCCGTCGGGGCTCTGGGCGTTCGGGGCGGTCCCGTCGTCGCAGCGCGTGGGACGGGTTGCACGGCCGCGTCGAGGCGCGAGTCGTCGTTCGATCGCGACGCATCACGATCGCCGGCGTGCGGTGGAGTTCCGCACCAACGGGCCGACGGAAGGAGGACCTCCGCGCCGCGTCGATGACGGCCCACGACCGCATTCTCGGTGAGACTCGTACGGAGTACGATTCCCCGATGGACGCCGACCGCCTGTCCCACCTCGACGACTCGGGATCCGCCCGGATGGTGGACGTCGGCTCGAAGGCGATCACGCCACGGCGCGCCGTCGCCGAGGTGCGGGTGCGCATGTCGCCCGCGACCTTGGAACTCGTGCGTTCGGGCACCACGAGGAAGGGCGACGCGCTAGCCGTCGCCCGACTCGCCGGGATCCAGGGCGCCAAGCGCACTGCGGATCTCATTCCCCTCTGCCACCCGTTGGGGCTCGACCTCGTCGACGTGCGCGCGGATCTCGAACCGCCGGACACGGTGCGTTTCGTGACCGAGGCCCGCGTGACCGCGCGGACCGGCGTCGAGATGGAGGCGCTGACGGCGGCGGCCGTCGCGGCGCTCGCGCTCATCGACATGATCAAGGGTGTCGATCGCACGGCGTCGATCGAGGGCCTCCGGCTGCTCGAGAAGGACGGGGGCCGCAGCGGAGCGTGGCGGCGCTCCGCCTCCGATGGAGATCCGTCGTGACGGCGCGGCGGTGGTCCGTGGCGGTCGCCGGCGCGACCGGCGTCGTCGGGGAGGCGCTGCTCGAACTCCTGTCGTCGCGCGCGTTTCCGATCGAGTCGCTGCGCGTGATGGCGTCGCCCCGCAGCGCCGGAACGACCTTGCACCGGTGCGGTCGCGATCTCCTGGTGGAGGATCTTTCGACCGCCGACTTCCACGGCGTCGATTTCGCGTTCTTCTCCGCAGGGAGCGCCCAGGCCGCCCACGCGCGTCGCGCCGCCGAACACGGCGCCACGGTGATCGACAACTCGTCGGCCTTCCGTGAGGATCCGTCGATCCCCCTGGTCGTTCCGCAGGTCAACCCGCGCGACCTCGATTCGCTGCGCGTGCCGGGGTCGCGTCCTCGGGCCGGGCTGATCGCGAATCCGAACTGTTCGACGATCCTGTTCGTGATGGCGGTCGCTCCGATCGAACGGCACGTCCGGATCGAGCGCGCGGTCGTCGCGACCTACCAGGCGGTTTCCGGCGGCGGCGCCAAGGCCCTCGCCGAACTGGCGCGCCAAGGGGAGGAGGAACGGCAGGGCCTCGCGCTCACCGCGGACGTCTTCCCGCGACCGATCCACGCGAACGTCTTGCCGTTCGTGCAGGCGTTCACGCCCGACGGCACCACCACCGAAGAACGGAAACTCCTCCGCGAGAGTCGCCGGCTGCTCGGACGGCCCGACCTCCGACTGACCGCGACGTGCGTGCGCGTTCCCGTGCGCACGGCCCATTCCGAGGCGGTCAATCTGGAACTCGCACGTGCCGTCACGCCCGACGAGGCACGCGCGTGGATCGCCGCCGCGCCGGGGGTGCGTGTCGTGGACGATCCCGCCACACTCCGTTTCCCCACGCCGCGAGACGCCGAAGGGGGAGACGACGTCCTGGTCGGGAGGGTGCGTCGGGATCCTTCCCATGAGCGCGGGCTCGACCTCTGGCTGACCGGCGACCAGATTCGCAAGGGCGCCGCGCTCAACGCGATCGAGATCGCCGAGGAGTTGCTGCGGAGCTGAACCACGCGCCGGTCGGCCTCTTCGGTCAGGGGGCCGAGTCGAGCGCCCCCGGCACTCGAACGATTCCGCCTCCTGCCAGGAGCCGGGTCGGGCTTGGAGCCTTCCGCCGCGCCCGCTAGGATCCGCCCATCGGTTCGGGAACGCTCCCGTGGGCGCCCCGGCGGAGGTCTCGATGGACCATCGCGCGCTACGGCGTCTCGTCCGGCTGATGAACCAGAACGGCCTGGTCGAGGTCGAGCTCGAGCAGGAGGGCTGGCGGGTCCACCTGCGGAAGGCGGAGGCACCGGTCGGCACCTACCTTCCGGCGGTCGCGGCCTCCGTCGCGCCGCCCTCGTTCCCGGCGCCGACGGCGCCGTCCGATCCCTCCGCCGGCCCCGCCGCCCCCGCGGGACCGCCGCCGGGCACGCGCGACATCACCTCGCCGATGGTGGGCACCTTCTACCGGCGGCCGAGCCCCGACGCCGAGCCCTACGTCCAGGCCGGCGACCGGGTCACATCCCAGTCGGTGGTCTGCATCATCGAGGCGATGAAGGTCAACAACGAGATTCAGGCGGACCTTTCCGGAGAGATCCTCGAAGCGCTCGTCGAAGACGGCCAACCGGTCGAGTACGGACAGCCCCTGTTCCGCGTGAAGGTCTCCTGATCGCATGTTTCAGCGCGTCCTGATCGCCAACCGCGGCGAGATCGCGCTCCGGGTCATTCGAGCCTGCCGCGAACTCGACATCGAGAGCGTCGTCGTCTACTCGCAGGCGGACGCCGGTGCCCCGTACCTCGACCTCGCCGACGAGTCGATCTGCATCGGGCCGGGGCCCAGCGCGAAGTCCTATCTCTCCGTGGCGAGCCTGATCAGCGCGGCGGAGATCGCCGACGTGGACGCGGTGCATCCGGGGTACGGCTTCCTGTCCGAGAACCCGCAGTTCGCCGAGGTCTGCCGCGCGAACAACATCGAGTTCATCGGACCCGACGTCGAGACGATCAAGCGCGTCGGAGACAAGGCCGCGGCCCGTGCGGCAGCGGTTGCCGCGGGGATCCCGGTCGTGGAGGGCAGCGACGGCCCGATCCAGGACGAGGACGAGGCGCTGAAGGTCGCGCGCAAGGTCGGCTACCCGGTGCTGATCAAGGCGGTGAGCGGCGGCGGCGGACGCGGGATGCGCGTCGCGCACAACGACATGAGCCTGCTCACCAGCCTCGCGACGGCGCGCACCGAGGCGCAGGCGGCGTTCGGGGACGGAAGCGTCTACATCGAGAAGTACATCGAGGCGCCGCGCCACGTCGAGATCCAGATCCTCGGCGACAAGAAGGGCGACCTGATCCACCTCGGCGAGCGCGACTGCTCCGTACAGCGCCGCCACCAGAAGCTGGTCGAGGAGAGCCCGAGCCCGGGAATCACCAACGATCTCCGGACGAAGATGGGTCGCGCCGCCGTGAAATTGGCGAAGAGCGTCGGCTACCACGGCGCCGGCACGGTCGAGTTCCTCGTCAGCGGCAAGGAGTTCTGGTTCATCGAGGTGAATGCGCGCATCCAGGTCGAGCATCCGGTCACCGAGCTGGTGACCGGCATCGACCTGATTCGTGAACAGATCCGGATCGCCGCCGGCGAGCCGCTCGGCCGCAAGCAACAGCACGTCGACTTCCGCGGGCACGCGCTGGAGGTGCGGATCAATGCCGAGGATCCGGACCGCGGCTTCGCTCCGTCGCCGGGCCTCGTGACCGCCTACCAGCCGGCTGGCGGCCCGGGCGTGCGAATCGACAGCCACGTCGTCGCCGGGTATCGGATTCCCCCGCACTACGACAGCATGATCGCGAAGGTCATCGTGCACGCGAACAACCGCGACGAGGCGATCAAGCGGATGCGTCGCGCGATGGACGAGTACCGCATCGAGGGCATCAAGACCAACTTGTCGCTCCACCGCCGCATCCTTCGCAACGGACACTTCCAGCGCGGCGACTACAGCACCCGATTCCTCGACGAGTTCCTCAACACATGAGCCAGCGTTTGCATCCCTTCGCACCGGGATCCCGGATCGTGGTGACCGGCGGCGCCGGCTTCGTCGGATCCCATCTCGTCGACGTCCTCGTCGCCGACGGCCACGTCGTCACGGTGTTCGACAACCTCTGCACCGGACGTCGCGAGAACCTCGATCATCACCGGGCCGGGAATCGGGTCGATCTGGTCGAGCAGGACGTCTGCGAGCCGCTTCGCGTCAAGGGGCCCGTGTCCGCGGTGCTGCATCTGGCAAGCCCCGCCAGTCCGATCGACTTCGAGCGGATCCCGATCGAGATCCTGCGGACCGGCAGCGTCGGCACGGAACAGGCGCTGCGCCTGGCCGAAGAGAAGGGCGCCCGATTCCTGCTCGCCAGCACGAGCGAGGTGTACGGCGACCCCGAGGTCTTTCCGCAGCCGGAGACGTACTGGGGGCGGGTCAACCCCATCGGCCCGCGCAGCGTGTACGACGAGGCGAAGCGCTACGCGGAAGCCCTCACGATGGCGTGGCGGCGACATCGCGGCGTCGCCACCCAGATCGCGCGCATCTTCAACACCTACGGCCCGCGGATGCGGCCGGACGACGGGCGCGTCCTGCCCGCGTTCGTTGCCGCCGCACTCGCCAGCGAACCCTTCCCGATCCACGGCGACGGGGGGCAGACGCGAAGCTTCTGCTACGTCGAGGACACGGTGTCGGGTCTGCTGGCCGTCGCGCGCGGCGGTGACGGCATGCCCGTGAACGTCGGCATGCCCGGCGAGTTGACGATCGCCGACTTCGCGCGTCTCGTGGCCCGCCTGGCCGGCGTCCCCGGGGTGATCCGTCACCTGTCCTCGGCGGCCGACGATCCGCGCCGCCGCGAACCGGACGTGAGCCGACTTCGGGCGCTCGGGTGGCGGCCCACGGTCAGCCTCGAGGACGGGTTGCACCGCACGCTCGAGTGGTTCCGGACCAACGCCGATCCGATCCGGGGCACCGAAAAGGGCTGATTCTTCGGCCTTCTCCCGGGATTCGCTTCCGATCTCGGGGGGGGAGCCCTATCCTCTCCGGGCCACCCTGGGGCTGCCACGCCCCCCTCGAAGCCCGGGTGACCGAGGATCTCGATGGCCAAGTACCTGGTCACCGGCGGAGCCGGATTCATCGGCTCGAACCTCGTCGATTCGCTCGTCGCGAGCGGCGACAAGGTCGTCGTCTACGACGATTTGAGCACCGGGTCGCGCAAGAACCTCCAGGACCAGAAGGTCGCCGACGTCCGCGTGCACGAAGGCGACGTCCGGGACGAAAAGGAACTGCGCAAGGCGGCGAAGGGCTGCGACTACCTGCTTCACCTCGGCTGTCCGCCGGGGGTCGCACCGTCGGTCGCCGATCCGAAGACCGCGATCGAGATCGCGGCGGTCGGGACGCTGAACTGCCTGATCGCGGCGCGCGACATGAGGGTGAAGCGCGTCGTCTTCGCCTCGAGCGCCGGCGTCTACGGCGAGAGCCCGGTTCTTCCCAAGGAAGAGTCGATGCTGCCGATGCCGTACACCCCCGGCGGCGCGGGTTCGCTGATGGGCGAGGAGTTGACGCGCGTCTTCTACACGACGTACCGCCTCGAGACCGTCTCGTTGCGACTGTTCAACGTCTACGGCCCGCGGCAGGCGACCGAGGGAGCGCACGCCGGCGTCATCGGCGCGTTCTGCCAGGCGATCCTGCGCGGCGACCCGCCGGTCGTGTTCGGCGACGGCAAGCAGTCGCGCGACTTCATCCACGTCTCCGACGTGATCGAGGCGTTCCGCCTCGCGTGCGTGGCACCGAAGGCCGAGGGCGAGGTGTTCAACATCGCGTCCGGGGCACGTCTGAGCATCGGTGGACTGATCACGATGTTCGGGACGCTCCTCGAACGCGAGATCACGCCGCAGTTCGGCGATTCTCGACCGAGCGACGTCCGGCACAGCCTTGCCGACATCGTCAAGGCCCAGGAGGTGCTCGGCTTCCGTCCCCGCGTTCGCATCGCCGAGGGGCTCGCCAAGACGCTCGTCTGGTACAAGAAGAACCTGCCGAAGGTGCCGAAGGCGCGTCCCGCGAGAGCGTAGCGCGGCGTGGCGCCGCCGCCGCCCGCGCTCGGCCGCGGTGTGTTCGTGGCGCTCGCCGTCGCCGGCATCGTCGTCCGCGCCGAGGCGTTCCACCTGCCGCTGCTCGGCGCCGGCGCCGAAGCGGCGTCGGCGGCACGGGCGCTGGCGCGCGGTGCGATCGAAGTGCCGGGCGCGGGGGGACTCCCCACCGCGTGGCTCGCTGCGCCGTTCGTGTTCGCCGGTGCCACCGCGACGTCGGCGGTGCGCGCGGTGGACCTCTTGTCGGGGGCACTGCTCGCGCCCCTCGCCCTGGCGCTCGCGTTGCGGTTCGGGGCGCGGCCGGCGAGCGCGTTGCTCGTCGGTCTACTCGCGTTGCTCCATCCGTCGCTCGCGATCGCCTCCGGCGGCGCCGCGGCGCAGGCGCTCGGCCTCCCGGCGGTCGCGTTGGCCCTGGGCGTCCTCTTCGTCGCAGCACCCGGCGTCCGCGCGGCGCGCGCGACAGCCACATGTGCGCTCGTGGCCGCGGTGGGCGCACCGTTCGGGTTCGTGGCAGCCCTTCCGCTCTTCCTTCACCACGCCCGTCGCGAGGCGCGTTGGGTGTGGCGCATCGCACCGGGCCTCCTGGCCGCGTGTGCCTTCGCACTCCTCCCCGGCGCGCGCTCTCCGCTCGGAGCGGGCTCGGCCGTCGGGACCGGAGTCGTGGGGACCCTCATCGCCTTCGGCGGTCCCATCGTCCTGGGCGTCCCCACGTCCTGGCGCGCGGCGACCGTCTCGATACGCGCGGCCATCGCCGCGACCTTCGCCTACGCCTTTGCGACGGCCTTCGCGGCCGACTCCTCGACGGACATCTGGGCGATCGCGCCGCTGGCGGCGCCCGTCGCGCTGGCGTTCGGCGGACGAGGCCTCGGGGGGCTCGGCGCCGATTGGGCGCGTCGCCTGCGACTCGCCACGCTCGTGGCGGCCGCCGCGACGACGCTCCTGCTCGCCGTACCCGCGCTCGGACGTCTTGGACCGGCCGGGGCGGAGTCCGCCGCGGCGCGCGCGCGATGGCTCGAACGGGCCACCGAGCTCGCGCTCGCCGCGGCGGGCGACGACGGCCTGGTCGCGTTCGCGGCGCCGCGAAGCGAAGCCGAGCGCTCGAGCGCGGCGGACGGCCTCGCGGAGCACCGGGACGCGAGATCGGTGCGCGAGGCGTCGTCGGGCTGGACGCGGCGCGGCGACCTTCCGACCTTCGAGGCGATCGCGTTCGAGCCCGAGCGCACGCTCGGCCTCGTCGCGGAGCGAGGCACGTTCGCCTCGGTGCAGGCGCTCGGTGATGGGTTGGTGTTGTTCCGCTTCGAGGCGGTCGGCGAGTTCGGGCCGTATGCCGTCCTTCGCGCCCGTCGCGACTGACCGGGATCCGGTACGATCGTCCGTCCCGAGGGGGCGAGAGGAACGCGATGGCCCGTTCACCCCGATGCCTTCGCGCGACGCACGCGCGCGTCGCCCTCGTCAGCCTGTTCGTCGGTTTCGCCGCCGCCTTGGTCGCGTGGCCGGCCGTCGCGGAGGACGAGACGCCGAGGGATCCGCCCGGGGTGTCCGCGCCGTTGCTCCGGGCCCCCGAAGCGGGCTTCGTCGGGACGGATCGCTGCGCGACGTGCCACGCCGACGAGGTCGCGACCTGGCGTCGCTCGAGCCACGCGCACACGTTCCTTCCGGTCGGCCCGGACAATCTTCCGCAGGACGTGCTCGACGGGGCCACCGTCGCCCATCCACCGGGCGAGACGAGTTGGCGTCGCGACGGCGATCGCTTCCTCGCTCGAACGACCGGTCCGGACGGCGCACCGACCGACTACCACCTGACGCACGCGGTCGGACGGATGCGCGTCCAGATGTTCGTCGCGACGCTTCCGGACGGTCGTCAGCAGGTGCTTCCCGCGATGTTCGAAGTGCCGACCGGCAACTGGTTCGACTACACGTACCTGCTCTTCGGCGCGCCGGGTCTTTCGTGGGACGAGGCGCCGATCGTCCACCCCGGCGACGCGTCGTTCTGGACCGGTCCGACGCGTTCGTGGGACAGCAGTTGCGCGCGCTGCCACACGAGCGGCAGCCGACCGGTCTCCGGCGCGCCCGTCGCCGCCGGGCCGCGGCTCGAAGCACGAGCGCTCGGCGTCGATTGCGAGATGTGCCACGGCCCCGGCGAGGCCCACGTCGCATGGCACGAGGAGCGCAACGCCGGTCGCGAGCCGGCGACGAGCGCGGATCCGATCGTCCGCCTGCTCGACCTGGCGCGCGACGACGCCGTCGCCGTCTGCCTCCAGTGCCACATGGAAGCCGACCTCGTACGCCGCGACTTCCGTCCGGGCGACGATCTGTTCGAGCACGTCGATCCGACTCTGCTCGTCGATCCCGAACGGATCGATCCGACGGGCCGCGTCACCGAACTGGTCTACGACGGGCTGCCCTTCGCGGTCAGTCGCTGTGCGACGGAGGGCGCGCTCACCTGCGCCACCTGCCACGATCCGCACGGTGGCTCCCAGCCGAGCCAACTCCGTCACGCGCCCGACGATCCGCGGCTCTGCATCGGATGTCATGACGACATCGGCCGCGACATCGCGGCGCACACGCACCACGCCCTCGACGGTTCGGGGTCGTCCTGCGTCGCCTGCCACATGCCGTTCCTCGAGATCGAACGCGGGCACGGCTACGTCGCGGACCACTCGATCTCGATCCCGCGACCGGGCCTCGCGCTGGAAGCCGATCGCCTCGCACGCGACGCCTGTTCGACGTGCCACACACCGGGACCGCTCGCCGCCTCCGACGCCAAGCCCAAGTCCCTCGGCGAACTCGCCACGGCCGCGGCGTCCTGGTGGCCGAACCCGCGACCTCTGCCCGACTGGGTGCCGGCGATCGCGGCGGCGCGACGGAAGGAGCCCGACGCGCACACCGCGCTGATCGCGGTGCTCGACGACCCCGAAGCGCCACGCGTGGTCCGGGCGAGCGCGATGCAGTTGCTGACGCCCTACGCGAGGGCCGTCCCCGTCGCCGTCCTGCGGCGGCTCGCCGATCCGGACAGCCTGGTGCGGCGTCGTGCGGTCGGCGCCCTTGCAGCCCTGGAGGGTCCGGCCGCCGCCGTCGCGTTGCGCCGTGCGCTCGACGATCCGTCGCTCGCCGTGCGCACGGCCGCGGCTCGCGCGGCGCTCGACGGCTTCGATCGCGTCCGTCGCGAACCCGACCTGCTCGCGGCGATCCGTCCGCATCTGGCGGCCGACGCGGCCGAGGTGCCCGAGGATCCCGTGCGCTGGTACGCCGTCGGCGCCGCGGCGGACCTCGCCGGCGACGTGGACGAGGCGATCCGCGGGTACGAGAACATGCTGCGGCTCGACCCGTTCTCCCCGCGGATCGCCGAACGCGTGCGCGAACTGACGACGGCGGGGCGCTGACCGGCGGAGCCCTCAGTTCGTCGGGGCGGAGTTCCGTTCGAGGATGGACCGTACGATCGACGCCGCGACGGCGCCGATCGCCGGAGAGAGCGTGATGCCGTGGCCGCCGAGGGCGGCGACGTGAACCAAACCGGAGCGCTGGGCGTCCTCGTGCACCCGCGGCATGCGATCCGGAGCGAACGTGCGATGTCCGGTCCATGAACGCGTGAGGTGCGGTGTCGGCAGGGGATCGAGGAGCGTGGCGAATTGCGACTCGATCCGAGCGATCACATCGGGGTCGGGGGACGGATCGTCGTCAGCGTCCACGGGGGTCTCATCGCCGACGCAGAGCAGCCACGCACCGGACCACGGCCGCGCGTACCAGGCCGACGCGAGGTCCCAGACCCACGGCCACTCGTCGCGGACGCGCGGATCCGGGGCGCTGATCGCGACGTGCCGGCGCGTCGGCTGCAGCGGACCCGCGCCGAAGCGACCGGCCCACGCGCCGGTCGCGTTGACGACGACGCGCGCATGGATCGGGCCGGCGCTCGTCGGAACGGTGAATCCGCCGTCGCGCGCCACGGGAGGCTCCGCGTCGACGCCGGCAAAGACCCGCGTGCCCTCCAGGTAGATCGAGAGCAGCCGCGGCACGTCGATGCTGCCCCCGTTCGGCACGAGGCGACCGCGAAGGGCCGCGAGCGGATGATCGGGCGGCGGGGCATCGTCGCCCGGGCCCACCAGGAGCCCGCCCGTGTCGCGCACGACCCCGAGGGATCGGAGCACCGACCGGCTCGCTGCGGCCCACGCCTTGAGCAGCGGCGGTGCGTCGGGCACGCGGAGGATCGCCGCGTTGCGTCCCGACGCCTGCTGGCCGGGGGCGGCCTCGCGCTCGATCACGAGCACGTCGCGCGTGCGTTCGTGGTGCAGATACCAGGCGGTCGCGGCACCGGCGATCCCGGCTCCGAGGATCAACACGTCGACTTGCGCGGGCAGCACGGCGTCCCTCCCTTCGCGGCTCCCCCGCGAAACGCTACGGCGTGCGGGCGAGCAGCACCCAATCCACGACCTGCTCTTCCGTCAAGACGTCGCGGAATACCACACCCAGCGCCTCGCGCGCAAGCCGTGCCCCGGTGCTTCGCACCTCCGCGAGACCGGCCATCATCATCATCTGCTGCGGCGCGTCGGGGCCGTAGGACGCCTGCTCCTTCGTCAGTTCCGCGGCGCGCGATCGAAGGTCACGCACGGCCCCGGCCGCTTCGTCGCGCATCGCCTTCAGGCGCGCGGTCTGTGCCGGCGTCAACCGCATGCGCTCGAGGATCCGCTCGGGCGGCGTTCGGCGGTCCGCCGCCGAGAGCCGCGGCGGGATCGCGTCGTAGGCGAGTTCCTGCTCCGGGGTGGACAGGTCCCGCAGCGCGCGGCCGAGCGCGACCATGGTCTCGACGAGTCGCGCCTCCGCGGCGGTCTGATCGCGGCGCAGCGACTTCTTCGCGTCGTCCGTGAGGCCGGGTTCGCGCAACGCCGCCTGCACACGTCGCACGGCCGCCTGGTCCGGACTGGCCTCGGCTTCGAACTCGGTCAGGTGCGAGAGGATGCGTGCGGCCTGGGACGGCGTGAGGTCGGGAAGGTCGTAGAGATGCTCGGCCGGTTCGACCTTGTCGAGCCAGCCGGGCGGAAGCGCGCGGAACCACGTCGCGCGCTCCGCGTCGGTCAGAAGGAAGTCGAGGACGTTCCACCAACGCTTCTCCAGAGCGCGCACCTGGCGATCGAGCGCCTGCGACGTGCGGGTGGTGAGTTCCTGGCGAAGTGCCGTGTCGTTCTCGCCCAGGGCGACCTCCTTCCAGGCCGCGGGGATCGACGTTCGCTGGTCCTCGACGGAGAGCAACGCCCCCTCCACCCGCGCGCGAACCGCCTCGATCAGCGCGCGCGTTCTCTCCTCGAGGGGGACGACGTGGGCCCCGACCGCCATGGCGTGTCGGAACGCGGCATGGGGGCCGTCGGCCGCGCTGGCGATCGCCTCGAGCAGGGCGGGGGTCGCACGCGCGAGGGGTGGCGTTCCGAGGACGGTCGCGAGCACCTTCCTGCCTTCTTCGTCGACCGAGGCGATCTGCTTTTCGATGCCCTCGCGTGCGGACGGCGCGAGCTTCGGATCGGCGAGTTGCTTGCGCAACGACTCGGCCCGTCGCGCGAGAGCGGTCAGTCGTCCGGCCTCGCGCGGATGCGACGTCTGGAGGTCGTAGCGATCGAGCGGATCGAGCGGCAGCCAGGCGAGACGGTGCGCGGGAAAGGTCGCGGGCACGGCCGTCGGTGCGACGGCGGGTGCGGAGGTCGATTCGTCCGCACGAACCGAACCGCCGAGCGCGATCCACGCGATGGCGACGGCGACGAGGAAACGGCGCGGCATCATGCGAACAACGCCATCGGGGGGTGTGCGCCGACGATCGGCGCCGGGTCGATGCGGTAGGCGTGCGCGAGCAGCGCGGCCTGCACGGAGCGCAGGTCCACCGTGTGGCGGAGGTTGTCGCGGTCGAGATCATCGAGCGACGGCGACGCGCCGTGGCGGCCCGGGCGAACGCCCGTCCCGATCACGAACACCGGTCCGGCGGTGCCGTGGTCGGTGCCGCCGCTCAGGTTCTCGGCGGCGCGGCGGCCGAACTCGCTGAAGACGAACGTCACGACGCGATCGCCGATCTTCGCGTCGTCGATCCGTCGCTGGAACGTGTCGAGGTTCGATCCGAGTTCCTGCAACAGGCGCGCGTGCTGTGCGGTCTGGTTCGAGTGCGTGTCGTAGCCGCCCTGGCCGAGATGGATCGCGTCGAGATCGAGGTCGGCGAGCAGCAGCGACTCGACGAGACGGAGTTTCCCGCCGAGCGCGCCGGTGTACGGGCCACCCGCCGGCTTCAGCGCGGCGAGGCGCGCAGCGACGTCCAAGGCCTCGGTTCCGGCGCGCGCGAGATCGCCGCGGAGGTCGGGCGCGTCGCCGTGGCGGCGCCACAGATCGGCGACGGCGCCCATGCCGGCGGGCACGTGGAAGCGCTCGAACGTCGTCATCGTGATCGAGCCCGGGGCATCCATCGCCAGCGCGAGCGGCGGCTCGCTCGCGAGCGCGACGCTGCGCAGCGGGGCGCGGGTCGGATGCGCGTCGAGCGCGCGCCCGATCCATCCGCGCGTCGGCGCACGATCCGGTTGACCGGTGTGCCAGATCTCGGTCGCGCGGAAGTGGCTCAGGTTGGGATCGGGGTACCCGACGCCCTCCACGAGCGCGACGCGCTCGCGCTTCCACAGCGCCTCGATGCCGCCCAACGACGGGTGCAGGCCAACCGAGTCGTCGAGGCGGCGGACCCGCGACGCCTCGATCGCAAGCGAGGGACGAAGCCGCGTGTAGGCCGGATCCGCGTACGGCACGACGGTGTTCAAGCCGTCGTTGCCTCCCTCGAGGTGGATCGAAACGATCGTCCTCCTGCGCTCCGGAAGGGCCGAGGGGTCCGCACGGGCGAAGCGCGGCAGGATCGCGACACCGCAGAACGCGATCGCGCCGCCCAGCACGTCACGGCGGGTCGGGTGCGAAGAGCGGGGAGGGTGGTTCATGCGCGTTGAAACTCCGGAGATCCGAGGACGAGGCGCGCTCGCGCTCGGCCGACCTGCCCCTCGAGCGCCGGCGCCAGCGTGGGCGGAAGGGAGGGACCGAAGGCGAGTTCCTCCAGCGGGGCGAGGGCGTCGAGGGGTACCAGGTCCGCCGCGCGCTCGGCGAGGGCGAGCCTCTCGATGAGCGCGCCGCTCGAGAGCCATCCGGTGCCCTCCGTCCAACCCTTCACGGAGGGCGGCCGGAACAGGATCTGTCCCATCCGATCGAGGCTCGCGTGGACCCAGGACGGCACGGAGCGCAGGCCCAGGACCCGCCAGGTCGCGACGACGAGATCGACCGGGCCACGAACGAGGTCGCCCTCGTGCGCGGGATCGAGGAAGGCGTCCGACACGAACAGATCGCCGAGAATGGAACGCATGTGGAAGTCCCGCGCTCGCACGACGTCGGCCAGGGTTCGCACGTCCGCATCGGACGGCTTCCCCGTCACGAACCAGCGCAGCAGCGAGCGGGCGAGGTGCTCGGCGGCCGCGGGCTGCTCCAGGAGGAGATCGATCACGTCGTCGCCGTCGAAGGGACCCGTGCGACCGTGGACGGTCTTCTCGCCGTCGTCGTGGAACTCCGCACGGACCACGAAGTCGTGGTGTCGCGAGCCCCAGCCGGTGAATGCGCGCGCGACCTCACGGACATCGGACTCCGTGTACCGACCGATCCCGAGGACGAAGAGCTCCTGCAACTCGCGCGCGAAGTTCTCGTTCGGATGGCCGCGACGGTTGCTGTTGCCGTCGAGGTAGCGGACCATCGCGACGTCGCGGGCGACGCCCTTCAGGAGGTCGCGGAACGATCCGCCGCCGCGGTTTCGGAACAGCGCCTGCTGTCGCCACAACAGCAGCGGGTCCTGCACCTTCGCATCGCTCGTCGCGAAGTGGTCGTGCCAGAAGAACGCCACGCGCTCGGCAAACGGCGCGGGGCCGCCGATCATCCGCTCGATCCAGAGCTGCTGGATCTCGCCGGGACGGTAGGCATCGAAACCCGCGGGATCGGGTGCGCGGGCCGTGTCGAGATGGGCGAGCAGGGCCGCGACGACGTCCTCGTACGGTCGGTCGCGCCACGTCTCGAACGTCGCCGCGTCGGGGGCGACGACGGCGCGCCGCATCAGGTGCGCGATTGCACTCCGCCCGGACATCCGTTCGCGCATCGCCGGAGCGGCCTCCTCGAGCGGCTTGCAGTGCAAGCCCGCGAGCCGAGGATACCGCGTCCTCGGCGCCTCGCGTGCCGGCGACTCGGGAGGGCGTCGCATGGCCTTCGTCGCAGCGGGCTTCGCTGGCGGTCTGGTCCTGCTCGCACCGGCCATCGCATGGGCGGAGCGTCTCGGCCTCGTGGACCGCCCGAACGCGCGCGGCTCGCACCGACGCGCGACCCCGCGGGTCGGCGGGTTCGCGTTGCTCGGCGCCCTCTCGGGAGGCACGATCGCGGCCCTTGGTTCCGGCGCGTTCGCGGGGATCGCCGCGGCGGGACTCGCCTTCGCGCTGCCGGCGGTGGGGTTCCTCGCGATCGGTCTCCTCGACGATCGCGTGCGCCTTCGACCCGCCGGCAAGGGTCTCGCGCAAGCCGCGTGCGCCGCGCTCGCGGTGGGTCTGGGGTGGCGCTTCGCGGGCGAGGCGGCACCGGGGTTCGTGGCGCTTTCGTTCGGCGTGCTCGACCCGATCGCCGCCTGGCTCTGGATCGTCGCCGTCGTCACCCTCGTGAACTTCATGGACGGGATCGATCTGATCACCTGCGCGGTGTGGATCACGCCGCTTGCGATCGGCGCCGGATACGGCGCGGGTGTCGGTGACGGCGCGCTCTACGCGACGCTCGTCGGCGGCGTGCTCGTGCTCGCCCTCGCGAATGCGACGCCGGCTCGGACCTTTCCCGGGGACGGCGCGACGCATCTGCTGGGATTCGCGATCGCCCTCCTACCGATGCGCAACCTCGGGGGCGGCATCGAGACGACGCCGTTGCCGTGGGCGTGGGCCGCGGCACCGCTCCTGCCCGCGACGATCGACGTGCTGCTCGGATTGATCGCGAAGCGACGACGCGGGATGTCGTGGGGCGCCCCGCACCGCGAGCACCTCCATCAGCGTCTGACGCGGGCCGGGTCCACGCACGCGGCGAGCGCGCTGCGCTACGGCCTGTTGAGTGCGATCGCGGCCTGGTTCGCGATCGACGGGATTCCACGACTCGGCTGGGGGGTGGCCGGACCGCTCGCCGCGACGCTTCTCGCCACGCACCTCCTGCAAGCCTGGCGGGCGACCCGCCGGGTCGCCTGGTCCGGCTCGGGCGACACCGTTTTCGAGGCGTCCGAGGACCTCGCCTGACCCGCCCGGATCGAGCGTGCGCCCGGTCGATTCCCGTCGCATGATGCCCGCGTGGACCGCACCGCCCCGTTGCCTCCGAACTTCGGTTGGATCGTGGAGGGCCGGGTTGCCGGCATGGCGTGCCCGCGTGCGGACGAGTTGCCCGCGCTCCTCGCGGTGGGCATCGGGGCGGTGCTGACGCTGACCGGGCGTGAACCGCCGCACGCGGCCCATGCGCTCGGGCTCGCGACGCGCCATGAGCCCGTCGAGGACTTCCACCCGCCCTCCCCGGAGCAGTTGCTCTCGATCACCGCGTGGATTCGCGAACAGGTCGGCGCGGGGCGCGCGGTCGCGGTCCACTGCATGGCGGGCCTCGGCCGAACGGGCACCGTCCTCGCCGCGTGGCTCGTCGCGGAGGGCGCCGAGCCGGATCGTGCGATCGCCGAGGTGCGGGCGCGTAGGCCCGGGTCGATCGAGACGCGGGAGCAGGAGGGCGCCGTCCACGCGTTCGCCCGGGCCCTCGCGGGGCGCGGGGATCGGGAGATCGCCGGCGATGCCTGAGCCGCGTCGCGTCGTCGTCGCGGGAGCGAACGGCCGAATGGGTCGCACGCTGGTGCCCCTTTTGGCCGAAAGGGGGGACGTGCTCGTCGTCGGCCGGGTCGCGAAGGGAGACGATCTGCGGGCTGCGATGCGGGCCGGGCGCGCGGAATTCCTCTTCGACGTGACGACGCCCGAGGCCGCCACGGACAACGTCCGAGTCGCGCTCGAAGAGGGCGCGCACGCGATTCTCGCCACGACCGGGGTCGCCGAATCGGCGCGGGATCCGCTCGACGCGCTGGCGCGATCGCGGGGTCGCGCCGTCCTCGCCGCGCCGAACCTGTCGGTGGGCATGGTGCTGCTCCAGGCGATGGCACGGCGGTTGGTGCCGTACCTCCCGCGCGTCGAGATCGTCGAGTCGCACCATGAGGCGAAGCGGGATGCACCGTCCGGCACGAGCCGAGCCACCGCGCGACAACTCGCTGCGGCGGGCGCACGGCCGGGACCGACGAGCGGCGATCCGACGCCGCGAGGGCTCGACGAAGGAGGTGTGCGCATCCACAGCCTGCGACTGCCGGGTCTCCACGCCCGCCAGGAGGTGCGTCTCGCCAACGAGCACGAGGGCATCACCTTGGTGCACGAGGCCTTCAGCCGCGCCGCCTACCTCGGGGGCGTGTTGCTCGCGCTCGACCGACTTCCGGGCCGCGAGGGATGGATCGACGGCCTGGAGGCGTTGCTGTGAACGAGCGATCTGAGGCCCGGGGTGCCTCGTCGGACGCGACCGCGGCGCGCGACGCCTCGTGGTTCGTTCCCTTCCTCCGACTGATCTGGATCGTCGATGGTGACAGTGCCGACGACGCCGGTCGGCTGGATGTCGCGCTCGCCAACGGGGTCACGGCTCTCTGGCTTCGCGCGCCGCAGATGGACGGCGCGACGCTGTATCGCTGCGCGCGCGACCTGCGCCGGCGCACGAACGACTACGGCGCCGCCCTCGTGATCGGGGATCGCGCCGATGTCGCCCTCGCCGTCGGTGCGGAAGCGGTGCAACTCGGATTTCGTTCGCCCCCGTTGCATCGAATCCGCCCTTGGTACCCCGGCCCGATCGGCGTCAGCTGCCACACGACGCGCGATCTGGAACGCGCCGCGATGGGGGGCGCCAACTACGCGGTGCTCTCCCCGGTGTTCGGCGTGCCGGAGAAGGGCGAGCCGCTCGGAATCCCGCAGTTCCGGCGCGCCGTCCTGGAATCGGCCGTTCCGGTGGTCGGGCTCGGCGGAATCGGCCCGGACGAGGCACCGCTCGTGCGCGAGGCCGGCGCGGCCGGCGTGGCCGTCATCCGCGCCCTCCGCGACGCTCCCGACATCGCCACGTCGGCTCGCGCCCTCGCCGGCGAGATCGGCGAGGCCGAGCGGGGGCGCGGGCTCCCGCCGCGACGGCCGCGCCGGGATGACGGGCCGGTGAAGCCCCGGGACTATAGGGATCCCGTGCCCCCTTGCGCCCGCCTCTCCGTTTTCACGCTCGCCATGCTCCTTGCGGGTGGCGCGATCGGCGGATGCCAGGGGGTGGGGCTCGGTCCGGCGTCGGCCGAGTCGAAGGTCGACGAGGACGAGGACGGCGCGGACGCGCCCGTGCTTCGCCCACCGCCCGGGCCCGGCGCGGCGGCTCGCGCCGAAACGGATCCGGGGTCGTCGTACGCCGACGACGAGCGGTTCGCCGACCTCGCCCGTTCGTGGCCGGAACGCGTCATGGCCGCGCGAGAGCGGGTCCCCGTGCTGACGGGCCTGTCGTTCGCCGCAGGACCACCTCCCCGCGTCGTGCTCACCGCGCTCGGCGACGACACGATCCCCTTCGAGTTGAGGGCGGACATCGTTCGCGGAAGGCGACGCGTCGCGGTCGCGGTCAATGCCGAACCGCATCTCGCGGGCGTGCTCGACATCGATCGCACCTTGCTGCGTGCGCTCGGCACCGCGGCGTTGGAGGACGCCCGCGCGCGTCACGAGGAAGCGCCGGCGTGGGTGCTGGAGATCGCCGGGATGACCGCGGCGGCGGATCTCGAGTCCCGCCTCGCGGCCATGCACCGTGCCTGGGCACTCGGCCGGGTCGAGGTCATCCGCGTCGATCCCGAGGATCGTTCGACCGCGGTGGCGACCGGCGTCGCGGCGATGCTGCTGATCGCCGCGCGCGGCGCTCCCACCGACGTCCGGCGACTGCTCGCGTTCGTGGCCGATGGCGACGACGCCGCGACGGTGCTCGGACGGATCGTCGGCGAGACCGGCGGCGGCTGGTCCGAGTCAGCGCGAATCCTCCTGCACGCGCGTGTGCGCGAACTGGATGCCTCGCCGTGGCGGACGCTCGAACGGGTCGAGAAGGCCTACGCCGATGCCGGCCCGGCCGGGTTGGAGGCGGCCCTTCCCGAACGGCCCCCTTCCGCGATCGCCGAGGAACTGGTGCTCGTTCGCGCGCGCGCCGCGATCGACGGCGGCCAACTCGATCTCGGTCGCAGCCTGCTGCGCGCGTTGCCCGCCGACGCTCTCGCGCGCGTCCGCGATCCGGCCGAGGCGCAGGCGCTCGCCATCGAAGCCGAACTCGGAGCGGGAGGCGATCGAGAACGCGCGATCCAGATGCTGGCGCGGATGCGACGCGACTTCCCGCGGAGCCGCGCCACGGAGCGCCTCGTTCGCGCGGAGCCGACGCTCGGCCTGCAGGAGGATCCTCGCGCGTGGATGCGCGAGACGCGCGCGCGCATCGCCGCCGAAGGCACCTCGTCGCTGGACATCGCGACGGCGGCACGATTCGCCCAGGTCCTGCTGCTCGATCATCGCGCGGGTGCCGCGGAGCGCTTCCTCGCGGGACTCGGTCGTCGCGTGACCGCACCCGAGTTGCATGCGGTCGCGCGGGCCGTTGCCGAAGCGCAGGAGGATCCTTCGCCCGCGGCCACAGCCATGGCGGCCGACCGTTTCGAGTCGTGGCGCGACGATCCGACCGACGAACGGCGGCGCGATCTGCTCGACGGAGGCCTGGCGACCTCGGCGATGATCGTCGACTTGGTACGGCGTCATCCGGAGGTGCGCGGCGAGGAGCGCCACGCCGTGTTGCTGCTCGCCGCCGAAGCCGCCGGTGACGAACGTGCGCTGCGCGCCCTGGAACCCGTCTGGCGAGACGACCCGCCGCGCCTCCTCGAGGATCTCCCCGCGTTGACGTCCGCCACGAGTTTCGATGCGCTCGACGCGGCGCTTCGCCCCGACGGACTCGCCGGTCGCCTCGGCATCGCCTCGGAGGAGGCGTGGCGCACGGTCGCCGGCGGGCTCGACGTCGGGTGGTTGCGCGACCATCCCGGGTTCCTGGCCGCGATCCGCAGCTCGGCGTGGCACGACCGCCGTCGTGCGTTCGAGGCGTTGCTCGACGATCCCGGGATCGGCGTGCCCGTCGCGTGGCTCGAGGAGATCGCGCGCGATCCAGCCCCGCGCCTTCGTCAGCGTGCGGTCGAGCAGGCCGCTGCGCAAGGCCACCTCTCGCTCGTCGAGTCGGCCCTCGACGATCCGCAACCGAGCGTGCGCGCCGCCGCCGCGCGGGGCCTCGGAAGTCTCGGTGGATCCGCCGCTCGCAATTGGCTCCTCGAGCATCTCGAGGCGGAGTCCGATCCGGAGGCGTTGAGCGTGACCGCCTTCGCGTTGTTGCGCGCCGCACCCGAGGATCGCGAGGTGCTCGCCCGTTTGCTCACGTTGCTGCGCCGGAGCGACGCCGCGCTCCGCGACCCCCTTGCCGTCGCGCTGGGCGAAGCACCGCGCGCTCCACTGGCGAGCGCCCTCGTCGAGGCGATCGCCGCGGAGAACGCCAGGGCGTCGCCGGAGCGTGCTCACCTGTTCCGCCTGATGGCGATCTGGCAGCGCGCGACCGCCATCGATCTCGGTTGGCATCCCGGCTCGACGAAGGAGGAGACCGCGGCGATGGTGCATCGGATGCGGCGCCTGCTCGCGGGGGCGGGTGCGATCGGAAGCGGGTCCCAATGACGCGCTCGAACGAGTACGCCGACGAAGATGCCTGGACGGCGGCGCTCGCGGCCGCCGCCTCGGCTGGCCCGTTCGCCCGGCTCGGCATCGGCGACGACGCCGCGTGGACCGTGCCGTCGGCGGACGGTTGGCTCGTCGCGACGGATGTCCTGATCGACGGCGCGCACGCGGAGGTCTCGCGCGACGGCGCCGCGGCGCTCGCGTTCAAGTCGATCGGGGTCAACGTCAGCGACATCGCGGCGATGGGGGGGAGGCCGCGCCTTGCGCTCGTCGGACTCGTGTTGCCTCGCCGACGCGACCGCGCGATGCTCGACGCTGTGCGACGCGGTCTGCTCGACGCGCTCGTCGCGTACGACGTCGCGCTGATCGGCGGGGACACGAACGTCGCGGACGGGCCGCTGACGCTCGCCGTCACCGTGCTCGGAACGCCGGGTCGCAGCGGCGTGTTGACGCGGTCGGGTGCCCGCGTCGGCGATCGGCTGTCGGTGACCGGGCCGCTCGGCGGTTCGCGCGCGGGGCGGCACCTCCGCCCGGTCTCGCGCGTGGCCGCCGGTGAGATCCTCGCGGCGAGCGGACTCGTTCACGCGGCGATGGACATCTCGGACGGCCTCGCCCGCGACCTGCCCCGGCTCGCGCGCGCGTCGCGCGTCGGTGCACGCGTTCACGCGGAGTCCGTGCCGATCCACGACGACGTGCCTCGCGACGTGCCGGAGCGCCTCGCGCGTGCGCTCGGCGACGGGGAGGACTTCGAGTTGCTCGTCGCGCACGCGCCTCTCGACGCGACGACGCTCGCCGCGCTTGCGGCGGAAGGGGTGCATCCCCACGAGATCGGTGTCGTCGTGGAGGCGTCCGACGGCCTCACCCTTTCCCGCGAGGGCCGCGAGCGGTCCTGGCCCGCCGGCGGTCACGATCACCTCGCGGTGCCGCGCCCCGAGAGCCCGTCGGTCGGGGCATGATCGCCGTCGTGCGGATCGACCTTCCGAACCTTCAGGCGACGGCGAGGGCCGCCGCCGGCCTCGCCCGCGCGATCGGGGCGCTCGACCGGCGCAGCCTCGTGCTCGACCTGCGCGGGCCGCTCGGCAGCGGCAAGACGGCGTTCGTCCGTCTCCTCGCGGCGGCGTTGGGTCTTGCGCCGGGGGCACGAATCGTCAGCCCGACGTTCACGATTCAGCGGACCCTGGCCCTCGGAGGCGGGCCGGGCCCGCGCCGGCTCCACCACATCGACGCCTACCGCCTCGACGGTCCGGACGACCTCGAGGCGCTCGGCGGGACCGATCGATGGGAGGAGGACGCGCTCGTCGCCGTCGAATGGGGCGATCGGGTCGCGTCGGCCTTGGGAGAGGATCGCGTGGTGCTGGAGTTCGAGACGACCGCGCCGCCGCGCGACGATCCCGCGGGGAGTCCGCACGCGATGACCGTTCGGGCGACGGGCCCTCTGTCCGAGCGGGTGGTGAGCGCCTGGCTCGCGAACCTATCCCGCTCGAGCGGCGTGGACGAGAGCCCGCGGTGATGCGACGACGAGGTTTCGCACTCCTCGTCGTCTTGCTCGTCGGTTTCGCCGCGCGTGCGCGATCGGAGGACGACACGCCCACGGCGGTGATCGATGTCGTGGTCCTCGACGCACGGGGCATGCCGCTCGCGGCGGCCGAGTGTGTTCGTCCCGCGGCCGACGGCGACGCGCTGGTTCCGACGCCCGATGATCCCGTCGTCGCGCGAACGGACGCGGCGGGTCGCGCTCGAATCGACGGTGCCCTCGCCGCCGCCGCGCGAGACGGCGCGCTCGTGTGGCGCGCACCACGCCACGCGCCCGCGCGCTGGCGGCCCGACGGTGGCGGTGGCGCCGTGCGACTCCTCCCCGCGCTCTCGGTGCGGGGACGACTCGTGCGAGCGGGCCAGCCTCTCGCCGGCGTCGTCGTCGAGGCGCGGCCGGTTCCGTTCCGCTCGGGCCTAGTCGCGCGACGCACGAGCATCGACGGCGGCGCGTACGCGTTCGAGAACCTCCACGCCGGCGCATGGCAGGTCTCGTTCCTGCGGCCGGACGGTCACTGGCAGGCACTCGGCATCGCGAGGGCCGGATCGGCCGACGGCGACTTCGAGGTCGTGCCGGGCAACGAGGTCGTCGCGCGACTGCTCGCGGTGGATCGCGCGAACGGACCGGTGGTCGGCGTGCGCGTCGAACTCGTCTCCCTCGATGCGTCCGGCGCGGCACCCCACGGCGTGACCGACGCTCGTGGCGAAGCCCTCGTCGCGAGGCTGGACGAAGGCGTCTACGACGTGCGCATCGACGACCCGCGGTGGATCTGGGACGGCGCCGCGCCGCGCGTCGTCCTCGATCGGCCCGGGTTGACGCTGGCCGAGACCTGGTTCGTCGTGCCGCGTCGCACGTGGCGCGGGCGTGTGCTCGACGCGGACCTCAGGCCGGTCGCCGGCGCCACCGTCGAGACGCTCGACGCCGGTCCGGATCCGATCCCCGACGACGCGATCCGGTCGAGCGCCGTGAGCGCGGACGACGGTCGCTTCGTCCTCGCCGGCGTTCGTCCTGATCGTCCGTTTCGCGTCCTCGTCGTCGCGCCGAATGCGCCCCCGTACCTCGGTCCGGTCGAGGACCGCGCGTCCCGCGTGGACGATGATCTCGGTGACCTCGTGCTGGCGCCGAGCGCGCCGCTCGCCGTGCGGGTCAGCGGTCCCAACGGTCGACCGGTCCCCGACGTCGAGGTCGAGATCGCACCGGCCTCGCGTCGTCACGCGTTCGGAGAAGGCGCCTGGGCTCGCCTGCGCGAGCGTCGCATCACGAACGCCCACGGTGAGGTGCACTTCGCCGCGGTCGGACTCCAGGACCTCGTGGTCGATGCGGCGGCCGTGGGATGGCGGCCGACGCGCGTGATCGTGGACGCGCTCTCGATCCGTGCAGGGCGCACGGTCTCGGTCGACCTCGTTCCGGCGGACGGCCTCTCCGGCCGGGTCGTGCTGGCGGATCCAAGCGATCGGAGGCGCGGGCCGTGGGTGGTCGTCGCGCGCCCCGAGGGCGAACCGACCGCATGGCTCGCGGCACGGACCGACGACGCCGGACACTTCGCGTTCCCGGGTCTGCGCGGCGTCGCACATCGCTTGGAGGTCCACGGCGACGCGAGCGCGTCGGGCCTTCCGCTCGGTGTGCTCGAGGGCGTGTTGCCCGGCTCCGATGACGGCATCGAGGTCGCCCTGGCGCCGCGCGCGGCGATCGAAGGGGACGTGACGGGGATCGATCGTCGCGGGACGGCTCCCGAACTGATCGTCTCGGAGCCGATTCCGAGGACGGACGAACGGTCCCCTCCGGCCTATCGAACGGTGGTGCGCGAACGTCTCGGAGCGGATCGCGCGCAGGCGCGTTTCCGCGTCGAGGGACTGCCGTCGGGCGTGTATTCCGTCCGCGCTCGACAGGGGGCGCGCCTCTCCCCGCCCGAGATCGTCGTGGTCCGGGAGAGCGACGTCGAGGACATCCATCTCGACATCCCCGGTGCCGCGTCGTTGGCGGTCCGCGCGACCGATCGGTCCGGACGAGGGATAGCGGGTCTTCGCCTTCGCGCCTTCCTCGACGAGGAGCCGGCCGAGCGGTCGCGATGGGACGAACCCGACCGACCCGCGCCGTCGTGGGTGCGCGAAGCCCTCGGCGACGACGACGGCGACGTGTTCTTCGCCGACCTGTCGGCGGGACGCTGGCGTGTCGTCGTCGACGATCCCCGACATGCCAGCGTCGAGCGCGTCGTGGTTCTCGAGGAGGGCGATCAACAGGTTCTCGACGACTTCGTCGTCGAGGAGGCCGGCACGATCGCCGGGCGGGTCCTCGGTGACGACGGTGGCCCGTCCGACGGCGCCCTCGTCACCATCGTTTCCGACCGTCACGCGATCGCGCCGCGTCGGATCCGCAGCGGCCCCGACGGATCGTTTCGCGTCGAGCACCTCGCCCCGGGCCGCTATCGCGTCGATGCGTCCATCGGATGGGGCGGGTTCGATCGCGAGTCCGCTCTCGTCGATGTCGTGGCGGGCGAAGACGTCGTCGTCGAACTCGGGCCGACGGGATCGGCGAGTGTCGAAGGCGAGATCCTGCGCGGCGTCGAACCGGTGGCCGGCGCGCGGGTCACCCTGCACGTGCGCGACGTCGAGACCGAAGGCGAGGAGGCGCCTCGCGCCTGGGCGACCGTGACCGATGCCGACGGGAAGTTCCGCTTCCCCAACGTCGCCCTGGGCATGGCGAGGCTCGAGGCGGAGGTCGATGCGACGCGCATCGTTCGTCGCTTCCCGCTGGTGAGGAACGATCACGAGGAACTGACGATCCGCGTGCACGACGGTCGGATCGTCGGTCGCGTGGAGGACGTGGATGGTCGGCCGGTGACCGGCGCGTGGGTCGAGGCGCGCCGTCCTGGCGCAACGGATCGAACGCCGCCGCTGGCGACCGGTCGCACCGACGCCCGTGGGCGGTTCCGGCTTGCCGGTCTCGAAGCCATCGATGTCGACCTGCGCGCGACGGCGGAGGGCCTGCCGCCGGGACGCGCGTTCGGCCTGCGCCCGGAACCGCCCGGAGGAAGCCGGGAGGTGACCATCTCGCTCGGCCGGGGTGGGTCGGTACTCGTCACGGCGATCGACGACGCGCGTTACGGGGTGTCGTATGCCGAGGTGCAACTCGTCGACGACGCGGGCCTGGCGCTGCTCGCGTGGCCACGACGGACGGCGGCCTTCGGACGATTGGAACTGCGCGGTGTGCCCGAAGGGCGCTGGCGCGTGCTCGTTGCGCGTCGCGGCCTGGGGTCTCCGCCGGCGACGTCGATCGAGGTGAAGGAAGGCCTGCGCACGGAGGTCGAGATCATGCTCGCCCCGGCCGCGAGCCTCGAGGTGCTCGTGGTCGGCACAACGGACGCCGAGGTCGCCGCCGTGCGCGTGCGCCTGGTGCGTCTGGCCGACGACCACGTCCTCGCCGACGACCAGCGGCCACGCCGGAAGACGGCCGGCGTTCGCGATCTTCCGGTCGGGGAAGGGATCGTGTTCGTGGACGATCTCGCGCCGGGCCTCTACGCCGTGGAGGTGTCGCCCGCGCCGCGCACCGCACCACGCCGCATCGTCGTCGAACTTGGCGCGGGCGAGGCCGCCGGCCTCGTCGTTCCGCTGTAACCGTTCCGCCGCCGCAATCGGTTCCCACCGTCGAGAACTTCTGTCGTGGCGCACGCATCGCGCCGACACTCGCGGGACGTGGACGACGAACTGACCGCTCTGATGCTGCGGGCGCAGGCCGGCGAGGGCGGAGCGTTCGAGACGCTCGTCGAGTTGGTGTATCCGCGGCTCGTCGCCTGGTTCCGTCGGCTCGGTGCGCGTCCGGACGAAGCGGAGGACGGGGCGCAGGAGGTCCTCCTCAAGATCTACCGTGCCCGCGCGAACTACGTCGCGCGGGCCCGCTTCACGACGTATGCGTTTCGCGTCGCACGCAATCATTGGATCGACGCACGTCGTCACCAGAGCATTCAGCCGCCGACGATGTCGGCCGACGCCTCGGCCGGGGACGACGAGTCCTCGCTGGCCGGGCGGCTGCCGGGCGCCGAAGCGGCGCCCCCGCGCCGACTCGAGGATGCGGAACTCGGGCAGGCGATCGCCGACGCGGTCGCCGCCCTCCCCGCGCCGCTGCGGGAGGTGTGGGCGCTCTCCCAGGTCGAGGGGCTCCGCTACGAGGGGATCGGAGAGATCCTCGGCATCCCCCTCGGCACGGTGAAGTCCCGCGCCTTCGCGGCCGTCCGCCGCCTGCGGGACTGGCTCTCCGAGCGAGGGTTCGAACCATGATCCGGGCGCTTCGTTCAGTCCCCGCGGGGCCGCCTTCGGGCCCCCGTTCCACCCAGCGATGACCCCGTTCGACCCGCCCCCTGCCGAGCCCGACGACGTGAACCTCGAACGGTTCGCGGCGTGGCTCCGTGCCGCCGATGCGCGGCGGCTGGCCCCGGAGGTCTCCCGGGCGACGCGGGCGGCGCCCGCCGTCGCCCGACGCATCGTCGCCCAGGTACTCGGCGAGGAGGCCGGCGCCGACTCCTCCGTCGCGACGCGACGCGCCGGGCCGGCGGGCCGGCCGAGGCTCCTCCCGCGCCTGCTCGCCGTGTCCGTGGCGTTGCACGCGGCCGCGATCGTGTTGATCGCACTCCTCCTCGGCCGACGGGGTGGCGACGACCTGCCGACGAGCTCGGGGCCGATCGCCGCGCGGATCGAAGTTCCCTACGAGGAGCCCGGCGCGGACGCCCTGCTCGACGTCGCCGAGTGGATCAGCGAACGTGCGAGCGACCCGGGCGCGTTCGACATCGTGCCCGACTCGATCGTCGCCGGCGAACTCGGCATCGCGCTCCGGGGCGAGGCGGACGGTCCTCTTCTGACCGAGGATCTGGTGGCCTTCCGCGATCGGGTGGGGGTGCGCGATTGGCATGGCGTTCCCGACCATCCGGCGGCGGTCGCGGTGCCGATGCTGGTGCGTCGGATCGATGGGCTGAAGACGCGGCGGATGGCACGCCTCGGATGGGATGCGGATGCGACCGGATTGCGCGTGCGCCATGCCCTGGCGTGGCTGCGCATCGCGCAGGACGATCGAGGGCTGCTGCCCGCCGATCCTGCGTCAGGCCTCGGGTCGGCCGCCGTGACGGCCCTCGGGATGCTGCCCTTCCTCGCCGAGGGACGCCATTCGCTCGCGAACGGACCGCATGCCGCCGACGGTGCCTGGCTCGATCGTGCGCAGGACGCGCTCATGGAGGCGCTGCTCGTCGTCGACGGCACGGACGTGCGCGTTCGCGCGGAGGCACCGTCCGACGCCCTGGCGCCGGCGGCACTCGCGTTCGCCGAGGACTACATGCTCGCCTACCGCCACCTGGGCGTTGGGGAAGTGCGACAACGCACGGCGGCGATTCGGGCGCTTCTCGATGCCGCTCCCGTCGATGCGTCGTCCCCGTGGAGGGTCTGGGCCGCCGATGCGGCGGCTCGGGCGGGGGTGCGATCCCTCGGCGAAGGGGAGCGGGGTTTCCGCGCCTGGGCGGTCGGCGTTCGCCCCGCCCTCCCGGCCGCCGCGTCGGGACTGGTGGCCCTGGAAGCGGTCACGGCCGGCGTGTTCCGGCAACTCGCGGGCGACGACGGGGCTCTGCCGGTGGCGCCGCCCACGGACACATCGGGAGACAGCCCTCTCGGGCGCATCCTCGACGTGCTCGCCTGGCAGGCGGCCTACCGCACTTACTAGGGTCGCCGCGACGGGCCGGTGGGGCCGCGACTCATGCCGGCGTCTCGGTCTGCCGATTGCGTGAGATGGGATCCCACGTCCCACATCCCGCCGGGCCCTCGCGGCCAGGAGGCTCGCCATGGAAGTCGTCTTCAAGTGCCTCGCCGACGGCAAGCGCTACTACGGAGTCCGGCAGAACGGCCTGGAACTCTTCGTCGGCACCGATCTCGAATGCCGCCGCTATCGCGAGATTCGCGCCTCGAAGGTCCGTGAGGAGCGCCTCGCGGACCAGCGTCCCCTGCGGGGACGTCCGGCGTTGCTGCGCACCTATCGTGCGACGCGGGGCGCGAGCTGACCGACGCGGCCTCGACCGATGGCCGACCGGTGACCTGGGTGCGTGACGCTCATGGGGTCGTGCGGCATCGCCCCATCGTCCCCTCCGACCTTCGTCGCCCGATCGCGGCCGCGATCGCCCTCGCCTTCTCCGTCCTCGGAGTCGCCTGGAGCGAGGCCGCACCACGATCGTCACGGCCCTTCCTCGAGGTCGAGGCCGGTCCGTGGGCTCGCGCCGGGGCGGTGGTCGTCATCCAGGTCGAGCACGTGCGCCGGGACCCGCGGGTGCCGATCGGCCCCTCGCTCGTCCGCGGCACCGTGCGCGCGGTGCTGAAGCAACCGCCGCCACGTCCGGGCGTCGAGCCTCTCGTGCCCGGCGCCCCCCTCGTCGTCGGGATCCTGGGAGGCCGGCCGGCGGGTGGGACCGACGCCCAGGCATCGGTTCCGCTGCTCGCCGAGGACGATCGCGGTCGTCACGTCGTGTTCCTCGCCCCGTCGTCGAGTGCCAGCGCGTGGGAGGCGCAGGCCCTCTTCTCGGCCGAAGGACTCGAAGGTGAACAGAAGGTCGCGGCCCTCCAACGATTGGGGCAACTGTCGGCGATCGAGGACCCGGTGCGGCGCCGCCGCGAGGTCCTCGAGTGGCTGTTCGACGCATTGCGCGAACCGCGGACGTGGACGCGAG
Source organism: uncultured Planctomycetales bacterium (assembly GCA_964586025.1). Classification (GTDB taxonomy): domain Bacteria; phylum Planctomycetota; class PLA2; order PLA2; family JAEUHO01; genus JACKGW01. Next base: position 36,049 of record CAZPGF010000002.1, read on the forward strand.
AGAACGCCGCGCGCGAGTTCGTCTGGATCGCGCGTCACCATCCCGCGGCACTCGACGCCCCCGCGCGCCTCCGCTTGCGTCGTGCGGCGGCCGGTGCGACGAGTCGCGCGCAGCGCGAGTACCTCGTGCGCGCGTTGTCCTTCCTCTCGGATGCGCCGCCCCCTCGCTCCAGCGCCGCCACCAGCGACCCGTCGGAACGCTGGCGGGCCGCCATGGAACGTGCTCCCGACGCGGCGACGCAGGCCGGGCTCTTGATCTCGCGTCACCGCGAGGCGGTGGGATCGGGGCGCGCGGCCGCTTGGCGCGACCTCCACTGGGCGTGGAGCGCGGTCGTTCCGGAAGCACGTCTGGGTTGGCTGCGCGCGTTGCGTGCTGGGGCCGCGCCCGACGAGGCGGCCGTGTGGCGCGCCTACTACGCCCGCGAGGCGGATCATGCGGTGCTCGAGGCGTTGGTCCGTGCCGTCGGTCTGACCGGCGGCGAGGCCGACGTGCCGTGGCTGGCGGCGCGCGTCGAGCGCGACGACCTCTGGCATGCCGCGACGCTCGCGCTCGCGCGGATTCGCACGGCCACGGCGCTCGGGTGGTTGCGCCGGGAGAGAGCCGCCCTCGTCGAGCGCGGCGACGACGCGGAGCGCGTCGGCTGGCTCGACCACCTGCTCTCGGAGGACTTCGCTGCCGCCGACCAACGGACGGGCGCGGCGAACCGCGACGCGGACCATTCCGACTCGGCGGATGGGACGTAGGATCGCGGTCCGACGGGAGGGATCCATGCCGTCCGGGACGACCATCGTCCATCGCACCATCGCCATCGCATCGCTCGCGATCGCGCTCCTCGCCTTCGGACCGGCACACGCCGACGAGGTCGCCGCGCCGCCCGCGGTCGAGCAGACGCCGCCGACGGAGGTCGAGCGCCTGCCGATCACGCTGCGCGAAGCCCTCGAGCAGGCCCTGCTCGCCGACCTCGGTCTGGCGGAGCGACGTCTCGACGTGCCGATCGCCCTGCAGCACCGGATCGACGCGGACGCCGCGTTCGACCAACTGTTGACCGCGGGCGTGGATCTCCGGCGCGCCGAGGAGCCGAGCACGTCCACGTTCTTCGGAAGCGGGTCGATCCGGACGACGTCCTACTCGGCGTACGCCGGCATCTCGCGCCGCCTCCGCACCGGGGGCGACGTGTCGCTGCTCTATCGCGCGGACCGTTTCGACACGACCCAGCCGCTCGCGACGGTCGATCCGGCCTGGCGTCACGGAATCGAAGCCGTGTTCCGGGTGCCGCTCGCCCGCGGCGCCGGTTCGATCGCGCAGAGCGAGATCCTCAAGGCCCACAACCGGATGGCGGCCGCGAGGGCCGGGGAAGAGGCGGCCGTCGAGGATCTCGCGCTTGCGGTGCTGCGGGCCTACTGGGAACTCGCCTTCGCCCAGCGCAACCTCGAGTCGTTGGTTGCGTCCGAGGGGGTCGCCGCGGAACTCGTCGCCGATGTGGAGGCACGGATCGCCGCGGAGGTCGCCACGTCGCTCGATGCGGCCGAGGCGCGGGCCGGGCACCAGCGTCGCCGCAGCGATCGACTGCTCGCGGAGCGCGCACTCGAGGATGCGTCCGACGCGCTCCTGTCGCTGATCCGGCCGTTCCGCGACGTCTCCGACGCGCCCCTTCTCGTCGCCGTCGACGACCCCGACGTTCCGGGTCCCCTGACGCCGACGGATGACCTCTCGGTCGCGCGCGCGATCACGATCGCGCTCGCCTCGCGCCCGGACCGTCGCGCGCTCGAAGCGGACGTCGCCGTGCGCGGCGTCGAGGTGTTCGAAGCGCGCGATGCGCTTCGTCCCTCGCTGGATCTGATCGGATCCGCGAGCACCGTCGGCTATCGCGAGGGATTCGACCGGAGCCTTCGCGATGCCGCGGAAGGCGAGGCCCTGTCGATGGCGATCGGCGTCGAGTTCTCGATCTACCTCGGGCAGCGCGGGGCGAAGGCGCGATGGCGCGCTGCCGGGTGGGCGCGCGAACAGGCCCGCCTGCGGCTCCGGCAGTTGGAGAACGAGATCGTCCTCGACGTGCGCCGCGCGCATCGCGCGATCGCGACCGCGGGAGCCGTCCGCGAGGCGGCCGAGGCCGAGGTCGCCGCCGCGCGCGAGTCCCTCGACGGCGAGCGACAGCGGCTCTCCGAGAGCAAGTCGACGCCGTTCCGCGTGCTGGAACAAGAAGAACTGCTGACCGAGGCGCTGACGCGGCTCGCCCGCGCGCGGATCGACACGCGCATCGCCGAAGCGGCGCTCTGGCGCGCCGCCGGGTCGTTGACGGAGCGGCTCGCGCTCACGGCGCCGCGGTTCCCATCGTGTTGCCGCTAGGTCCTCGCGCGAGGGCGCGTTGACCCGCGCGGCACTCCTCGTCGCGTGCATCGCCTGCGCGGTGACGGCATCGTGCGGCGGGCCGTCCGATCCGCCCCGACCGCCGCCGCGCAAGGCTCCGCCGGCGCTCGAGCCGATCGACGACGACGCGATCGTGGCCGACGCGATCCAGCGACTGATCGCCGGGCCGGGCACCGATCTGCTGCGCATGGGGATCGAACTCGACGAGAAGGGCGCGATCGTGGCCACCCACGCGACCTGGGACGTGCGGGTTCACGCGACGAACACGGAACTCGCGATCCGGGATGTGCTGGCCTTGCCCGATTCGTTGGCGCGGCGCCTTTCCGATGTGGCGCTGGTTCGGCGATTGACCGAGGTCCATCCCGAGAACGAAGGTTCCTGGGGACAGGTGCTCGACCTGATCACCCGGGCCGAGGGCATCCCGTGGGACGTCGTCGAGCGCTGGGTGCGCCCCGTGCTCGACGGCCGAGGGACCGAGTACACGCGACGGCGCGCGATGCGCACGCTTGCGGCATCCCGCGACCCGCGGGCCCACGCGGCTCTCCTTTCGTTCGTCACCGCGGCGGACCCGAGTCCCGAAGCCATCGACATGGCGTTGGCCACGCTGCTTCGGGCAGCGCCCGGAGTGCGGGCCGCCGCGATGCGGGAGACGCTGCGCCACGGCGACGGCAAGGCCTGGTTCCGTGTGAAGGGCGCGCTGGTCGGCGATCTCGGGGTCGGTGCCCCCGACCACGATCGTCTCGACGCGCTCGCATGGTGGGCGGCTTTGGTCGAAGGCTCCGGTCCGACCGTGTCGAACGACCCGCCGCCGGTCAAACGGGCCGTTCCGGGACGGATCGCCGAGGCGCTCGATCCGGCCGTGCTCGCATCGGTCCCCGGTCGGGCACTCGGTCTGCGTCCGGCTCCGACCGACGGGTGGCTCCGCACGTCCGGGGAGCGCGACCTCGTGCAGGCCACGATCGCGCATCTCTTCGTCGGTTGGGAGCCGGCAGGCGAGGCGCGCTGCGAACTCGCGTACCGGGGCGCCCCGCCGTGGGTGGCCGGGATCGCACGCGATCGCGCGGCGGCCACCGTCGATGCGGAACGCGCTCGGCGCGCGGCGGCATGTCGCCTCGCGGAGGATCGCCCGGCGATCTCGGCTCGTGCGCGGGACACGCTCGTGCACTGGCTCAACGACCCGGGGGCCCAGGCGTCGGAGGGAGATCTCCAGCAGGCGATCATCGACCTTCCGGAACCCGCGGCGGACCCCGTGGCGCGCGACATCCTCCGGGACGTGCTGGAGAAGGCGCCGGCGGGCGCGGCGGGCGATCGGCTCGCCCAGCGCGCGTACGAGCGACTCGCGGCGATCGACGTGGGCGTCGCCGATCGGCTGATGGCGATGATCGTCGATGCGGACGAGGCCCGCTCGACGCGCGCGCGCACGATCCTGATGGCCCATCCCGATCGGCGCTTCCTCCCCGCGATCGAGGGACATGTCGCGAGCCTGTCCGGCGTCGCCGCCGACAACGCATGGCTTCGCGCGCTCGCGTTCGTCGCCCGCATTCCCGATCGCGCACCCGAGGAGACGCGTCGCTGGGTCGATGCGCTGGCCCGGCGCATCGACGACGCGGACGAAGAGACCGGCGCATCGCTCGTGGGCGCGCTTCTCGACCTCGGCCCCGAAGGGGCTCTCAGGTTCGCTGAGGGCCTGCGCGGCCCCCTGCGCGCGCGGTACGTGCGCGGTTGGCCCCAGGGCATCGAGCCGGTCCCCGTCGAGGTGGCGCATGCGTTGCTCGAACCGCTGAGTGGCGAGTCCGCCTTCCCGGACGTCGTCGCGGCGCTGCAACTCGCCTGGCGGACGTTTCCGCCGGACGCCGCGCCCGCCGTCGCGGCACTCCTCGATCGACTGCCGCGTTCGCGTCGGACGGCCGTGCTGCCCGTGTTCCATCGGATCCGACATCGCGCCCCGATCCGGTAGCCGGATCGGTCGCCGTCAGATGCCGATGCCTCGCAGGAGCGCTTGGGCGTGAAGGTGGTAGAGCACGAGTGCGCTGTAGCCGAGCAGGGCGCACGCGAGGCAGATGCGCCCGAGCGGCCAATTCTTGTGCAGGCAGAGGAACGCCGTGGCGACGATCGTCACGACGGTCTTGATGAGGACGAAGGTGCGGTCGCCGAGATGCAGCGCGGCCCGCATCACCGGATTCGCCTCGGTGGCGCCGCTCTGCAGCAGGTCGATCGTGTAGAACGCGTCGAGCAGCGACAGTCCGACGACCGCGACGAACGCGCCGACGATCCACCCGCCGGGTCGGTCCGCGTAGACCATTTCGCGTTCGCCGTCGCGCCGACCGCCGCGACGTCGCCCCACGAGCGTGTACCGCGAGAACATCGGCGTCGGACGCGCTCGCCGGTCGGTGCCGCGAGGGACCGCGCTGGGATCGCGCGGAGGAACCGGGGTCGCGTCCATGCCGAGAGGGTAGGCGAAGCCGCGGGTCAGGAGGTCGCCGCTTTCCGGCGGCGCGACAGGAACAGGGCGAGCCCCAGGAAGAACACCGGGATCGAGATGATCTGACTCGTGCTGACCCGCCCGCCGAACGCCATGCCGCGCGCGAGGTCGTCCCCGCGATAGAACTCGATGACGAAGCGACCGACCGAGTAGAGGATCAGGAAGAGCCCGGACAGCGCGCCGGGGCCGAGCCCGCGTCGAGCGACGAGCAGGAGGATGCCGAACAGGACCAGGCCGTGCAGCGAGTGGTAGAGCTGCGTCGGGTGGAGCGGTTGCCCGATGAACTCGCCGGGGACCTGGGTGTGCGGGTGCGGGGGGAAGGTGACCGACCAGGGCAGATCCGTCGCGATCTTCCCGTAGTTCTCGCCGGACAGGAAACTGGCCCAGCGACCGACGAAGATCGCTAGGCAGGTCGCCAAGGCGAGCACGTCGAGCAGCGCGAAGCCCTTGAGCTGCGGGCGGTTGGGCAGGACGAGGCCGAGCCAGAGCAGGCACGCGACCAGGCCGCCGTACCAGACCAGGCCGCCCTTCCAGATCTCGAAGATCGACATCGGCTTGGCGGCGAATTCGTCGTACTTCAGCATGCCGTACGCGAGTCGCGCCCCGATCAACCCGACGAACAACAGCGCGAAACAGACGTTGAAGACCTGATCGCCGTCGAGCCCGAGGAGACGTCGCGCGCGGCGGCGCGCGTACCACGACGCGACGAGGAACGCGACGACGAGGAGCGTGCCGAAACTCCAGATCTTGATCGACTCGGAGAAGTCGACGAGAACCGGATACATGGGCCGCCCCCCCGCGAGTTGTGGATCGGTCCTACGACGCGGACTCGAGTTGCGCCTCGTAGCGCGCGAGGTCGAGCAGCGAGGACGCATCGTCGTCCGTGCGGACCTTGAACAGCCAGCCCGCGCCGAACGGGTCCTGGGCGAGCGGACTTTGATCGCTGACGAGGCCCTCGTTGACCTCGGTCACGACGCCCGAGACCGGGACGTAGACCTCGCCGACGGCCTTCACGCTCTCGACCTCGCACGCGCTTTCGCCAGCCTCGAGGTCCGCCCCGACATCGGGCAACTGCACGAACACGAGGTCGCCGAGGTGCTCGACGGCGAAGTCGGTGATGCCGATGGTCGCCACGCCGTCTCGAATGCGAACCCACTCATGGGTGGGACTGTAGCGGATGTCGTTCGGACGCTTGGACATGGAACCCTCCCAGAGCCGGTCGAGGTGCGGAATCCTGCCACGACCTCCCCGCCGACCCGTCACGCTTTCGCGGCGCGGACGCTCGACGGACGGCGGTAGAACGGATGCGTGACGCACGCGAGCGGCCAGCGCTTGCCGCGGATCTCCGCGTGGTAGGTCGCCGCGGGCCCGCCGTCCTGCGCCGCGACGAGAGCGCGGGCGATCGTTCGGTCGAGGGTCGGACTGACGCCGCCGCTCGTGACGACACCGACCGGTTCGGCCGCGCCGTCCGAGAGGAACAGCGGGGTGCCGGTGCGCGGGACGCGGCCGCCGTCGGCCGCGAGTGAAATCGCGGTGCGCGACGCGCCGTTCCCGCTGCGGGCCACAAGCGCGTCGATGCCCACGGTGTCGCGCTTGGAGAGATCGACTCCGAACGCGAGGTCCGCCTCGATCGGATCGATCGTGGTGCTGATCTCCTGGCCGTAGAGCGGCATGCCCGCCTCGAGCCGGAGCAGGTCGCGGGCACCGAGCCCGATCGGCTCGAGCCCGTGCGAGGCGCCGGACTCGAGCAGGGCGTCCCAGGTCGCGACCGCCGCCGACGGATCGAAGAACAATTCGAAGCCGTCCTCGCCCGTGTAGCCGGTGCGGGCGATCAGGGTCGGGACCCCGCGCACGAGCGCGTTCGTGAAGCCGTAGTACTTCACGGCGGCGAGGTTGGCGTCGGTCAGGGGCTTGAGGACCTCGGCCGACTTCGGTCCCTGCAACGCGATCATCGCCTGTTCGTCCGAAACGTCGCGCACCGTGGCGTCGAAGCCTCGTGCGACCCGCTTCGCCTCGACCCAGGGGCCGTCCTGATCGCGGCCGGTCGCGTTGATCACGACGTGGACGATGTCGCGGTCTCGGTAGACGAGCACGTCGTCGATCGGATAGCCCTCCTCGTTCAGGAGGAAGCCGTACTTCGCGCGTCCGAAGCCGAGGCGAGCGAGGTTCGCGCTGAACACGTGCTCGACGAGCGCCTCGCGATCGGGACCGCGCACCTCGAGCCGACCCATGTGACAGAGGTCGAACAGTCCGCTTCGCGTGCGGACGCAGCGCGTCTCGTCGAGGATGCCGCGGTACTGGACCGGCATCTCCCAGCCGTGGAAATCCACCATCCGGGCCCCGCGGGCCACGTGGTTGTCTCGAAGCGGCGTACGGCGCATGGGTGCCTCTCGGAAGGAAGGCCGGAACCCTACCACCCGCCGGCCGGCACTCAACGGACGGCGCGAAACCGACCTCCGGTCGAATGCGCGAGGTCCTCCAGCGCGGCCCGATCGGTCGCCCGGGTGCCGACGAGCACCGTGTCGACACGCAGCCCGGCAAAGCGGTTCGCGCGGGCGACGGCGGCGACGAGGCGATCGCGCCGCGCGTAGCGTCCACGGCTCGGCACCCCGTCGGAGACGAACGCGACGGTGTCGATGTCCTCGGTGATCGCGCGTTCGATGGGCTCGTAGAACGCGCCCCAGCCCGACGCCTCCTGCGCCGCCATCCATCGCTCCGCCCTGCGCCGATTCGCGGCGAGGGGAGGTCGCAGTTCGCCGAACGCTCGGTCGAGGTGGGGGCGAGGGGGGTAGGCGCTCGGATAGCGCCAGACCCAGAGGTCGAACGACGTGGACGAGGAGAGGGAGCCGAGCAGGTGCCCAACGCGCTCGCGCAACGCATCCAGCTTGCTGCGGCCGTTCCCCGCGCCGTCGGCTTCGCCCATGCTTCCGGACAGGTCGAAGACGAAGGCGATGCGTTCGCTCTCGATCGGCAGATCGAGGAAGGCGACCGTGTGCGTTCCGGCGCGCGGAGGGCTCGCGTGCGCGTCGCGAAAGCGGATTCGACCACCGAGGTCCGGCGGAGGTCGAGGTCCCGGATCGAAGGTCGCGCCGCGCGCGGCCCACCACGAGTCCCAGAGCGAGGCCTCCGCCGGCACCTCGGCACGGGTCAGGGTGACGAGCGCCCGATGGACGTCGTCACGCGGACGGGCGGTCTCCACACGGAGGCGGTCGATCAGCAGAGGGACCACGTCGCGTCGCCAGAGGCGCAGCGCGGCCTGGACGGCGGCGACGCGGACGCGCCACGATGGATCGGCGAGCAGGCGCACGAGAACCGCCATGCCGGCCTCCTCGGCGAGAAGGCCGCGTGCGGCCGGAAACGAGAGGGCGAGAGCGGTGCGGGGCATCGCCTCCGCGTCGGCGATCGCGCGTTCGAGATCGGCCGCGGCGAGGGTGCCGCGGCGGGCGAGCGCGAGCACCGCCCCGGCGCGCGCTTCGGCGGAGCGATGCCGAACCAGCACCTGGCGAAGCGCGTCGTCCGCGTCGCCCGGCGGCTCGTAGCGCGCGACCGCTTCGGCCGCGGCACGGGCGACCGCGCCGTCGCGGTGGCGGAGCAGCGCGGGGAAGACGCCCTCGAGCGCCGGCTTTCCCCGAAGGCCCAGGCTGGCTTCGGCCAGACGGACGAGGATCTCGGGATCCGTCTCGGAGGCGACCGCTCGACGCAAGGCCGCCGCGACCTCGGCCGCGCTCGAAGCACCGATCGCTTCGGCGGCGGCGCCGCGCACCGAGGCCTGGCGAGCGAACAGCGCCTTCTCGGCGAACCACGCGCGCGCACCGTCGCGATTCCTTCGCGCGATCCGCACCCACCCGGTCAGCGCACGATCCCGGATGTGTTCGAACGGATCGTCGAGCAGCGATTGCAGCGCGACGGCGGCGTCCACCGTTCCGACCCGCACGATCGCTTCGATCGCTTCCTCGCGCTCACGCTGGCGGAGGGGATCGTCGGCCCACGCGGCAAGCACGCGCGCCTGTTCCTCGATGGAAGCATCGCGCGCGCGGGCTGTCGCCGCTCCGAAGAGGCAGGCGGCGACCAGGCCGCAAAGGGAGAGGCGGAGCGATCGATGCCATGCGCCCGTCGTGGAGACCGTCCCCCGGGCGCGGCGATCGATCAGCGGCAGTCGCAGGGACTGTCGAGGAGGTTGCAGGGCTGGTAGGCGCCCCACGGGTCCGAGCAGCGGGAGCGGCAACCGACCAGGCCCAGCGTTCCGGACAAGACGGCGAGAAGGGCGAGAACGCGAACGATTCGGCTGCGCATGGGGACTCCGGGGGTGCGAGGGGGACGGTCACGGGCGACCTCGCCCGACCGCCCCGCTGGGTCACGGACCTCTTGGGGAGGCCTCGGGGACTCTAGCCCAGGGTCCGGCCCGCGTCACGAACGCCGCGCGGATGGGCTCGGTGCCGGCGCCGCGGGGTCACTCCCTCTCGATCGTGGCGGTGAGCGGGAAGCCGCGCGGGCGGGCGAGGGAGTGGACCTGTTCGACGTAGAGTTCGGCCCGCTCGAGGTTCGTCACGGCGACCACGGCGACGCCGGTGTGGTGCACTTCGAGCGTCAGGGTGACGGCCTCTTCGGCGGGCTTGGCGAACACGCGCATGAGCAACCAGACGACGAAGTCGATCGTGGTCACGTCGTCGTCGTGAAGCAACACCTTGTAGCGCGGCGCCTCGCGGGTCTCCGCGCCGGTCTCCTGCTCGGGTTC
>CAZPGF010000002.1:45642-52674 GCA_964586025.1 uncultured Planctomycetales bacterium
AGGTCCCGGGATGCGTATCCGTTCAACGCGGCCCGGGGGGTCGAGGCAGCCGGGCTCGACGCGCGGCGGCCGCAGCCTTCACGTCGCCGAAGCGATCGTCCCAGCTGCCGTTCGCGACGCGGTCGAGGGCGCGACGGGCCGTGTCGAGGTCGCCCGCCCGCACGGCCTCGTCCGCGTACTCGAGCCACGAGTTGGGATCGAGTGGATCGGTCCGAACCACCTGCGCCCACTGTTCGAGTGCCTCCGCGTGACGTCCGTCGGCCGACCAGGCGCGCCCGAGGCGGCGATGGCCGTCCGCTTGATGGGGCGCCTGCTCGGCGAGCGTCGTCAGGGCGCGGCGGCGTTCGACCTCGTCGCCCGCCGTGGCATAGCGCCGCGCGAGATCCTCGATCGCATCGAGTGCGGTCGGGGCGTTCTCGATCGAGCCGAACAACGCGCCGATCGCGTCGGCGGGACGTCCCGCGCGGTCGTACAGCGAGACGAGCAGGGTGTGCACGCGGGCGACGCCCGGTTCGATCTCGCGCGCTTCGAGCAGGTGCCGCTCGGCACGGTCGATGCGGTCGCGGTCCTGCCACGCGATCGCGAAGGCGATCCGCAGCGGGGCCGCATCGAGTCCCTCTTGAGCGACCTCGGCCTCGTACGCCGCATCGAGCGGCTCGAGATCCGGCGCGTCCCTCAAGACGTCGGCCAGTCGGGACTCGGCGGTGTTGCGTCGCGTCGCGTCCCTTGCCGAGGTGTGCACGAGCGCGGCGCGGGCCGCCGCGAACGCCTCGCCCGACTCGCGGCGTGCGCGGTGGATCTCCGCAAGGATCCCGTAGGTGTCAGAAAGCCACGGGTCCTGGCCGCCGCGATCACCGCGTTCCGCGATGCGCAGGCTCAACGCCTCCTTGATCCAGGCGAGCGCGCGGGGGGCGAGGTCCCCCTCCCGTGCGAAATCGGCAAGCGAACGGGCGAGCGACGATCGGAATGCCTTCCGCTCCTTCCACCGCGCTTCGGTCGCGTCCAGATGCGCCGCGAGGTCGTCGGAGCGACGCAGTTGGATCAGCACCCTCGCGAGACGACGACGATCGGACCACTCGTCCGGGTGGTCGGTGACCAGTTTCTCGGCATGGGGCCGTGCGCGCCGGGCTCGACCTGCGTCGATCAGCCAGTCGACCAGGTGGCGACGCATCGAGACCTCGTCCGGGATGCGCGCGACGGCCGCCTCGAGCACGTCGATCGCGGCCCCGCGCCGCTGCATCGGTCCGTAGAGAACGTTCGCGCCGCGCATCGCCACGTGCGCGGCAGCGCTCTCACGCTCGACGACGGCCTCGATCACCGCCTGCAACTCGTCGAGTCGTTCGTTCCAGGGCACGCCTTGGTCGTGGACGGTCCAGAACGGACGGCCCGGTTGGGTTCCGGCGAGAAGGTGCGACTCGAGCGCCGCGGACACGAGCGAGAAGAGGCGCGGTTCGAGCGATCGGATCGCCCCCCCGCCCTGGCTGCGCCACGACGCCATCCGGCCGAGCGACTGCCGTGCGACATCGGCGCCGATCCGGCGGACGAGTGCCGGCTCGGCATCGACGCGATCGAGCAGCAGTTTCACGCCGTCCGACGGACCGACGAGGCCCACCAGGGCCTCCGCCACCATCGTCGCGAGGTGAGTCGCCTCGAGCGGATGTCGGGCGAGCAGGTCGTGGAGGGGACCGTGGGCCCAGGCCGCGAGGTCGCGTGCGGCGTCCTTCAGCCGGCTCGTCCCCTTGACGGCGGCGTTCGTGACGCTGACGAGGTTCGCGACGTTGGGCGAGACGCGCTCGGGAAGCTCGTCCAGTTGCGCCAACACTTCGGCGCGGAGCGCCGCATGGAGCGCGGCCCCCTCGCCGAGACGCGTGCGCAGTCCGCTCTGAAGTGCGAAACGCCGAAGTTCGAACAGGCGTTCGCTCCAGGTCTGCGTGTACGGGTCATGCGGGCGCTCGGCGAGTTCGGCGAGCAGGAACGACTCGGCGCGCTCCACGTGGCGACGCTCTCGGTGCGCCGCGACGAGGGCCTCGAGCAGTTCGGCTTCCGCCCGTCCGAGACGTTCGGGAGAGGCCGAGCGCACTTCCTTCCAGGTCCGTTCCAGAAGATCGTCGCGTTCGTCGAGTCGACCTCCCCTTTCGAGACGTCCCGCGGCGAGGACGGCGCAACGCCACCGCTCCTCGCCCGGCGCCGCGTCGCGAACGAGCGAGGCGAGGCCCGTCGTGACGATCCGATCGAAACTCGGATCGCGAGAGACGGCCAGAGCCGCGAGATGGCGTGCCAGGGGCAGCCGCTCGCCCGCGCCGAGCGGTGCCGCGAGGGCCCGTTCGAGCGCGGTCGTCGCGGCCCGGGCGAGCGCCGGATCGGCGGCGAGAACCTCGCCCGTCCGGCTCGCCACGCGGGAGGTGGCGAGGTCGAGCACGCGGCGATCGCGATCCATGCCGGCCGCGCGGCGACGGGCGTCGATCGCCGCCTCCAGGGCGTCGAGCGTCGCTTCTTCGTGGACGCCGTCCACGATGCCCGAAAGGGCGAGCAGCGCCCCGTAGGCGCGTTCGACGCCGTGTCCGACGAGGCCCGGCACGAAGAGCGCCGGGATGCGAGGGTCCTTCGTCGGCAGGTACAGCGCGAGCAGGTCGGAAACGTACTCTTCCGGCGAGGAGTCGCGAGCGAGCAACTGCTCCGCGATTGGCAACGCATCCGGGTCGAGTTCGGCGGCTGCTCGTTCGCCTCGGCGCTGCACCTCGCGTGCGAAGGTCGAGAGACGTTGCCTCAAGGTCCACGGATCCGACTGCTCCAACGCGGAGGCGAACGCCGCCTGTCGCCCGGCATCGTCGCCGAGCGCGAAGCGCCAGGTGGCGAGGCGCTGCAGCGAAGCGGCATCCAATTCGTTGCGGGCGCGCAACGGCTCGAGTCGTGCCGACGCCGCCGCGAGATCGCCGCCTTCGGCCTCGAGATGCGCGAGCAGAACGGCCCAGCGGGACGTCGTTCCCTCGGTTCCGAGCCACGTTTCGAGCCGAGCGCGCAGCTCCGCGACCCGGTCGTGCGCGGCGAGGAAGCGCGCGACGTGGTAGCGGGCGTCGAGCGCCCAGTGCGGCGGGACCTCCGTCGCGTGCGCGGCGCGATCGGCGGCGTCGAGGCCGTCCATCGTCCGGATCCAACGCTCGGCGAGTCCCTGCGGCGGCTCCCGACGCAGCGTCGCGAACGCGACCGCCGTCGAAAGGCGCTCGCGTTCGACGCGTTCGGACGGACGGCGCTCGCGGGCCCAGGCACTTTCCAATCGCTCCAGCGCCCACGCCGTGCGCGCCTCGATCTCGGCACCGGACTGGACGCTGGCGGCCAACGCTTCGAGGCGCAGCCAGGGCGCGAAACTCGGGGGCAGCATCGCGTGCAGGGCGTCGAGGCGGGCCGGAAGGCTCGCCCGCGCAGCCTGCCTCGCCGCGCGTTCGGCGGCAGCCCGCGCCTCGCGAGAGAGGGCGTCCAGCGCTTCGGGCGGACCGAGGGCGAGCCGGGTCCGCCAGTTCTCGAACGTTTCGGCCAGGCGACGCGCCCACGACGCGGCGTCGGCGGCCGCACGGCGTTCGTCCGTCTGAAGGCCCGCCAACGTCGCGACCCACTCGACGATCTCGGTCTCGACCGCCTCGTCGCCGTCGGGTCCATTCAAGAGGCGCTGGACGAGGTGGCGTGCCACGGTTTCGATCGGTTCGTTCGCGACGCGACGACGCGCCGCCTCGTCGCGGAGGAACCCGAGCGCCCCGGGTCGATCGTCGAGTCGGTCGAACCGGTCGAGGATCCAGGTCGCGAGCGCGTCGCGCTCGATGGGATCGGACTCCGCCCGATGGCGGGCGACGAGGATGTCGAGGACGCGACGAACCTCTTCAGCGCGCGGATCGTGGTAGCGCTGCTCGAGCGCGACGAGCGGTTCGAGTCGTTCGCGAGGAGCCGTCGCCGCGTGGTCGGCGAGGAGCCCGAACGCGGCGAGCCGCGCGCGTCGTCCGACCTCCAGGCCGCCGAACGCGTGGTTGCCCAGGATCCTCGAGCCCGCGCCGCGGGATTCGTCATCGGTGTCACGGGTCGGGTCGAGCGCGCGCAGGGCGAACGCGGCGAGGGCTTCGGCGTGATCGGGCTGCGGACCGCTCAGGTAGAACTGCCAGCCTCGGCCGAGGAGAAGGGTGATTGCCGCGGCCCGGCGCGCGCGGAGCACGTCGTCGTCGGAAGAGGACGGCCCGTCGGCGATCGTCGCGAGGGAGGCCGCGTCGGCCGACGAGTCGCGGCCGAACAGGAGGTCGATCGACGTGGCGCGTTGCCATGCCTCGACCGACTCGGGGTTCAACTCGGTCCACGCGCGGACGACGCGCGCAAGGTCGTCGGTCCGACGATCCTGCCAGAGGACGTCGGTCCACGCGGAGAACAGGGCATCGCGCTCCCCCTCATCCCAGGTCGACGCTCGGGATCCGGCGCGCTCGTACACGTCCCGTGAGCCGGCGCGGTCGCGTCGATCCCTCATGCGGTGGGCGAGAGCGAGTTGGAAGCCGAGGTCGTCGGGCATGCGTGCGGCGGCGTCCAGGGCGAGCCGGAAAGCCTCCTCGCTCCGTTCGGCGGCATCGAGCGCCTGCACGAGCGTGGCGTCGTAGCGGCGGCGACGCCACGCGAGTTCTTCCGGCACGAGCAGGTCGTCTGCGCCCGACGGCGCCGCATCGCTGGCGAGCATCGAGCGAAGCGACGTCAGCAACTCGACGCGCGAGGTCGGGCCGAGAGACGAGGTCGTTGCCCCGAAAAGTCGCCACGCTCGCTCGACGCCGCGACGGCCGGATCCCTCGCGGACGTCCGCGATACGGCGCGGCAGCAACTCGTCCCAGGCCGACGCGGACCGTGTGCGCATCCATGCGAACTGGGCGAGGTAGTCGATCGCGAACGCATGCGTCGGGTCGGCCGACCGCAGCGACTCGAGGCTCCGTGCGACCTCCTCGGCGTCACGCCGCGCCGAGGCGTCGGCCAGGATCGTCAGACGGTCGGCGAGTGTCGCGTCGCCTCGCTCGAGCGCGGCGCGCGCGTCGGCCGCCTTCGGGAGCGCACCGTCGAGGACCAGCACCTCGGCGTCGGGCGCCTCCAACGACGCGCGAACGGCGTCCCATGCGGCGATGTCGAGCGCCCGGAACGCGAACGACCGTTCGATCACCGCCCGGTCACGCGCGTCGAAAGTGATGCTCCGGACCGGCAGATGAAGGTCGCCGACGGTGACGAAGTCCCGGTGGACCGTGCGCCGCAGGACGCGCTGGCGCCGCAGATCGATCATGCGTTCCTCGACGAGGGCGCGACGCGACTCGTCGAACACCCACTCGGTGCACGAGCGCGGCGACGCCTCGCGCGGCACGAAGCGCCAGACGCTTCGTCCGGCGCTCTCCTCGACGATGCGCACGTCGTAGCTCGCTTCGAGAGACGGCAGGAGGTCCGGGGCAGCCAGATCGGCGATCGGGAGGGACCACGCCGTCGCGTCGTCCTCTCCACTCGGGCGGCGTCGACCAAGGCGTGCCGCCGGATCGATGACGACCCGTCGGCCGCCGAGAGTCCACGCCGTGGCGTCGGACCCGCGCGTCGCGTCTTCGAGATCGACGCGCCACCCGTCGGCGGCGATCCACGACGTGCGCCGCGATGCCCCGACCACGCGTCCGGTGATCGGATGGAGGTTTCGGGCGAGCGCGACGACATGCCATGCCCGCGTCGCAGCGAGCAGGCGGTCGCGGCGAAGCAAGTGAGCGAGTCGCTCGCGGAGGGCGGCGGACCATGGCGTCTTCGGAGGCTCGGACCGAGCCCGGGGCGCGTCGGGCGGCAGCGCCGGGAATCCGATCGCGACGGGGTCGAAGGGCGCGTCCCCGGTCGGCCAACCCAAACCGTCCCACCAAGGACTGTGACGAAGCGAGGTCCAGGCGGTGGGGGGGGCGACATGGCGCGCCCGCTCGGCGCGTCGCGGGAAGGAGACGAATCCGGACTCCTTCGCCAACTCCTCGGCTTCGATGCCGTCGTTTGCCGATTCGCCAGCGCGGGCATCCCAGGCATCGAAGAACTCCGATTCCTCGGCGCCGCCCATCGGCGGGGCGCCGGCCGGGGCACTCACGGTGGGAGCGTCATCGTCCCGCAGCAGTGACTTGCGGGCACCGGCCGGTGCGCTTCCACCGCCGCGGGCGAGATGTCGCGTGCCCCCGAATCCGCCGGCCTCTCCCCCTTCGAAGGCCATATTCCCCAGCACCTCAGATTCCTCGTAGACACCCTGGGCAGAGGCCAAGCTGTAGACTCCAAACCCGGCCTCCTGCATGCCGAGGTCGACGGTCTCGCCGATCGCCGCGGGGGAGGTCGGCGTCTGGAGGATCGGGGCCGGAACCGAGAACTCACGGCCGAGTCCGGCGATCTCGCGCATCGCCGAGTCCCGCAGCCACGCGCGCCAGGCACCCGCATCGCGCAGGGCCGCTCGACGCGCTTCCGCCGCGGCGCGATCTCGCGCCTCGGCAAAGAAACGCTCGCCGTCGCGCATCGCGACGCGTCGTCCGACGCCGTACTTCTCCCGGTCTTCGTCGGACTCGAGAACGAGCAGCGAGGTGTAGGGCGTGAGGATCCCGAATCGCTCGCTGAACTCGACGATCTCCGCTTGGTTCTCGGGGCTCGCGCCCTGCGCCAGCAAGGCATCGAGGTGGCGACGCGCCCAGAGGCGCGGCAGGAACTCGTTGCCGCCGTCGGCGGCGGGAACGACCACGTCGGTCGAGAGCCGCACCGGACCGTCCGGTCCGCGGCCCTCGAGGTGGACGGACACCTTCACATCGCGATCGGTCGGAGCGAATCGGCCGAGCACCATCCACTGCGTTCCGGCCGGTGCGTTGGGCAGCGTCTCGGGGTACACGCGCGCCGTCGCGAGTCCGTCCACGCGCAGCGTGAGGTCCTTCCACTGCGGGAGCAGCGCGTCGCGAAGCAGGGTGGCCGCAGTGCCCTCCGGGGATCCTGCGTCGACCTGTCGGCGGGTGCCGCCGCCGAGACCGGCGAGCGCAT
>CAZPGF010000002.1:52684-86180 GCA_964586025.1 uncultured Planctomycetales bacterium
GCATCGAGGATCGGAGCCTCGTAGGTCGAGGACGGAGCCACGGCGTGGACCGTGCGGCCCGGGAATCGCGCACCGAGGGCCGCGACCCGCGTCGCGAGGGCCTGGGGATCCGCGTCGCCGGTCGTGCCGATCCCGTCGCCGACGTGCACGACGAGCGTCCGTTCGCGCGCGGCCTCGAGCGCGGTGACGAGCCCACGCTCGACGTCGCTCCAACCGAGGGAGCGGCGCGCGGCGAGCCGGTCGAGGGCCTCGGCGAGCGACGCGTCGCCCGGACCCGCGGCGCGGTCGAGCAGCCAGACCGGCTCGACGTCGTACGCCAGCACGCGGACGCGATCCTCCTCTCCGAGCAGCGCGACGAACGCGCGGAGGAACCGGTCCTGTGCGTCGCGCGCCGCTCGATGCATCGAGGCCGAGGTGTCCGCGACGAGGAGCACGTCGAGCGGATCGCCCTCCGGCACGAGGTCTCGTGCGAACCCCTGGCCTTCCGGGGACGGCGGCCGAATGCGCGCGAGGAAGTAGCCGTCCTCGCCCCGGCGATGGGGGAGGATCTCCAGACTCGGAGGCGAGGTGAGCTCGAGAGCGACCTCGAGATCACGGTCCGGGGACGCGCCCTCGAGGGAATAGGTGAGTTCCGCGGTGTTCCGGGTCGTATGGATGGCCATCTCGTGCGTCGGCGACGTCGCACCGGCGATCGGCGTCTCGCTCGAGGCGCGCACGGTCACCGAGAGGTGTTCCAGAGGCCGCCTTCGCAAGAGTTCGCTCGTGAGGGGGAGGCGGTAGCGGACGGCGCGCCCCTCCAGCGGAAGAACCTGGGTGTAGCGAATGCGAACGCGCTTGGTCGAGTGCGGCTCGATCGGGAAGACGCGCGCCTGGAAGAGGTTGCCGCCCTCCCACTCGAGGAGCCCCGGATCCTTCTTGCGCCGAAGGATGTCCTCGTAGATCGCACGCGCGCGCTGGCGTTCGACGACGTCGGCCTCGACGAGTTCGCCGCCGATCCACATCGCGAAGCCGGAGATGCTCGCGTCGGCGGGAAGGGGGAAGCGGAACACGCCTTCCGTGCGCACGTCGTTGGCGTTGCGGAACACCTGCTCGATCGTCGTGCGCGCGATCTGGTCACGCACCTCGACGACGACGTCGTGACGAACGACCGCGAGATCGACCTCGCGGCCGCCGATCGTCGCGACGAGGCCCCCCGCCCAGGCGGAGCCCGCGGCCGCGCGATACGACGCGAGCCACGAGGGTTCCTTCTCGAGGACCTCGACGCGGCGCGTGTCCGAACGTGCCCACAGGCGCGGCGCGAGCGGTGACGAGGCGCCGTCGGACGACGCCGTGGGGGCGGCGATCGAACGCTCGAACCCGCCGGGACCCTTCACCTCGAAGGACGCGCCCACGCGCGGTGCGACCTCGATCGTGCCCTGGTCGAGGACGAGCCCCTCGCGCCCGACGAGACGAACCGTCGTCCCGGGTCCGAGCGTCACCACGGCCCTCACCAGTTCGAGTTCGGCCAGATGGGCGCCGACCGTCTCGACCCGAACCATGTCCCCCGGCGCCAGCAGCGCGCCACGCGCGAGCGGCGTGAATCGCCGCGCCGTCGCCGGCCGCACGAACACCGCGCCCTGCAGCGCGCGCACGGTGCCCGCCCGGCCGTCGTCACGGACCGGGGCGGGGTCGTCCCCTGCTTCGCCGCGGCGCGTCGCGAGCATCGCCACGGCGGCGACCAGACAGGACATCACGAGGACGAGCAAAGCGAGAGCGCGGGCGTGCATCGGACGGTTGCCTCCTCGGCCGGCGTGGCGTTGGACCCGTTCGGCCGGCGTCGGTTCCCCGGGTCGGGGAGCGCCATCGTTCCTACCGGCGGTTGCCCACGGCCGGTCGCGGGCAACACTACCCGCCGTCCACGAGCCGCCTGCTCGGAGCCCGATCGCTGGGCGACGCACCTTGGAGACCCCGATGAGTCGCTCCCGCGCCCTTCTCGATTCGTTCGGCGCCCGCCGCACCCTCGACATCGGCGGCGTCGCCCACGACATCGCGTCGCTGGCCGCGCTCGCCGACGGCGCCCATCCCGAGGTCCGCCGGCTGCCGCACTCGCTGCGGGTGCTGTTGGAGAACCTGCTCCGCCGGGAGGACGGGGTCACCGTCACCAAGGCGCACATCGATGCGCTGCTCTCGTGGGATCCCCACGCCGAGCCGTCCACCGAGATCGCCTTCATGCCGGCCCGGGTGCTGCTGCAGGACTTCACGGGCGTGCCATGCGTCGTGGACCTCGCGGCGATGCGCGACGTCAGCGCCGAGCACGGCGTCGATCCGCGGCGGATCAACCCGTCGATCCCGGTGGACCTCGTCATCGACCACAGCGTGCAGGTGGACGAGTTCGGCGACGCGCAGGCGTACGCCCGCAACGTCGCGCTCGAGTACGAACGCAACGGCGAACGCTATGCGTTGCTGCGGTGGGCGGCCGGTGCGTTCGACGGGTTCCGGGTCGTCCCGCCGGGCACGGGCATCGTCCACCAGATCAACCTGGAGTACCTCGCGAGCGTGGTGTTCCGCGGCGGGACCGCCGAACGTCCCGCGCTCTGGCCGGACACGGTCGTGGGCACCGACAGCCACACGACGATGGTCAACGGCATGGGCGTCCTCGGTTGGGGCGTCGGCGGGATCGAGGCCGAGGCCGCGATGCTCGGGCAGCCGATCACGATGCTGGTGCCACAGGTGGTCGGCATGCGCCTTACCGGCTCGCTGCAGGAAGGGGCGACCGCGACCGACCTCGTCCTCACCGCGACGCAGGTGCTCCGCAAAGCCGGAGTCGTCGGGAAGTTCGTCGAGTTCTTCGGCCCCGGGCTGGCGTCGCTCTCGCTCGCCGATCGTGCCACCCTCGCGAACATGGCCCCCGAGTACGGCGCGACGATGGGGTTCTTCCCGATCGACGAGGAAACGCTCGCCTACCTGCGCTTTTCCGGCCGTTCCGACGAGGACGTGCATCGCGTCGAGGCCTACGCGCGTGCGCAGGGTCTGTTCGCCTCGGCCGACGACGACATCCTGTTCAGTTCCGTCATCGAACTCGACCTCTCGCGCATCGAGCCGAGCCTCGCCGGTCCGAAGCGCCCGCAGGATCGCGTCCCGCTCGGCGGCATGCGGGCGAGTTTCCGCGCGGCGCACGCCGAGATCGTGGCCTCCGCGAGCGGCGCGGGGCGAGAGGGCGCAGCGACGGCGATCGCCACCGAGCCGGACACGCTCACGCACGGTGCGGTCGTGCTAGCGGCGATCACCTCCTGCACGAACACGAGCAATCCCAGCGTGATGGTCGCGGCGGGCCTCGTCGCCCGGAAAGCGCGCGCGCTCGGTCTGCATGCACGTCCGTGGGTCAAGACCAGCCTCGCTCCCGGATCGCGCGTGGTGACGCGCTACCTCGAGGCCGCGGGATTGCTCGACGACCTCGCCGCGGTCGGTTTCGCGCTCGTCGGCTACGGATGTACGACCTGCATCGGCAACAGCGGACCGCTGATCCCGGAGGTGTCGCGGCGGGTCGCCGACGACGACCTGCACGTCGCCGCGGTGCTGTCCGGAAACCGCAACTTCGAGGGCCGCATCAACGCACAGGTCAAGTCGAACTACCTCGCGTCGCCGCCGCTCGTCGTCGCCTACGCGCTGGCGGGCACCGTCGACCGGGATCTCACGACCGAACCGATCGGGATCGGCCGCGACGGTCGACCGGTGTTCCTGAAGGACCTTTGGCCGACCTCGCACGAGGTCGCCCAGGCGGTGGGGCGCGCCGTCCGGCCCGAGCAGTTCGCCGAGGAGTACGCCTCCGTGTTCGAGGGGGATGCGGTGTGGCGGGAGCTTCCGGTGCCGCGCGGCGATCGCTTCGCGTGGGACCGCGACAGCACCTACGTGCGGCGTCCGAGTTTCCTCGAGGACGTGCCCGACCGCCCCGTCCCGCCGACGGACGTGCGCGGCGCGCGGCTGCTCGCTTTGCTCGGCGACTACGTGACGACGGACCACATCTCGCCGGCCGGATCGATCCAGGCGAAGGGGCCGGCCGGACGCTGGCTGGTCGAGCACGGCGTCGCGCCGAAGGACTTCAACAGCTACGGCAGCCGACGTGGCAACCACCAGGTGATGGTGCGAGGCACGTTCGCCAACGTGCGGCTTCGTAACCGTCTCGCGCCGGGCACCGAGGGCGGGTTCACGACCCACCGGCCGAGCGGCGAGGTCGTCCCGATCTACGAGGCCGCGTTGCGCTACGAGCGTGAGGGCGTGCCGACGCTGTTGGTCGTCGGCGAGGGATACGGCATGGGTTCGTCGCGCGACTGGGCGGCGAAGGGCGCGCTCCTTCTCGGCGTTCGCGCGGTGCTGGCTCGTTCCTTCGAGCGGATCCATCGCAGCAACCTGATCGGGATGGGCGTGCTGCCGCTCGAACTCGAGGGCGGCGGCGATCCCGCCGAAGCGCTCGCCCTGGTCGGTGACGAGACGTTCGATCTGACGGGGATCGCCGCGAACCTCGTGCCGGGCGCGCGCCTGGAACTCACCGTGCACCGAGCCGACGGAACGGTCACGACGGTCGCCGTGCGGAGCCGCATCGATACCCCCGACGAGGTCGAGTACTATCGGCACGGCGGCATCCTGCCCTTCGTCCTGCGCCAGGTGTGGGCGGCGAGCCGCGCGCGGAGTTCGTCGTGAGCGTGCACGTCCGGCTGGAATTCACCCCGAACCCGGACACGTTGAAGTACACGGTCTCGCGCCCTCTGCTGGAGCGCGGCGCGGCCTCGTTCTCCGACCCCGCGTCGGCCGCCGCCGACTCTCCGCTCGCGGCGCGTCTGCTCGGGATCCGCGGTGTCGTCGCGGTGATGATCGGCCGCGACTTCGTGACCCTGACCGTCGCCGATCCCGCCGCGATGGGGGACGTCCACGCCGAGGTGCTGCGCGATCTGCCGCGCTGGCTCGAGGAGGGCGTGGAGGTCGTCACCGCGGCCTGGGCGGATCGCGACCACACGGGCGAACACGACGACGTGGCGCGCCAGATCATCGAGATCCTCGATGCGCAGATCCGACCGGCGGTGGCGCGGGACGGCGGCGACATCGTCTTCGATCGCTTCGACGCGGGCGTCGTCTACCTGCGCATGAAGGGCAGCTGCCACGGGTGTCCGAGTTCCCTTGCCACGCTGAAGCAGGGAATCGAGTCCCGCTTGCGGCAGTCGATCCCCGAGGTGCTGGAAGTCCGGGCGTCCTAGCGCTTCGAGCCCACGCAAAGAGGCCGCCCCGGGCTCCCGGCGATCCCGTCGCCGCGTGCCGTCGATCGTCCCTCGCCTGGTTTCACCGGGCTCGCGACGTCGTCATCCGGAACGGATGATGGTTGGAACGGGTGCTCGTTCGGCGCGATCAGCCGTCCTTGCGCCGCCGCTCGCGCCAGGCGTCGCGCATGGATCGGAGCCGCGATCGG
The DNA here is from genome assembly GCA_964586025.1 of uncultured Planctomycetales bacterium. Taxonomy (GTDB): domain Bacteria; phylum Planctomycetota; class PLA2; order PLA2; family JAEUHO01; genus JACKGW01. The sequence goes on from CAZPGF010000002.1 coordinate 58,122, forward strand.
ATCTTGGCGGGCGCATGGGCGAAGAGGAGAGGGACGAGGCCGGTCCGATGCACGAGAACGCGGTCCTGCGGATACGGGACCGCCCTCCATCGCTCGGCGAGCGAGTCGTAGGTGAGGAGATCGATCGTGCGGATCTCCGGATCCGCGCACGCCGCTTCCAGCGTCCTCGACCAGACCAGATGTCCGGGACTCGCCCCACCGAACCCCTCGTCGTAGGCCACCTTGTAGACGAGGAGGCGGTGGCCGAAGCGCACGACGACCTCCATCGCGATCGGTCGCTCGGCGACGCGCAACACATGCCAGCGCAGGTAGCCGGCGGCGGCGAGGTGGCGGAAGAGGGAACGGAAGAACGCCTCGTCCCGAGGACGCAGCGCCATGGCCGTGCCCGCGCGCCCCTTCCAGCCCGACGCCTCCAAGGACATGAACGTTTGGAAGGGTTCGTCAAATGCCGTCGCGCCGTCGATCCGCTCGAACGACACGGGCCCGCTCCGCGCGAGGGCGCGTTCGCCGCGACGGAGTTGGGAGCGGGTGTTCGAACTGAGCGCGGCGAGATGGTCCTCGTAGGCGACCCGGGCGTCGATCGTGCTGCCCTCGGCCGCGCGCGGCGTGTAGTGCGTTCGCCAGGGCGGAAGCCCCTCGCGCAGGACGTCCGACGCCGGCGACCAGGCCGCGATGCCGCGCAGGTCGAGCGTCACCGGCCGGGGACGCCGGCCGAAGTGGGCTCGCACGAGCAGGTCGAGGACGCGGCTCCGTTCGTCCAAGTCGGCGAGCAGCGGCCCGGCGAGGGGCGTGTGATCGTCCGCCAGGGATTGCAGGGACGCGAGACGACGACGCCGGCCGGGGGCGTCTCGCAACGGCAGCACGCCGAGGACCCGCGTACCGCGAGTGACGAACGCGACGCCGAACCGCCCTCCCTCCTCGACGACGCGCTCCAGCAGCGCCCGGACCCAGGTCCCCGACAGCGTGGGCTGGGTCGGGTGGGTCCTGAGCGCGAGCGCGTCCCAGGCCGGGATCCACGGCGCGAGCGCGGCCAGGTCCTCGACCATCGCGATCCCGACCGTCGGCGATGCGTGCAGGGGACCCACGTGCCGCCTATCGACCGTCCGGCGGGGAGGTCGGAACGTCGCGCCCGCCGAGCCACGCGATCCGACCGGTCGGCGGGCGAGCATCCGTCGCGAGCGCGTCCCACGAGCGGCCGTGGTGGGGACTCCAGCCGAGCAGATCGCAGAGGCGAAGGAGGGCGATCTCCGTCTTCGCATCCGGGATCTCGCCGGTGCGGCAGCGGCGAATCGCCTCGTCGAGCGGGAGGAGGTGAAGCGCTCCGGAGTCCTCCATCGGACTCCCGTCGCCGGTCGGCGTGCGCGGCGCGTCGGGATCGAACGGTGCCGCCACGAGGTGGACGCGTTCGTCGGTCACGCCGGGGCTCGGGAAGAACGCCGCGCCGAGCGCGGCGATCGCCTCGAGAGGGATGTCGAGGCCTGCTTCCTCGGCGCTCTCGATGCGGGCGCGACGCAGCAGGCCCTCGGGCCCGGCGTCGCCGGGTTCGAGCACGCCGGCGACGATCTCCGGGAGATGAAGGAACGCCCGCTCCTCCCGATGAAGGAGGTCGTCGCGCGCGGCACGCAACGTCACCGGGGGCCGCAAGCAGTCCCGCAGCAGGACGAACACGCGGTCGTCCCCGTCCCGCGCGTGGAGCGCGATCGCGACGGCGTCGGTGTGGCGTCGCGTCATGACGTCGCATGCGTAGGGGTCGGAGCGCGTGCCGTCCTCGTAGCGGTTCGCGAGTCGCAACCGTCGCAACTGCAGGAACCCGTCCGTGCAGGACGAGTCGGCGGTCCGGTCCTCCACGACTTCGATCGCCGCGACGCGCTTCACAGGAACAAGTCCTCTCCGGGCGGCGCGCCCTCGCCCGCGAAGGCATCGGGATCCCCGATGCCACGCTCGATCCACCAGTTCGCGTCGTGGTAAAGGCAGGTCACCTCGCGGCAGCGGGCGCTCGCGTCGAAGTGGTCGAGGCGGTCCGCGAGACGCTCGACGGCGCGCCGCGCGCGATCCGCGTCGGCGTAGGCATCGGGGCCGTCGATCCGTGCCTCCGCGACGCCGCGGTGCGCGGGGCAGTTCCAGAGCCCGCCCGGAGAGAGCACCTGCCGCAGCGCCTGCATGTGACAGGTGCGTGGTTGTTGCGTCCAGGCCCGCCAGGCTCCCGACTCGAGCAACTTCAGGTTGGTGCTCTCGACGATCGCGAACGTCGGCGACTCGAAGGCGCGTGCGGCCGCGATCCCGTCGCGGATCCGCCGCGCGACGGCATCCTGCGGCAGCGTTCCGCCCGTCGGGTCCATCACCTCCGCCCCGGCCGATGTGCGCACGAGGAACGGCTTGAACGAGATGTAGTCGAAGCCGTTGTCCCGCGCGAGGCGCGCCGCCTCGGCCATCTCGTGGAGGTTCGGCGTGACCGCGGCACCGGCGGCGCGTTCGACCCCCGCCCAGGTGATCACGAACGAGAAGCCGAGCCGGAGCCGAGGGTTGGCCACCTTGATCTCGCTCGCTCGCCGGCAGATCGTTTCCAGCGTGATCGGCTTGCGGGGGCGGTGCATCGCCTGGAACGTCTGGTCCGTGCCCGCGTCGAGGCTCAAGCGCACCCAGTCCCGTTCCCCGAGTCGGGGTGCCACCTCGGCGATGCGTTCGTTGCGGCTGCCGTTGCTGACGATCGCGACGTCGAGGGCGAGATCCTTCAACCACCCGACGACCTCGCGAAAGCGAGGATGGACCGTCGGTTCGCCGCCGCCGATCAGGATCACCGAGCGAAGGCCGCGTGCGGCCATGCCCTCGATCGCCGCGCGCAGGGTGGCTTCGGCGTGGTGCACGCCGTCGTTCAGGATCTCGAGGTCGATGCAGTGCTCGCACGCGTAGTTGCACGAGGTCGTGAGATCGAGGTTGATCGACAGGGGGGCGAGGTCGGGAAGGGGGGGCGGGGGAGAGGAGGCGGCCGCCGCGTCGCGCCGCGCGCGCTGCCATCGCACGTAGTCGACGACCCCCTCGAAGAGCCCGGAGCGACGCAACTTCCGCACGAAGTCGTGGACCGGCTCGACGGCGACGGGCGCGCTGGCGGCGGGCGTCGTCGGGCCGGGCTCGTCGGACGTCATGCGGGCGCGTCTCCTGCCTCGTCCGCGCAGCGTACGGCGGCGCGGGTCGATACGGGCAACGGGAGCGCGGCGCCCGTCCGTGCCGGCAGTCGCCGCGGCCGGTAGACTCCGATCCCATGCCTGCCGAAGTCGTTTTCGCCCTCTACCAGCCTCGCCCCGGTTGCGGGGCCGAGCTCGAGGCGATCCTAAAGCGCCACCGTCCCGCGCTCGTCGCGGCCGGCTTCGTCACCGATCGCCCCACCGTCCTCGTTCGCAACCGCGACGGCATCGTGATCGAGATCTTCGAGTGGAAGGACGACGCGGCGATGCGCGCCGCGCACGAGCATCCCGCGGTGCGTGCGATCTGGGACGAGATCGGCGCCGTCGCCGAGTTCGCACCCCTCGCCGAACTCGCGGAGTCGACCGGGATCTTTCCGCACTTCACGCCGATCGACTGACGACGTTCAGGGCGCCGCCCGCGCGCGCCGCAGTGCGTGCAGGACGTGGCTCTTCAAGCCGGCGTTCGTCGGCTCCTGTTCGCTGAAGCGTTGCAGAGCCGCAACGGCGTCGGCGCCGCCGATCTGCCCGAGCGACTGGACGATCGCCGATTGGAGAGGCGGCGATGCGGTCGCGAATCGCGCGACGAGTCGCGGCACCTCGTGGCGCGCCCGCGCGCCGAAGGTCCCCAGGGCACTCACGGCGGGGGCCGCCGCGGCGTCGTCGCTCGCGACGACGCGCGAGGCGATCACCGAGAGCGACGCGGTGTCGCCGTGCGCGGCGAGGACGCCCATCGCGATACCGTGCGTCGCGATGGCGTCCGGCGACGGGTTCTCCTCGCGCAGGAGCACTCGCAGTCGCTCGATCGCGTCGGGCGGCAACTCGCCCCCGCGCATCTGCTGGAGGGCGCCGCGGGCGTGCGCCGCCGCGTCGTCGTCGGTGCGGGCGATCCGAACCAGCGCATCGATCGCGGCCGGGGTGCGCTGTTCGCCCAGCGCGCGAGCCGCGTTCACCGCGACGTGCCCGCTCGACGCGTTCGTCATCAGGTCGACCAGTCGCTCCTCCAGACCGGCGGCCCGCACGGCGCCGGCGAGGAGGAGCAGCACCGCACGTTCGTCGTCCTCCCGGCTGCGATCGAGCGCCTCCCCCAGCAACTCGCCCGCGCGCGTGCGATCCACGCCGCGCAACCCCTGGATCGCGCTCTGCGGAACGCGGGCGGGATCCGAAATGCGGCCGAGGTAGGCGACGATCGCCTCGAGTCCGCGCGTCCCGCCGACTCGGGCGATCGCGGTCAGCCACGGCGCATCCTCGCGCGGGTCGCGACCGAGATGAGGGAGCAGGGCTTCGACGGTGGCGTCACCATCGAGTCCGGGCAGGGAGCCGAGGGCGTCGAGCGCCGCCTGGCCGAGCGGGCCGCGGCCGCGTTGATCGACGGCCAAGGTCAACAGGGCCGGGAACAGGGAGGGGTGTCGCGCTGCCGCGAAGGCCTCGACCAGCCCGCGTCCATGAGGAGCTTCCTCGAATCGCTCCAACAACTGCGCCGCGAGCAGGTCGTCGAGCACCTCGGGGCGCGCGACGAGGATGTCGCGGATCCGGAGCCAATCGATCGGTCGGCGCGCGAGGGCCGTTCGCATCTCGACCCGCGCCGCGACGAGGTGCACCTCGGGTCCGTCGCTCGTCGGGATGGGGGAGGCCGAGCCGCGGCCCTCGAGACCGGAAAGCCCATCCGGATCCGACGGTCCGTCGACTCCGCTCGGACCGTCCGGCGGGGCGTCGTTCCATTCGACCCACGCCGTCCCGTCGTCGCTCGCCGGGGCGGGCGAGCGTTGCGGCGGAACCACGAACAACCAAACGAGGAGATCGACCAGCGCGAGCGCGGCGAGCAGCGTCAGTCCGAGGCGATAGCGCGGGGTCAGCGTCATGGCGGAGCGGATTCTCTTGTCGGCCGACTCGGACGCCGGGCACGCCCCGATTCCGTCGGTCCGCGTCAGCGGACCCGGCGGGCGGCGGCCTCACGGATCTCTCGGCGGGCCTCCTTCTCCTTTTCGTGCTCCCGGCGATCGCCCTTCGAACGGCCCGTGGCGAGCCCCAGTTCGACCTTCACGCGCGAGCCGAGGAAGTAGAGGGAGAGGGGAACGACGGTCGTCCCGGGTGCCTCGAGGAGCCGGCGCCACTTCCGGATCTCGGCCTTGTGGAGCAAGCATTTGCGGGGTCGGACCGGCTCGTGACCGAACGTCGCCGCCTGCGCGAGGGGAGGGATGTGCACGCCGAGCAGCCAGAGGTCGTCGCCGCGCAGTTGCGCGTACCCCTCGCTGAGATTCGCACGCCCGTCGCGCAGCGATCGCACCTCGCTTCCGAGCAGCACGAGGCCCGCCTCGAGGGTCGCGGAGATCGCATAGGCGTGCCTCGCCTTGCGGTTCGTCGCCAGGACGACCTTCTTCGGCGCCTCCTTCGAGGACGTGGCGGCGGTTCGTCGCGCGGAGCGGGAAGCGGGCGTCGGGCGCCGGGAGGCCATCGCGGCGACTCTACGCGCCGGGCCGGCGTGTTCGCCGAAACGGCGGCCCGACGCGCGGTCCCGGCGAGACTCGCCCACCCGTGACCGAACCGTCCGCTCCGCACCATCGACCGCGCTTCGACCCACGGCGTTCGGTCGTGCTCGCACCGCTGCTCGTCGCGGCGATGCTCACCGCCTGCCGAGGCGGACCGGTGCGGGAGGCGCGACCGGGCGACCTGCGCGCGGTTCCGCCCGCCCATCGTGGGGAGGGTGAGCGGCTACCGCCGTTCGCGGGTGACGACCCGTCGGCGCTGGGTTGGGTCCGCGTGGACGACCTCCTCTGGATGACGTCCGCGGAGGCCGCGATCGTCGCGTCCGGAGCCGTGCCGAGCGCCGCGGGGCCGCTGCCTCCCGATGCCGTGTTCCCGGCCGAGACCACGGTGGAGTCCGGCTTCGTGCTGCGCACCGATCACGTCCTCCTGCGGACGAACGTCTCGTGGAACGTCGCGATCGAGGTCGCGCGCGAGGCGGAGTCCCACGTCCTGCGTCTCTTCGCGACGTGGGGAGAGCGTCTCGACCTGCGCTTCCCCGCGGACCCGCTGCACGTGCTGTTGTTCGCGGGCCGGGACGAGTTCTCGCGCCACCTCGCACATCGCGTCGCCGAACCGGTGGGCTGGGGGGCGTTCTACGACGCGTCCACCGGCATCGTGAACGTCTGCATGGAACCCGCGCCGCGTGGCGCCCTGCCTTGGGTCTCCGACCTTCGCCACGAGATGACCCATCAGATCGTGGACCTGTCGCGAGCGCCCCGTCGTCGCGGACGCGCGTTCGCCGTGCCGTGGTTCTGGCTCTGGGAAGGCATCGCCATCGAGTCCGAGCGCCTGGGCGATCCACCGGACCGCCCCTCCAACGCGGCCCGACTCGGCCGGTTCCGACGACGGCTTCGCATGGGGCAGTGGGCGCCGCTGCGCGACCTGGCCGTGCGTGACGGACGTGAGTTCGAGGGCCGGCACTACGATCAGACCGCGACGTGGATGGCGGTGCTCCTCGATCCCGCGGATCCGGCCCGCGCGGATCGGGTCCTCGATGCGGTGCGCGCCCTCGTGCACGGCGAGACACCTCCCTCCCTCACGGCGCTGCTCGGCACGTCGATCGAGGCCCACGAGGCCGAGTGGCTCGCCGTCTGGCGGGCGCGGTTTGGACGGCGACGGCCGTGAGGAGAGCGCCATGCGCGTGGTGACGGTCGGGTCCGGTCATGCCCGTCCGCTGTGGCATGGACACCCGTGGGTGTACGCCGACGCCGTGCGCCACGCGCGCATCGAGGACGAGGACCTTGCGGTGCCCGACGACCTCGTCCGGGTCGAGGACGAGGACGGCCGAGCGATCGGACACGGCTTCGAGAGCCCGACGAGCGCGCTTCGCGTCCGCATCCTCTCCCGTGGCGCCAGGGCGCCGGACGTCGATGCGCTGCTCGCCGCGCGAATCGACGCGGCGGTCGCGTTGAGGCGCAGGCTGTTCCCCGATCCCGCGGTGACGAACGCGTACCGCCTCGTGCACGCCGAGGGGGATCGGCTCCCCGGCCTGGTCGTCGATCGCTTCGGGGAGGTGCTGGTCGCCCAGTGGGCGACCGCGTCGATGGCGCGTCGTCGCGCCATGCTGGCGGCGCACCTGCTTCGTGCGAGCGGAGCGCGATCGCTCGTCTCCCGACCGGCCGGGTTCGAGGCGGAGGAAGGGATCGAGGAGGGCGACGGTGCGACGACGTTCGAGGCGGGGGAAGCGGCCGCCGAACGCGTCGCCGTCGTCGAGGCGGGGATGTCGCTCCTGGTCGAGCCGCGATTCGGGCAGAAGACCGGACACTACGCCGACCAACGCGAGAACCGCGTGCACGTCGCGGCGCTCGCGGCGGGATGCCGCGTGCTCGATCTCTGCGCCGGCACCGGGGGCTTCTCGGTGCAGGCACTGCGCGCCGGCGCGAGCGCCGCGCTGGCCGTCGAGTCGAGCGCGCGCAGCGTCGGGCGAGCCCGCGAACACGCCGCGCTCTCCGGGGTCGCCGATCGACTCGAGGTCGAAGAGGGCGATTTCCGCGATGCCTTGACGGCCCTGCGCGACGCGCGGCGGCGCTTCGATGTCGTCGTGTTCGATCCGCCGAACCTGTTCCCGCGTCGCGGCGAGGCGCGCGGCGCGCTGAAGGCCTGCCGCGAAGGCAACGTCCGCGCGCTCGGGCGGGTGGAGGCGGGCGGCGGCGTGCTCGCGACGTTCATGTGCAGTTCGCGAATCGGCTCGGACGAACTGCTGGAGATCGTGCGCAGCGCGGCGCGCGACTGCCGTCGCTCGTTCCGGGTGCTGCGTCCGCTCGGCGCGGGACCGGATCATCCTTTCGCCAGCGACGGCGAGGTCGGTCGCTACCTCTCCGGATGGCTCCTCGCCGTCGATCCCGAGGATCCGAACGCGTGACGACCGTATCGCCCCGCACCGCCGATCGCATCCGCAAGGGGGTCGCGTACCTCGCTGCGGGGATCGGCACGATCTGGCTGCTGCGGGTCCTCTACCGGGTCGCGGCCGGTCGGTTCGCGTGGAACGACGGCGAACTCTGGGCGTTCCTCGCGCTGTTCGCCGCGGTCGCCCTGTGGGTGCGCGCGGCACGACCGGCACCTCGCGCGAACCCACCGCGCGACGGCGACGAACGGAGCGACGAGGAGAGGGAACCATGAGGACGTGGTGGATCGCCGCGACGGGAGTCGTCCTGGCCCTAGCGGTGGCGATGCTCTGGCTCGTCGGGACGCCCTCCTCGACGCCCTCGACGCCGACGCGCGTGGAGATCGGCGAGGCGCTGTCGATCCCGCCTCTGTTCGATCTCGGCGGCGCGGCGTTCGACTCGGCCGACCTCGCCCCGTCCGCGGAGCGGGTCGAAGCGCGGATCCGCGCGGTCCTGGGACCGACGGTCGCGCTCGACGCACCGCTTCGCTCGATCGTCGCGGACGACGACGCGCGCCGCGACGTCGTGGAGCGGATCGTCGCACCGTTCGGACTCGTCGTGGGTTCGGAAAGCGCCACGTCGTTCGCAACGCTCGGGGAGGTGCGCGACGCCGTGCTGCGCGCACGCTCCGCGCCGGTCGTCTACGTGGCGTGGTCGCCGACGTGCGCGACGTGCATCGCCCTGAACGATCGGATGATCGCGACCCTGGTCGAAGGCGAGGTCCGTGCGTTCGCGCTGCTCGTGAACGCCGATGACGACGCCGCCCGCGTCGCGAGGATGCGGGCGCGCAAGGTTTTCCCCCTGCGTCTGCTCGTCGACTCGGACTTCGTCTTCGGGACGACGCTCGGCATCGAGCGCACGCCGCACTTCGTGCTCGTGGACGCGGGCGGCGTCGTCCGCTACCGCGGCGGACTCGACAACGACCTGAACGACGTCCTGACGGGCGCGGAGCGCAAGGACTGGCTGGCCGCGGCGATCGCCGCCGTGCGCGCCGGCCAACCCGTCGCCGAGCCGGTCACCGAACCCGCGGGCTGCTCCCTACGACGCTGACGGCGCCGCGGAACGAAACGCGACGACAGGGATCGCTCGACGACAGCCGTCGCACGACGGAAGGGCCACCGTTCCATCGTCGCGAGCGAAACACCGCGCGAGGTAGGTGGTGGAGGCGGGGGGAATCGAACCCCCGTCCCAAGAAGGGCCGGCACGAGCCTCTACGCGCGTAGTCCGTGTACTTGAGGTCTCGCCGACGGAAACGCCCGGGACAGGCTCCGCCGTCGGCCAGCGAGTGAGTTCTCATCGAGACGCCGACTCGCGGCGACGTCTCGACCAGCCCACCTTATGGCGGCCCGACTCCCCCGGTGGGCGTGGGGGAGGGGCCGCGCCGCGGACTAGGCGGCGAGAGCGTAGTTGCTGTTGGCAACTGTGGTTTCCGGGCGCTTGTTGACGGGGTTCGTCCGGCCCCCCGGCGCGCCACCCGAACCGACCGGCTTCCGGTCGAATCCGTTCGCCCCCAGGAGGGCGGTGGCCTTCGTTGTCGTCGCGGCGATGTCAGAGAGCGCCCGGAGCATACCAGGCTGCCGGCGTCCGAGGCACGATCGTGGGGCTAGCGACCGTCGTCCCGCGTGACACCTACCAGCCGAGGATGCGTCCCTCGGCCTCCTCGATGCCGTAGACGCTGAAGACGATCGGCCCCTCCTTCTGCTCACGGACGCGGAAGATGCCCTGGACCCGGACCGGCTGCAGCGTGACCGACAGACGCGGGGCCTTCGCAGCAAGTTGCACGTGGGCGCTCGCGTTCAGTCCCGGCGCCAGGCCGTAGCAGCAACTCCAATGGCTTTCGACGAGCGTGAACTCCCCGATGTCCTCGTAGTCGTACGAAGGTTGCAGGAAGCCGAGCATCACGACGCGCTTGCCGTCGAGCTCGCGAATCTCGTCGGGCAGGCCCTCGAGTCCCGGCTTCACCTCGTAGGCGCGAAGCACCTCCCACGGCAACGGGGTGACGCCGGGTTCGGCGTCGAGCGAGAGGCCGACCAGGGCTCCGGTCACCGGATCGATCGAGACGCCGGGCGGAAGTTTGGCCTGCGACACGCGCCCGCCGAGAGGGTCGCCGAGCGCGATGCGACGCGGTGGCAGCCTGCCGTCGGCGCGCTGCGTCGCCGCCGGATCGGCGGCGGTCGCCACGAGAGCGACGCCCCATCCGATCGCGAACGCGACGAGCGCGACGACGACGACGGGCCGGTCGAAGGTCGCGAGGCGGCGTGCCATGCGGGAAGTCTACGAATCCCCGAGCGCCACCGCCCTGGCGTCCGAGAGGTGGTAGAGGAGGACGAGCGGTGCATCGGCCGCCTTGGTCAAGAACAGCGGTTCGATCCGCAGCGTCCCGGTGACCACGTGGGGGCGTGGATCCATGTCGAGGGGTCGAGCGTCCGCGGCAAGGCGGACCTCGACGATGCCGTCGAGCCCGGGCGGGCGCCCGTAGCAGCACGCGAACGTCGAGGCGACGAGGAAGAAGTGGCGGAACGCCTCGACCTCGAATGTCGGCGACACGAATCCGATCAAGGCGACCCGCTCGCCGACGAGTCCCTTCGGGCCGTCGGGCAGCGTCGCGGGATCCCGGAAGCCCTCCGGCAACGTGAGGTCCTCCCACGCCAGACCGCGCACGCCGGCGCCGTCGCTCGCGCGCAATCCCATGAGCCGGCCGGTGGTGGGATCGATCGACGCTCCCTCGGGGAGGCCCGGCGGGCGCAGCGGATCGATGCCCTCGTGAAGGCGTCCCGGGAAGGAGCCTCCGACGAATCGCGCCGCACCGGCCTCGCCGAACGGGGCTTGCGCCGCCTCGTGAGCGCCGACGACGAACGCGCCCAGCACGGCGAGCACAGCGACGGTGAGGAACGCGAGATCGCCGTGGCGCACGTCACGCATCCTGCGGCTGGAGGTTGCGCGCGACCGGCGTGCGCAATCCGCGCAATGCGGGGAGCAGCCCCGCGGCGAAGCCGAGGCACACCAGCGCGCCGAGCACCGCGAGGTCGCGAGCACCCGGCGCGACATCGGCCCGGATCGCGTACTCGCGCAGGAGGTCGGGCGCGGCGGCGGCGAGTGCGACGTGCCCGACGAGGAGGCCGAGGAGCCCTCCGGCGATGACGAGCAACTGCGCCTCGAGCGCGATCACCGTGAACACGTGCCACGGCCGCGCTCCGAGCGCGCGAAGGATCGCGATCTCCCGACGGCGGCCGTGGATCGTGTTGTAGAGCCCGACGAGGATGCCGAGGCCGGCCACGACGACGACCGCCCAGGCCAGGACCTCGAACGCGGCGTCGACCGAACCGACGACCTGCAGGAGGTCGTGGATCGCATCGAGGGGTTGGACCGGATCGACGTCGGTTCGATCCTGACGCAACTCGGCGAGGTAGGAGAGCCGCAGCCCGGGACTGACGAGCCGGATGCCGATCGCCGAGAGCCCGAGCGTCTCCTCGGCGCTCGGCGCGGCGCCGGCGACCGCCTCGGCGCCCGCGTTCCGCTCCCGTCGTTCGCGCAGGGCATCGGCGCCCTCGGCGTGGCCGCCGATCGAATAGAACGTCTTCCACGGAATGAAGATCGCGCGATCGGCCGGGGTTCCGGTCGGCCGCAGCACCCCGACGACGGTCCACAGCTCGTCGTGCTCGTGGGTGACCGTCTCGACGCCGTGCGCGGCGCGGAACTGCGACCCCCGCCGGAGGCCGGTGCCCGCCGCCGCGACGCTGCCGACGACCGCCTCGAACGAGTCGCCTTCGAAGAGGGCGCCGCGAACGTCCTCGCCCAGCGGACGTCCATCCGCGCCGAGCAGCACGCGGAACAGGTCGGCCGAAGTGCCGACGACATGGCGTCCGCGGAAGCTGTCCCCCAAGGCGTACGGCACCGCGACCGCGACGCGCGGATCCTCGTTGACCAGGTTCCACACGGCGTGCGGGATCGTGCCCTTCGATTCGCCGACATGGAAGAGCGTCGAGAGCACGGTGTCGAGGGGCGAACCCTGGGTCGGACCGAGGATCGCGTCGTAACCGCGTGCCGCTTCGAGGAACGAGCGTCGGGTCGAGGCGCGCAGCGAGAGCAGGCCGATCACGAGAGCCGTGCCCAGGGCCACGGCGACGATCGTCAGGAAGCTCGCCAGCGGCCGACCTCGCACGCCACGCCATGCGAGCGCGACGAGGCTCACGAGACGGCCTCGGCGACACGTGGCGCGACGAGTTCGTAGACACGCGACGCGCGTGCGACGACGGCCGGATCGTGGGTGACGATCAGCAGGGCCGCGTGACGTTCGGCCGCGAACGCCTCCAGCAGATCGAGGCAAGCGGCGGCGCGGGCCGGGTCGAGGCTGCTCGTCGGCTCGTCGGCGAGCACGATCGACGGCGAACCGACGAGAGCGCGCGCGATCGCGACGCGCTGCTGCTGGCCGACCGACAACTGGTGGGGGCGATGGCGGCGACGGTCGGCGAGTCCGACGCGTTCGAGCGACGCGGCGGCGGCGCGCTTGGCGGCGGCGGGACGGACTCCCTGGAACGTCGCCGCGAGAGCGACGTTCTCGAGCGCGTCGAGTTGGGGGAGCAGGTGGAACGTCTGGAAGAGGTAGCCGACGTGGCGCGCCCGCATGCGGTCGCGGGCGGCCTCGGCCATGCCCATGAGCGAGACGCCGGCGACCTCGAGCGTGCCCTCCTCCACCGGGAGGATGCCGGCGACGAGGTGGAGCAAGGTGGTCTTGCCGCCGCCACTCTCGCCGCGAACGACGAGGCGTTCGCCCGCGGCGAGATCCAGGCTCGGCACGTCGAGAGCCGGAATCCGCCCGCCCTCCGGCGAACGGAACGAGTGTCGCAGGTCGCGAATGCGGAGGGCGGCCGGAAGCGTCACCGCGTGGATGCTACGAGCGGCCGGCCATCAGGTCGCATCCGAACGGGCCCGCATCAGGCGTCGCACGCCGCCCACCGCGCGCAGCGCCGCGACCAGCGCGCCGAAGACGAGCAACAGCACGAACAGCTTCGTGACGAGACTCGTCAACACGCTCGCCGTGTCGGGCGCCAGGCGATCCGAGGGGAAGCGGACCAGTTCGTGACGGGCTGCGGCGACGACGAGCAGGGCGGCCGCTGCGACGCACGCCAGCGTGTCGGCCGTCCAGACCGCGCGCGTCGCGCGCGGTCTTGCGAGCGCAATCACATCCCGCGCCGCGAACAGCCCGAGCACGCCGTTCGCCCACGGCACCAGGGCCAGCAGGTCGTCGGTGAGGAACGTCGCCGCTTCGCCCTCGGCGAACTCGACGGTGAAGAGTCGCTTGAGGAGCTCGTTGACGAGGACGCCGACGAGGCCCAGGAGCACGAGACGTCGCAACGCGTCGCGACGGTCCGTCGAGAGCCGCGGATCGCCGAGCGGCCTGATCCGTCCGAGATGCGCGCCGAACACGACGTGGAGCAACACGACGAGGCCGACGTCGAGCAGGACGACGCCCAGCATCGCGAGCACGGTCGCGGGCCAGGGCGAGACCGGCAGCGGACCCAACAGGCCCGGAAGCGCTGGCGTCGTGGAGCCGGCGGCGGTGAGCAGGATCGACAGCAGCAGGTGGCACGGCACGAGCACCAGCAGGAATCGCTGGACCGAACGCCACGTCGCCCACGTGACCCGCAACGGACGATCGACCAGTGCATCGGCCATCGCTTCGGGAGTGCCGAGCGCGTCGAGGGCACGAATCTCGGCGACGGCCGGGTCCATCGCCGGATCCGCTTCGAGCAGCGCCTCCACCCGGTCGAGGATCATCGCCTCGACATCGGTGCGGACCCGCGGCCCCTCGCGTGCGGGAAGAAGCGCGGCCAAGCGGTCTACCCAGGCGCGAGCCGCCACGCTGCGCAGGGCGCCCTCGGCGACGTTCGACTCAGGCATCTCCGGGTTGCTCCTCGGGTTGGCCGGCGTCCGACTCGGTCCCCGCGGCATCGACCTCCCCCGAGAGGACGCCGTCGGTCGCGGCTCGCACGCGCGCCCAGGTGCGCGCCATCCGATCGCGGATCTCGCGCCCTTCGTCCGACAGTCGGTAGTACTTGCGGGGCCTTGCGCCGATCGTGCTCCACGACGAGGTGACCCACCGCTGCTGCTCGAAGCGGCGCAGGATCGGGTAGAGCGTCCCCTCCTCGATCGCGAACCCAGCGGCGGCGAGCGAGCGGACGAGGTCGTAGCCGTACCGCGGGCGGTCCAGCAGGTACAGCGCGACGAGTTGGAGCATCCCGCGGCGCAATTCGGCCTCGAAGCGGGGATCGGTGGCGCGATCCGCGCCCGGAGGCGGCGTTGTTCGTCGGACCGGATTGCCAGCCGCCATGTGCCTGGGATCGCTCCGCTGCCCGGGGGTGGCCGAGTGGTTGCGCGGCCCACCCGCGTCGAAGGGTAGGATGCCGCGGTGTCGCTCCGCCGCCCCGTGCCGCGATCGTATGCCGCCCGCGCCGTTTCCGCGCTGCTGATCCTGTTCACGGCGCTGAACACCGCGCCGGGGGCTCGCGCCGAGGCCGGCGCCGCGGAGACCCTGGTCGAACGGGCGACCGCCTTCCGTGAGGCTCTCGACAGCCCGGTCGCCCACGTCCGCGAGGAAGCCGCGCGCAGCCTCGGTCACGCACTCGGTGCCGATCGCGGCCTGGGGGCCGCCCTGCTCGACGCATGGCCGAAGGCCGGCGCGCGCGCCCAGGAGGCGTTCGGTGCGGCGATCCTCCGCCACGGCGACGACGCCGCGCGACGCACCGTGATGCGCCGAACCTTCGCCGCTCCCGATGTGGATGCGCTGCCGTTGCTGCGCGCCTGGGCCAGCGATCCCGCCGCCCTCGACGCGCTCGACCGCCTGGCCGCCGCGGACGAAAGCGCATTCGCCGACCCCCTCGCGTGGGGGCTCGGCAGCGACGCCGAAGCGTCCCGACTGCGCACCCTCGTGGACCTGGTCGCGCGCGCCCGCGTCGAGGCGCTGTTGACCGCACGCAAGTCGCCGACCGGCCACACGGGCTACTACCGGGGCCAGTACGCCGAACTCGCGCGTCATCCCCGACGCGACATCGTCCTCTCCGTGCTGCTTGGCATCGGACTCGACGATCGGATGCCGTTTCCGCGAGCGGTCGGCCTGGGAGCGTACGCCCCGCTCGTCCCCCAGGACATTCGGTTCTACGAATGGCGAAGCATGGCGTTGAACGCCCTGGGGGAGGTCGCCACCCCCGACGACGAGGACGTCCTCTACCACCTTCGCGGGTGGTACGAAGCCGAGATGGCCGCGGTGGTCGAACGCCGCGACCGACTGATGGCGTCCCTCGGAGGTTTCGGCCGGCGCCGGAACGCCGCCGACAACGACAGCGCGTTCGTCGAGAAGATGGAGACGCTCGGCGAACGGTTCGGGCTCGTCGCGGATGTGCTGACGACGATCTACAACATCACCCCCGCGCACACCGCGCCGGAAGTCGATGCCTATCTGGAGGAACTCGACCGCTGGCCGTACTTCGTGCTGTCCCTCGTCGACATGCGACCCCAGGTGCTGATTCGGACGGCGCGCTACGGGGAGGCGATCGACGAGTACCGCCGTGCCTTGGCCTACGGCCTGACGACCGCCGCAGTCAACCACTACAACATGGCGTGTGCGTACGCATGTTGGTCCCGCGATCCCGGTGGCGAGGATCCCGACTCGCTGCGTCGCCGGGCGCTGCTCCACCTCGAACAGGCGGTCGCGGCCGGATGGCGCGACCTCGGCTGGATGGAGGAGGACGGCGATCTCGATCCGCTGCGCGACATGCCCGGCTATGCGCGCCTGCGCGACCGCCTGCAGGCCGAACTCGACGAGCTGCTTCGGGACGACGACGCGCCGCGGTAGCGCTCAACGGGGACGGAGCGCGCGGACGAACAGCTGGCTCCCGACGGCGAGCCCCCACGCGATGACGAGTCCGCCGATCGCAACGAGCCATCCACCGCCGAGCGTGCCGCTCGCGAGGACGTAGGCGAGGAAGTAGAGGCCCAGCAGCATCTCGCGCACCTGCCGCGGCACCGGTCCTTCGCGCGGCGTGCGTCCGAACGCCGTGCTCGTGACCACGCCGAACGCCAGGACGGTGCCGAGAGTCGGCAGGCCGTGCACGATCCACGCCATCGCGCCGGCCGCCGCCATCGCGCCGGCCGCGAGGGCGCGCACGGCCACGCGATACCGATCGCCGCCGGACTCGTGCGTGCTGTGCAACACGATCGCGGCGGCGTACGCGCCGATCGCGAGGGCGCCGGCGAACGCGAGCGGGGCGAGCGCTCCCGCGAACGCGAGCGCGAGCGGCACCTGAACGGCGTTCGCCGCGCGCGACAGTCCGAGGGCGACCGCGCCGGCGACCGCATGGCGCTTCAGCGTGAGGTCGTACGCGATCGCGAGGGCGAGCGCGGCGGCGGTCGCCGGCCACGTCCGCGCCCAGGCCGACGCCGCCAGGGCGCCCGCGCTGAGGATCCACGCGATGCCGAGTGCGGCCTGCGGACGGATCGCACCGGAAGGCAGGGGACGGTCCGGGGCGAGGATCCGATCGCGGTCGCGGTCGGCCCAGTCGTTGAGGATCATCCCGACCGCATACGTGCCGAGGGCGGCGCCGAGGACGCCGAGCCACCGCGTCGCGGCCGGATCGGTTCCGAGCGTCTGGTGGGCGAGCAAACCGACCGCGCAGGCGTCCGTCGCGGCGGTCGCCGCGAACGGCGCGCGCACCAGACGCAAGAAGTCGCGGATCGGAGGCTTCATGTTCGCGTGATGAGGCGGTGGATGTCGTTCCAGAACGCGAACACCATCAGCGCGAGAAGCAGCATCATGCCGATCTTCTGCATGCGGAGCATCGTCGTGTCGGAGAGCGGCGATCCCTTGATCTTCTCGATCAGGATGAACAGGAGGTGACCGCCGTCGAGCACCGGGATGGGCAGGATGTTCAGGACGGCGAGCATGACGCTCACGTACGCCATGAACCAGAGCAGTTGCAGGAACCCACGCGTCGCGGCCGAACTGCTCGCATCCACGATCGCAATCGGCCCGCCGACGTTCTTCCGGAAGGAAACGCTGCCGGTGAAGAACGATCCGATCGTCCGGAACGTGTTGACCACCTCCCGCCAGGTGCGTTCGGCGCCGCGCGAGAGGCCGGCGACGGGACCGACCGCCGGCGCGACCTCCGTCGCGTGTTCCAGCACGAACGGTTGCTCTCCGACGAGTTCGCCCGGACGGAGCGTGGCCTGGATCGTGCGCCGCGTGCCGTCGGCCGCGACGAGATCGATCGCGGCGGGTTTGTCGAGCGGCATCGTGCGAAGGACCGCGGTCGCCTCGGCGAACGTCGTGACGTCCTTCGGCCCGACCCGGCGAATGCGTTCGCCGGGAACGAGGTCGAGGCCGGACGAGGCGGGCACGCGGTACCACCAGGTCGTCTCGACCTCCTCATCGAGGACCGGGACGAGCGCCCCCGAACGCGTCGCGGGGCGGGCCCCTCCGTCGTCGAGGTCCTTCAACTGGACGGCGTCGAGGAAGGCGAGGCGGTCCGCGGCGGTCGGAAGCGAGAGCGAGACGCGGGTCGACTCGCCGTTCCGTTCGAGGAGGAGCCCGGTCCATGCGACCTCGTCGTCCGCGGCGCGCAACCAGCCGGCCGCCGACCCGGGTTCGGTCAGGGGCTCGCCGTCGGCGCCGAGCGGCGCGCGCAGCACGTCGCCCGTACTGAGCGTCCTCGCGGCGGCGTCGAGCACCAAGCCGACCTGAACGGTGTGCAGCGGTTCGATACCTACGAATCGCGGCGCGACCGCCGACGGCTCCCTCGGCGGCCTGGGCGCCAGCGGCGCGATCTCGCGTCGTTCGCCGTCCAACTCGACCACGACGGGCAGTCGGCCGGCGGCGAGCCGCCTCTCGATTCGTTCCTGTGCGGCGCGCGCCCCGCGCACCTCGACGCCGTCGATCGTGACCGACCGATCGGCACCGATCGTGAGGACCCCGTGCCCCTTGCCCAGCACTCGCTCACGGTGGGTCTCGGGCGACCGGCCTCCGATCGACAAGTCTCCGTCGCCGCGGCCCAGTGCCAGGTGCACGCCCGCGACCGAGAAGTGCATGCGCATCCGTCCGTGCTCGGGATCGTGGCGCGCCTGCACGCGGAACTCGTGCTCGCGTCCGTCTCGGAGGACCACGACGCGCGCGGGTTCCGACTTCGACGAGAGCGCGGACTCCATCAGGAGGTCGATGTCGTTCTCGATCCGCTTGCCGTTGATCGACACCACGCGATCCCCGGCCTGGATGCCCGCCTGCCACGCGGCGCCGCCGGCCTCGACCGTGCCGACGACGGCGGGGCCGACGGAACGACCGGCGGTGTACGTGAGTCCGTACAGCACGATCGCGGTGACGAGGTTCATGAAGACGCCGGCGCTGATGATGAACGCGCGCTGGGCCGCGGACTTCTGTGGAAACTCGTCCGGCGCGCCCGTCGCCGACTCTTCGCCCGGAAGCTCGCCGGCCATCTTCACGTAGCCGCCGAGAGGGATCGCACTGATCCGGAAGTCCATCGCATGATCGTCCGGATCGAGTTGCCGCTGCCCCACGGTGAAACGTCGCTTGCCGTCGCGGTCCTTCTCCCAACCGAACAGGCGCGGCCCGAACCCGATCGCGAACGTCTCGGTGCGCGTCCCGGTGAGGCGGCACGCCGCGAAGTGGCCCCACTCGTGGACGAAGATCAGGAACCCGATCCCCAGGATCGCCAGGAGCATCGATCCGCCGGGCAGCGAGATCGCCAACGGCGTGAGCGCCGCCACGGCGACGAGGGGGGTCAGGACACGACGCGTGCGCATGCGATCGAAGTCTCCGTACGGGCCCAGGCGTCCACGGCCTTCAGATCGTCGAGCGTGGGGTCGGCGACGAACGGATGGCGAGCGAGAACGTCCGCCGCGACGCGGGGGATGTCGAGGAAAGGGAGATCGCCCGCGAGAAACCGCGCGACCGCGGTTTCGTCGGCCGCGTTGAGCGCCGCACCGGCGGTGCCGCCCCGGCGAGCGGCCTCGAATCCTAGCCCGAGGGCGGGGAAGGTGACCTCGTCGGGCGGCTCGAAGGTGAGCCGCGCGTAGTCCCGCGGATCGAAGCGTGGCGAGGACGCGGGCAGGCGCTCGGGCCAGCCGAGCGCGTAGCGCACCGGCCCCCGCATGTCGGGCGGGCCCATCTGTGCGACGACGCTTCCGTCGACGAACTCCACCAGGCTGTGGACGATGCTCTGCGGGTGGATCACGACGGCGATCCGCTCGGGTTCGACATCGAACAGCCAGCGTGCCTCGATGACCTCGAGCGCCTTGTTCATCAACGTCGCGCTGTCCACGGTGATCCGCGGACCCATCGACCACGTCGGATGGGCCAGGGCCTCGGCCGGCGTCACGTGGGTCAGTGCCGCGCGGTCGCGGCCACGGAACGGACCGCCGGACGCGGTCAGGATCAGGCGGTGCACCTCCTCCGGGCGTCCCGCACGAAGGGCCTGGTGCAGCGCGGCGTGTTCGCTGTCCACGGGGAGGATCGTGCCGCCGTGACGCCGCGCCGCGCGCACGAGCAGCGGTCCCGCGACGACCAGGCTCTCCTTGTTCGCGAGGGCGAGGCGCTTGCCGGCCGTGACGGCCGCGAGGCTCGCGTCGAGGCCTGCCGCGCCGGTGATGCCCTGGACGACGATGGCCACGTCCGCCGCGGCGGCCGCGGCGACGACCGCTTCGGGTCCGCCCGCGACGGTCGGGTCGTCGGGTCCAAGCCGTGCGGCGAGCGCGGCGGCGGCGGCCTGATCGGCGAGCACCATGCGCTCGGCGCCGACCCGACGCGCCGCGGCCCAGAGCGCCTCACCCTGCGTCGCGGCGACCAGGACGACGGGGCGGAAGCGCGCGCGCTCCGCCAGGAGAACGTCGAGAGCCGCCGCGCCGACCGAACCGGTCGCCCCCAGCACCGCCACCCCGAGGCGCGCGTCGGTGCCGCCGGGGTCGGTGGGGGGGGCGGGGGCGGGCACCCGCGCACGATACCCGCCCGAACGCGCGGCCCTCATGAGGGCATCAGGCGGCGGAGGTGGGCCGACGGGCGTTTCCTGCACTACCTTCCGGCGCATGACCAAGCCCCTCTCCTATCGCGACGCAGGCGTGGACATCGACAAGAAGGGGCGCCTGCTGCACGGCGTCGGCGCGCTCGTGCGAACGACGTTCGGTCCGGCCGTCCGCCACGAGATCGGATCGTTCGGCGGCATGTTCAGCGGTCGCTTCGAGGGGATGGTGGATCCCATCCTGGTCGCGAGCAACGACGGCGTCGGCACGAAGGTGCGGCTCGCGTCCCGCACCGGCCGCTGGCGCGGCCTCGGCCACGACATCGTCAACCACTGCGTCAACGACGTGCTCGTCCAGGGCGCCGAGCCGCTCTTCTTCCTCGACTACGTCGCGTCCAGCCGCATCGAACCGGCGTCGTTCGAAGAGATCCTCTCCGGCCTGGTCGAGGCGTGTCGCGCCGCGGGCGCGGCGTTGCTCGGAGGCGAGACCGCGGAGATGCCCGGCACGTACGTGCCGGGCGAGATGGACCTCGTCGGCTTCCTCGTCGGCGTCGTCGACGGCGCGAACGTCTGGCCCCGCGGCGTCGCGGCCGGACAGGCCCTGATCGGCGTTCGCAGCGATGGCCTGCACACGAACGGATACTCGCTCGTCAACCGCCTGGTCGAGCGGGACGGCATCGATCTCGACGAGCGACCGGCCGGATGGAACGAGTCGCTCGCGGACGCGCTGATGCGACCGCATCGCTCCTATCTCGCGCCGATCCGCGCGCTTCGCCAACGCGTCGCGATCCGGGGCCTCGCCCACATCACCGGTGGCGGACTTCGTGACAACCTTCCGCGCGTCCTGCCGGAAGGGGTGCATGCGGTCGTCGATCGCGCGAGCGTCGAGCCGAATCCGGTGTTCCGCTGGATCGTCGATCGCGCCGGCCTCGGCATGGACGAGGCATGGCACGTCTACAACATGGGTTGCGGGCTCGTCGTGATCGTCGATGAGGCCGACGCCGCAGAGACGATCCGCGTACTCCGCGACGAGGGCGAGGAGGCATGGCGTCTCGGAGGTCTGGAGACCGGCTCCCGCGGCGTGCGCTTCCTCGACGCCTGACGCGACGGCGGCGGCGAGATCAGTCGTCGCCGTGGCCGATGGGGGGCGGGGGGCCATCGCCGAACGGAACCAACTGGTCCGATCGGATCCAGATGCAGCCCGAGGTGTCGGAGATCGACGACGTCGAGAGGTGCGCGTCGGGAAGCGGGTTGCGGCGAGCGGTCGTTTCGTCGGAGACCCCCTCCGAGATCCAGACGAAGCCGGCCTCGTCGGTCGCGTAGATCCGGTAGCCGTCGCGGGCGGGGACCAGCGGCCGCGCGACGAGGGTCACGTGGCGACGGACCAGGTCGGGGTCGGGGCGCCGGCGGACCGGCAGACCGACGCGAACCAGTTGCCCGGCTTCCATTCGCACCGGGAGCAGGATGTCGATTCGATATCCGTCGCGCTCGACGTGCGGATCGCCCGGCGCGCCGACCACCTCGAAACCGGGCGGCGCGTCGTTCGACGCGAGAAGGTCGGACCATTCGCCGAATCGACCGCTCTTGGCTCGATGGGCCTCCTCGGCCTTGAGCAGCGCGAGCAGCGAGTCGCGTGCGCCGTCCTCCCGACGGACCATGGCCCGCGCCGCGCCGGAGTCGCCGTCCAGCAGGCTCGCGCCGTACGCACCGGCGGCGAGCAGGATCAGTACGAACAGGGCGATGCCCTCCCGGCGACGCGGATCGACCGCCATGCTTCTCCTTCGAAGCGGGCGCCGCGCCCGGGTCGGAGCGGCACCCGCGGACGACGACGTATACTCGCCCTCCCGTCCGAACGAATCACCGCGCGACGGGCTCGGAGCGGCGACCCGCCTTGAAACCGCACGCCCCGGAGCGTCGATCGGGTGCCGGTGTGAGGGCTCCTCCCGGACGTTCCACGCCGCCGCGCGCTCGCACGTCGATGGGCCGGCGGGTCGCGGATCGCCTGCGTGACCCGGCGCGACGCCCCGTCGGCGGATCCGGACGCGATGCGGCCGAGGCCACCTCGCCCGACTTCGAGCGCACGCTGGAGCAGGCGGGCACGTTCTGTCTCTTCGGGGGGAGCGGTCTGTTCGTCGTGTCGCTGCTCGTCGGGAGCAACGCGCTGTTGCTGTTCGCGTGCGCCTCGCTGATCACGCTCGCCATCGTCTGGTGGGGGGCCGGTCGCGGCGTCGAGCGTCTGGAGGTGCATCGGATCGTGCCCACGCGTGCGACGGTCCGTCTCCCGACGACGATCCGGTGGCGGCTCCAACGCGCCGATCGACGGGACTCGATCGGCGTTCACGTCCTCGATCGCCTCGGCGGGCCGACCACTCCGCGCGCCTTGGACCTCGATGTCCCCTTCCTGGCGGGCGATTCGCCGCACGCCGTCGCCGTCGATGTGACGTGGCTCGCTCGGGGCCGAATGCGATTGCGTTCGGCGCGCGTGACGAGTCGCTTCCCCTTCGGGCTCGTGAGCGCGCAGTGCACCCTCTCGTTCGAGGACGAGGTGCTCGTGCGACCCGCCGAGGGGCGGCCCGGAAGGCGCTGGCGCGACTGGCTCGCCCGCGGGTCGGAGGATCCCGTGCGCGTCGACGCCCGCTCGCGCGTGGAGGAGGAACTGTTCGGCGTGCGCGCGTGGCGCGAAGGCGACGAGCCGCGCCGGATCCACGCGCGGACCTCGGCGCGACGAGGCGAGCCGGTCGTCACCGAGTGGCGCGGCGCGCTCGGAGAGGAGGTGATCCTCGTCCTGGGCGTCGGTGGCGCTCCGCCCGATTTCGAGCGAGCGGTATCGGCGACGGCGACGTTGTGGCGTGCGTTGCTCAGGTCCGGGCGTCCCGCGCGGCTGATTCTCGATCAAGGCGAGGCCGGGACGATCGTGCGCCCGCACGCCGGAGCGCCGGCACGTCCGCTCGCCGCGGGCCTCGATGCGCTCGCCCTCGTCGCACGCGATGGGCGCAGCCCGCGTGCCGCCCTCGAACGCCGTCCGCCGGGAGCCGACGTGGCGCTCGTCTACGTGGCGGCCCGCGAGGAGGCCGGGCTCGCGGACGCGCTCGGACGGGTGGTGGGGCGTCGCGGGCGTGTGTTGATCGTGCGTGCGTTCGATCGATCGGACCTCGCGCGGACGGTCGAGGGCCTCGCATGAGGGACGCCCCGACCACCTCGATGGTCTTCCTTGCGTCGGCGGTCGCCCTGGCGGCCGTGATGACGACGCCGGTCCTTCCGTTCGTGCTGCCGTTCCTGCCGCTCGTTCCGTGGGCCATGCGCCAGGTCGTCCCCGGACTGCACGAACGCGCCATGGTCCCACGTCGCTGGGCGATTCGGCTGGGCGCCACCCTCGCGCCGTTCCTGCTCTACGTGGGACTGGTCCTGATGAGCGGTGTCGAGCGGCCCGCGATGGCGTGGCTCACGGTGGTCGTCCTGGTCCAAACCGCGTCGCTGACATCCGCGGCGTCGGCCGACCGGACGATGGGCCTCTTGCGCCGCTCGATCCTGTTGGTCGTCCTCGCCGCGCTCGCCCTGCCCCCGGGCGTGGCCCTCGCGACGATGCCGTTGTGGCTCGCATGGCTTGCCTGGACCAGGCTCCTCGTCGAGCGCGATCCCGTGGCCGGGCGCGTCGTCGCTGGCACGATCGTGCGGCGTGTCGTCGTCGGGGCGCCGGCGGCGCCCACGCGTCGGTTGGTCCCGCACGCGCTGCGCTTCGCCTTGGCGGCCCTGCCCCTCACGCTGTTGCTGTTCCTCGCCGCGCCGCGCAACGTCGTCGCGATGCTGCGCGGCGGCGGCGAGGAGTCGGATGGGACCTCGCTTCCCTCCGATGACGACCCCGAACGCGAGTCGCCCGACCGCGACGGCCGAGGCGGCTTGTCCGGCCCCCGGACGATCGGCGACGACGCCGCATCGGGCGTGCTGCCGTTCGGCGGCATCGCGCGGATCCAGGGTGCGCTGCGCCCGTACTTCGAGGTGGTCAATCTGGACGCGCCCGGCCCGCCGCGGGGCGTCGTGCTTCGCGAGAACTCGCTCTCCCACGTCCACGACGACGGCTCGTGGGCATCGCCGAGCATCCACGAGTTGCAGGCCACACGGTACGAGGCCGATCGGAACGGGGTGTTCGACATCGACTCCGGGGGCGACCCCGCACCGACGCGGCGTCTCGTGATCGACGTCCTGCAGGGAGGTCATCGTCGGCTCTACCTCGAAGAGCGGGTCGTCGACGTGCGCATCGTGTCGCCCGGCGCCGCGCCATCGGTCGCCGGGCTCTCGCGACGCGACGACGGCACGTGGCTTTCGAGATCGCCGCTTCGTCGGGGCGACCGAATCCTCCAGACGAGCCGCCCGCCGGTCCATGATCGCGAGCGACTCGTCGGGCGCGAGAGTTCGGCCGCCGTGAGTCCCGGTCCGGAGTGGCTGCAGCTTCCGGAGACGCTGCGCGATGAGATCCTCGCGATCGCGCGCGACGTCGTCGGCGACGAGACCGATCCCTGGTTGCGCGCCCGGCGGATCGAGTCGTGGCTGCAGGGACCCGACTTCGTGTACAGCCTCGCGCAGCCTCCCCTCGATCCGACGCGACGCGTGGCCGACTTCCTCCGACGCGTGCGCCGGGGGCACTGCGAGTGCTACGCCACGTCGCTCGTCGTCCTCCTGCGCGCGTTGGGGCATCCGGCGCGCTACGTGCGGGGATTCTGGGGTGGAGAGCCGACCAGCGCGGAACGCGCCAGCGTGATCTTCCGCGGGATCCACTATCACGCGTGGGCGGAGATCTACCTGCACGGACCCGGATGGATCACGCTGAACCCGACGCCGCCGACGCGCATCCCGATCGATGCATCGACGACGCGGCACGGCGCCGTCGATGCCGCCGACGGCGGCGGATCCTGGTTCGACCTCGACCAGGACCGTTGGGCGGGGTTCTGGAAGAGCGCGCTCGGCGCGGCGGACCGCGCCCTCCGATCCGCATTCGGCAGCCGGATGATCTGGGCGACGCTCGCTCTCGCGCTCGTTCTCGCGTGGGCGACCTGGCGCCTCGCTCGGGCCCGCACCGCCGCGTCCACCGCCGTCGGCGGGGTCGAGGCGTCGAGCCCCTACACGGAGATGATCGCGATGCTTCGCGAGGCGGGGATTCGGCGTTCGCCCTCGGACACGCCGCGCGAGTTCGAGACGGCCGTGCTCGCGCGCGCGCCGCGCGTCGCCCGTCCGTTGCGCCGACTCACCGCGTGGGAGGAACTGGTCCGCTACGGCGGCGCGGTATGGCCCGACACCATCCGCGCGGATCTCGAGGCACTTCGTGCCGCGCTCGCGCGGCCGGGCGACGTACCGTAGCGGCCACGGGCGGGAGGCTCGATTCGATGGTCGCCGATTCGCTGCTGCAACGCCGCCTCGACGAGGCGCGGCGCGTCGCTCGTCGCCTGCGGGAGTCGGGATTCGAGGCGCTCCTTTGCGGAGGGGCCGTGCGCGATCGACTGCTCGGACGCACGCCGTTCGACTTCGATCTGGCGACGAGCGCGCGACCCGAGGAGGGAGCGGCGCTGTTCCCGGAAGCCCTGCTCGTCGGTGCGCGATTCGGCGTGCTTGTCCTGCCGCGTCCGACCGGAGCCATCGAGGTCGCGACGTTTCGTGCCGACGGGTGCTACGTGGACGGACGTCGACCCGATGAGGTCACGTACAGCGACCCGCCGACCGACGCCGCTCGTCGCGACTTCACGGTCAACGCGCTGTTCGAGGATCCGATCTCCGGCGAGGTGTTCGATTACGTCGGCGGGCGTCGCGACCTGGACGCTCACGTTCTGCGCGCCATCGGGGATCCCGCGGCCCGCTTCGCCGAAGACCACCTGCGAATCCTGCGCGCGGTCCGCTTCGCGATGCAACTCGGCTTCGCGATCGAGCCCGCCACGGCGCGGGCGGTGCGCGAGATGGCTCCGCTCGTGGCCGACGTCGCGGCGGAACGCGTTCGCGACGAGTTGTTGAAGATCCTGCGACACGGCCGCGGCCGCGGGCTGCGCGCGCTGCGGGACCACGGCCTGCTTCCGACGGTCCTTCCCGAGATCGACGCGATGCGCGGCGTCTCCCAGCCTCCCCGCTGGCACCCCGAGGGCGACGTGTTCGTCCACACCGGACTCGTCCTGGATCGCGTCGAGTTGCCGCCGCGTCCGAGCACAGCCGACGAGGACGCCGACGTCGAGGCGGACCACGAGCGCGACGCGGAGACGTTGCTGCTCGCGGCGTTGCTGCACGACGTCGCCAAGCCGACGACGTTCCGCCGGGACGCCGGCGGACGCATCCAGTTCCACGGGCACGACGCGAGGGGCGTGGAGACCGCCGAGGGGATCCTCGAGCGATTGCGCCTGCCCCGTCGAACGCGCGAGCGCGTCGCCGCGTTGATCGGTCAGCACATGCGGATCGCCTCCGCACCGAACATGCGGCGTGCGACGTTGCGCCGATTCCTCGCCGTCGAGGACTTCGATCTGCACCTGCGTCTGCACAGGGCCGACTGCGGCGCGTCGCACGGCTCGACGGAGATCGTCGAGTTCCTCGAGGCGGCGCGAGCCGCGTTCGCCGCGGCCCCCGCGGTTCCGCCGCCGTTGCTCGGTGGCGACGATCTGATCGCGCTCGGGTACGCTCCGGGTCCGCTGCTCGGCCGCATCCTCGCCTGGGTGCAGGACGAGCAACTGGAGGGACGACTGACCGATCGCGAGGCCGCCCTCGCGGCCGTGCGGACGACCTTCCCGCCGGACTCCTCCGAGGCGCCCCGATGACCGCTCGCCGACGACTCGCTCGCCTGGCTTTGGCGCTTGCCGCGCTCGGTGCCACGTGGCTCGCGCCGGGTCCGCGCGTCGGCGCCGAGGAGGTCGCGCGCGACGCGCTGTCGCGGTTGCAGCGACGCAACGCGTCGGCGGCGGAACGACTCACGGCCGCCGCGGCCGCCCTCGGTCAGCCCACCCTCGCCGATCCGTTCGCGACGCTCGCCGCCGCACCGAGCATGGCGCCGCACGACGACGGGGTCGCGCTCGCCTTGGCGGTTCGCGCGCTCGAGGAGGCGGACATCGGCTCGGCGGCGATCGCGGAGGCGCTCGCGGCCTGGCCGGACGTGGAGGACGCGAACGGCGACGCGGCGCGCGCCGCGCGGGCGACGGCCCGCTGGATGCTCGGCGAACGGACCGTCGATCCCGCGCGGATCACGGCGATCTGGCCACCGTCCGCCGCGGTCGCGGCGGCGCTCGTCTCCGAACTCGGTTCGCGACCCGCCGTGCCCGCGGACCTCTCGGCGACGACGGCTGAGGCCATCGCCGATCTCGTGCGTCGCGAGGCGGTCGCGCTCGCGGCTCTCGACGACGCCGCGGCGGACGACGTCGCGCGGATGGTCCGCGGCCTCGATCGACTCTCCGGCGAGATCGCCCCGGCGGCGGCGGAGTTGCTGATCGCCCTCGTCGCGCGCGCCAACGACCTGCCCGGACCGAGCGGACGGACCGCGCGCGCGGCTTGCGCCGCGCTCGCCCTCGGCCGATCGCGAGACGCGCGCGCCCTCGACGAACTCGTCCGCGCTCTCGACGGCGACGACGGGTGGCTCTCGACGGTCGCTGCGAGTGCCCTCGGCGACCTGGGCGATCCGGGCGCGGCTCCGGCGCTGGCGTGGCATGTCGCGAAGATCGACGACCCGTTCCGCTCGCGCGATTCGTGGGACTTCCCCGGAGCCGCCTCGACCGACATCTCGGAAGCGGACTGGGCGACGATCGAGTACTTCGCGATCGACGCGGCGGCGTGCGAGGCGCTGCTGCGGTTGGGCATCCGCGGCGGCGCGCAGCATCTGATCGAGCGCCAGCTCGATCCCCGCGCGACGCGTCATCGGATCCGAGGGCTGCAAGATGCGAACGACGCGCCGCGCCACCACTGCCCGTCTGCGCCGACCGCCGCGTTCCTTCC
>CAZPGF010000003.1:0-76590 GCA_964586025.1 uncultured Planctomycetales bacterium
GGAAGGCATGCCCTCGGCGGATTGAGTCGTTAGGGGACCTGCGGCAGGAGCGCCGATCCTGAACGGGTACTATCCGTTCAGGGGGGCTTTGAGGGGCTCTGACCTTGCGGAGGGACGGCTTCGCAGATCGGGGGCGCTCAAGTCGCCTTGTCCGGCTCGAGTGATCCACCACACGTCGCCCTCCACGGCGACCTTCCGCCCCCGCCTGCGAACTCGGACCGGCGGCGAAGGCGAAGGGAAGGCACGCCCCGGGCGAAACGGTCGCCCTCGGACTTGCGCGCGGAGTGCGGGGCCTAAACGGAACCTCGTCGTAGCATCCCTCGCGCCGCGACGGGTCGCGTCGCCCACGGATTCCCATGCTCGCCGATCATCTCCGCCGACGCCTGGAATCGCTCGAGGCCCAGGCGGGCGAGCTCGCGCGACGCCTGGCCGACCCCGCGGTCGCCGGTGACCATCGTGAGTTCGCGCGCCTGAACCGCGAGTACACGGCCCTGTCGAAGCCCGTCGAGACCTTTGGCCGGTACAAGCAGGCGCTCGTCGGGATCGACGAAGCGAAGTCGATCCTCGCCGACGGCGGCAGCGACGAGGATCTGCGTGCTCTCGCTCGCGAGCAACTCGCTTCCTGCACAGCCGCCGCCGAGCGGGAGGCCGAGGCGGCGCGCCGCAGCCTCGTTTCGGAGGATCCCGACGACCTGCGGGATGCGATCGTCGAGATCCGAGCGGCGGTCGGTGGCGACGAGGCCGGCATCTGGGCAGGCGACCTGTTTCGGATGTACGAGCGCTTCGCACAACGCCACGGACTGCGCGTCGAGATCCTCGATGCCGACGGCAACGAGGCGGGCGGCTATCGGGAGGTGCAGTTCGGGCTCCGCGGCCGCGGTGCGTTCGGCGCCATGCGGTTCGAATCGGGAGTCCACCGCGTCCAGCGCGTGCCGGAGACCGAGGCGCAGGGGCGCATCCACACCTCCACCGCGTCGGTGGCCGTGCTTCCGGAAGCCGAAGACGTCGACGTCGAGATTCGCGACGCCGACCTCCAGGTCGACACGATGCGTGCCGGAGGCCCCGGCGGCCAGAACGTCAACAAGACCTCGTCCGCCGTGCGCATGACGCATTTGCCGACCGGAATCGTCGTCAAGGTCCAGGCGGATCCGTCGCAACACAAGAACCGCGCGATGGCGCTGCGCATCCTCAAGGCCCGGCTGTTCGACCTGGAGCGCGAGCGCAAGGCCGCCGAACGATCGGCGGCTCGCGCGAGCCAGATCGGGTCCGGCGAGCGCAGCGAGAAGATCCGCACGTACAACTACAAGGAGGGACGCGTGACCGATCACCGCATCAAGCTGACCCTCCACCGCCTCCCCGAGATCCTGGAGGGGGATCTGGACCCGATCCTCGAAGCGCTGCGTCAGACCGAACTTGACGAGCGGTTGAAGGAACTCGGCTGACTCCGGACCCGGGCCGTCCGGCCTTGGGCGAACCGGCGGCCCGGCCTCGCGTTGCGGTCCGAGGTGCGGTGCCCGTAGGATGGCGCCGGCAGGGCGGGCCGCTGCGGCCACGGCAGGAGAACCCATGAGCGACGAACTCCGCGACGACGAATCGATCGACGATGCCGGGAACGGGGCAGGCGCCGAAGGCGAGGCGGACCTCGGCGGCGCGATGGAGGCCGCGCTCGACGAGGCCAAGGCCGAGCGTTTGGCGCGCCAGGCGTTCGTCCACGGCGTCGATCGCGCGCTGTTCCGGTTCCTCTTCGCGAACTGCTGCTTCTTCGCGGCGGCGTTCGCCTCCTGGGAACGCGCCGCGCCCGGCGCCGACGTGGATCCCTCGACGCTCGTCAGCGGCCTGAACACCGTGCGAGGCGCGTTGTTGCTCGCGATCTCGACGTACGGCTTCTGGGTCTCGTACCTGAACATCTTCCACGGCCAGATGAAGGTGCGTCCGTTCCTCTGGAGCGCCTTGATCGCGGCGACGTTCGGCGTCTCCGGCGTCAGCGCCGGCATCGGTCGGTGGGACGAGGTCGGTGAGTACCTCAAGACGTTCGAGAGCAAGATCGCGCTCGACGACGTCAGTTTCCGGCTCGCCGCCATAGCGCCCGGCGCGTGGCTGTGTGCGATCGGATCGCTGGTCGTGTTCTGGGTGATCCTCGCGGGTCTGCTCGGCGGTCGCAAGGCCGGCAAGGCGGCGGCTGCCGCGGGACGCGGTCGCCGTCGCTGACGTGCCGACCGCCGGCGAGCGGGGCGGGCGTCTCGAGCGCGCTCCGCTCGGCGAGATCCTCAAGAGATCCGCGGAGTTCCTCGAGGCGCGCGGGATCGAGCGCGCCAAGTTCGACGCTTCGCTCCTGCTGGGCCACGTGCTCGGGCTGGACCGGATGTCGCTCTACCTCCAGTTCGAGCGGCCCCTGTTCTCCGACGAACTGGAGCGCATTCGAGACCTGCTGCGCCGCCGCGCCCGCGGGGAGCCCGTCGCGTACCTGATCGGGCGCTGGGGGTTCCACGCGCTCGACGTGCGCGTCGATGCGCGGGTCCTCGTGCCACGGCCGGACACCGAGACCCTCGTCGATCTTGCGTTGGAGAGACTCGCTGGACGGGAAAAGCCGATCGTCGCGGACATCGGCACGGGGTCCGGCTGCATTGCGCTCGCCCTCGCCCATGCCCGCCCCGATGCCGTGCTGCTGGCGAGCGACCTGAGCGCCGAGGCCCTCGAGGTCGCGCGAGCGAACGCCGAAGCGCTCGGACTCGCCGACCGAATACGGTTCGCGGCGGGCGATCTGCTCGCCCCGTGGCGCGACGACGCCGCATGGGGGCGCCTAAAGGCCGTCGTCTCGAATCCGCCGTACATCGTGCGCGGCGATCCGAGGCTGGACGCGGCAGTCGCCCGGCACGAGCCGGCGTTGGCTCTCTACGTGGAGGGCACCGATCCGTTCGAGATCGGCGAGCGCATCGCGGCCGAGGCTCGCGACGCGCTCGCGCCGGGAGGGCTCCTCGCGATCGAGATCGGCGCGGGATCCGACGAGCACGCGCGCGAGCGACTCCTCGACCTCGGCTATGTCGAGGTCGGGGTGGCCGCCGACCTCGCGGGCGTTCCGCGCGTCGTCTACGGATCGAGGAGGTGACGAGGCAGCGGTCGCAGATCCGCCTCACGACGGGGCGAACCGAGGGGGACGCCGTCCCCCTGATAGAGGCGGCGGCTCGCGTCGGAGAGGCCGCGTAGTTCACGAGGCGGTACCGCCAGGGCCGCACTGCCCGGCATCAACACGCCCTGGTCCACGGCGAATCGGACCGCTTCGAGGTGGGCTCCGCGATCGCTGGAGAGCCGTGCGCCCTCGTGGACTCGGGCGGCGAGCATCGCCCGGTGCCATGCCGCGATCGCCGCCTCCAGGTCGCGGTCCATGCGTGTCCGGCGCAGCGGCACGCGTTCCTCCTGCCGGAGCAACGCGGTCCCGGTGCGATCGAGGACCTCGACCTCGAACTCGATGGCCTCAATCGGGTCGGGGCGGAGCCGCGCCGTGACGGGCCGTGCCAGGTCCGACGCGCCGAACCAGCGCGGGGCCATCCGATCCATCCCGGGCGTGAGTGGCCGCAGTCGCAGCGTGAGATCGGGTCGTTGCTGGAATCCGTGTTGCGCGAGCCACGACCCCGGATCGAACCGCCACACGGCGACCTGGCGGTCGATCCCGCCGCCGGGAACCGCGGTCGCGATGGGACGCTCCTCGGTCGTCGACCGGAGGTCGAAACCCGGGAAGCGAGCGAGGGATCCCTCGTCGCGAGAGCGGAACGCGAGGTGGCCATCCGCCTGACTGACGGCCAGGCCGGTCGGCACCGACGCGAGCACGAGCTCGCCGGGATGGACCGCCCAGGCGACGTCATCACGGACCGCGCCCGGGGCAGGAGCGCGATCGGGAGAGGTCGGTTCCGTCCGCGGGGTGTCATCGGCGCGGCCGGGGCCGGGATCGCCTTCGAGCACGTCCACGAAACGGCGCTCGGCCCCCGTGCCCCGCAGCGGGCTCAAGAACGTCAGCACGACGTCAACGGTCTCGTTCGGCTCGACCGGCCAGACATGTACGGCCAACTCGCTTCGACGCGTGCGCTCGAGGCGGAGCGGGTCGCGGTTCCGCCAACCCCGCCACCGGGGCCGACGGGGCCGGGTACGCGGGCTGCGCACCTCGTCGTAGATGCGCACGGCGTCTTCGAGGGCCAGCGTTCGCGCGACGGTCGTCGTCGTTCCTCGCCGCAGTTCGGCGCCGACGATCTCGGCAGAGGGGTCGATGCGATAGACACGCGACCACTCGACCGGACCGCTGCCGACGTTCTGAATCGACAGCGTCAAGACCTCGCGCGCCAGGTCGGCGACGAAGTGCACCTCGCCGCGGCGCGCGTGGACGACCGTCGTCGGCACGTTCTCCGACGCGTCCGCGGCGGGCGGACCGGAGTCCGGAGCGGCGGGCCCTCGGGTGGGAGGCGCCGTCGGCGCTGTGGCGGATTGCTCCGCGATCGGCTGGTCGAGGTGCTCACGACGCGCCTCGCGATCCGCGCCGCCGTACGTCGGTAGGGATCCCGGGATACGCCCGCTCGGCGGGGTGGGGGCGACGGGCCCAGGGCGCGGCGTGCCACCCGGGGCGTCGAAGCCGCGGCCACGGGCGGAGGCCTCGCTGACGAGGAGTGAACTGGCGATCAGACCGAGCAAGCCGTGAAACAGGACCAGACGGGCGCGCATCGAGGACTCCCTTCATCCGGACCGAACGTCGACCCACCCTTGGGAACGCCGAACCCTCGCGACCGGTTCCGAGAAAACCCGCACACACCACCGGGTCGGTCGCCGGTCGATCGAGTGCCGGGCCCTTCGTCCCGGTTCCCGGTCGTCCCGAACGGCCCCTGGCGGCCGACCCCGCGGGCGTCGTGCGCTGGGACGCATCGCACTCGGCGCCGATTCGGATCGACGCCGTCGCGAGCCCGCGGAGACCGGAGCGAGGGACCATCGACGGCCCGGAAGCGGCCCGGAGGCGTGGTCGGTTCGCGTCGAGGACCTGCTTCCGGCGGGACACGGCTCGCCGCGCGGGGATCGCCGGGCGCGGCAGGCGGCCCGCCGGAGCAGGCTTTCAGTCGGCACTCGCGGTCGCGAAGAACTGGTCGCGCGCACGCGTCGCCTCGACCAGTTGGGCGAGCGTCGCCTCCTGCTCCTGCAGCAACGCGCCGAGGCGCGTCTCCTGCTCGGCCAGGCGCTGGACGTAGCGGGTGTACAACTCGCCGCGTCGATCGACCGATCCCATGTTGGCGCGGATGCGCTGCTGATCTTCGAAGATCTCCCGGCGCTCCGCCTCCAGTCGACGCTTGCGCTCCTCGAGGTCGTTGACGGTTCGCTGCAGACCCGCAGCGTTCTCGATCAGCGCGCGGACCGCGGCGGACGCCTGTCCGCTCTGAGCGAACTGCAGCAGCGCATCGGGGGCCGTGTCGCGGACCGCGTGACGCGTCATGTGGGTCCTCTCCTCGACGACGGCGAACACCGCCTCGGCGCCCGACGCAACGGCGACGCGGTAGCGGCGCAGCGTCTCGCTCTCGCTCGCCGAAGCCTCGGTCGGGGCGACGACGGTCCAGCCACCCCGCTTCGGGTGCTCGACGAGGATCGTCCGCGGGCGACGCCCGTCGCGGTTGACGAAGCGGTACTCGGTCTTGGACCGGCTGCGGAACTCCTGCACCAGGAGACCCGATGCGATACGGATTCGCTCCAGCGACTGGGTCTCGGTCGGCTCGACCAGGGCGCGAACATCGAGATCGACCGCGTAGGAGAGGAGACGGGACTGCCCTCGCGACGTGAAGCCGATCTGCGCGTCGCCCGCGTAGGCCCCACTGTCGAACACGCTGATCGGCCCGGGCGCCAGGTCCAGTCCGGTCGTGTTGCGGAGGTCCACGCCGCGCATCGGGTGCTCGCGCAGGTCGAACTGGTTGTAGATCGAAACGCGTTCGCCGGTGATCGGGCCCGTCAGCAACGGGAGCATCGCGCTGCGCTGACGGGCGATGGTGACCGGATCGCGCACCTCGTAGCGGAACTGCTCGCCGACCTGCGCGCCGCTCGCCTGCGCCTCGGGCGCCGCGCCGTCCCAGTCGTCGCTGTTGGGCGCCGCGTCGGCCACGGGCGCGCCGGGCGCGCCGAGGGACTGGCCGACGCGATCGAGCGCCCGGCTGCGCATCGCCACCCCGGCGCCGCGGGCGCCTTCGGCCGGAGCCGGTGCCGCGGTCCCGGCGGGCCGCGGCGCGGGCACGCTGTCGTACGGACGGGAGCGCACGAACCCCATCACCGGCACCGGCACGACGGGGCGGTCGAGGAACAGCGGCGTGTGCAGGTCCATCACGAACCCGATCGGATTGCCCGCGGCGAGCGCGAGGCGCACGTCGGTCCAGTCCTGGTCCGTCGTGTTTTCGACGATCGCCCAGCCCTGGATTTGGAGCGGCTGGTCCGCGGCATCGGGAAGCAGCAGGCGATAGCTCGTCTTCCACACCGGCGACTCGTGCACGTACGCGATCCCGACGGTGCGCTCCTCGTCACCGCCGAACGCGATCTCCACCGTCGCCGTGCGCTCGGCGCGCGCGGCATCGAGTGCGCCGAGCGCCTGGCCCAGCTCCGCAGCGAGGTGGGCGTCGCGGATCTCGAACGTCGCAATCTGCGAGATCGACACCGCCCGCACGCCCTGGGCCGTCAGCAGCGTGACGAACGGTTCGTTGATCGCGGTCCCGCCGGCGTCACGCGTGCCACCGACGACCGACGCGCGCGTCTCGGTACCGAGGATCGTGCCCTCGATTTGATGGTCCGGTGTAGTGACCCGCACCGACGCGCCGCGCAGCCTCCGCATGATCTCCGCGATCGACGGGTTGTCGCCGAGGTTGATCCCGAACGATGCGAGGCGGCGCATCAACGGTTCCTTGCTCGCGTAGGAGACGCCGCGCACGCCGCGCTTCTCGTCCAGCACGACCATGGACTTCAGGATGTCGTTCACGCGATCGGCGTCGAAGCGCAGCGCGATCGTCGTGTCGCCCTTGACCCTGCCGTGATGCTCGAAGTAGCCGACACCCGACCGATAGAGCGTGATCGCCCGAATCGGCGCCTCGGCGGTCGGCTTCTCCTCCTCGGCGAGAGCCCGACCGCCGTGGACGAGGCCGCACGCGAGGGCGACGACTGACAGGAGCAACGAGGCGTGGGTGCGACGCGACATGAGGAGGAGCCTTCCTGCGCGTCGAGAGGTCCGACGCGCCGGGGCATGGTGGCACGGACGTCGCCGGGGTACGCGTTCCGGGGCCGTTGAGCCAGGGGACGAGCGCCCTCTCGGAACGGGGGTGACCCGGCGGCTTCGTTCCGGGGTCCTAGACCTTGCGGAGGTACCGCTTCGCAGATCGGGGGCGCTCCGGCCGCCGCGGCGCCCTCGCCTGGGACCCTCCGCTCACCGACCGAGCCAGGCGCGTTCGACGCGCCGTCGCGAGACACGCGCCGATCGAGCCACCGCCCGTCGCGTCGCGAGGCCGTCCCCGAGCGCGCCGAGCCACGAGCGCAATCCGGCACTGCCCTCGCGCCGGACCAGCCAGATCAACTCGCCCGCCGTGTGTCGCGCGGAGCGAAGGAGCAGTCCGAACGATGCGTTGCGGAGCAGGCAACGCAGGCGGTTTCGCACGCATTGTCGCGTGACGAAGTCCGCGCCGTGGCGGCGACTGCTCGCCTGGAAGCGGTGGCGGGCGACCGCCTCGGGAACGACGCGCGTGCACCATCCGGCGCGTCGGAGGCGCCACGCGAGGTCCACGTCCTCGAAGTAGAGAAAGTACGGCGCATGGAAGATCGCGCCGCCGGCGCGCACCGCTTCGAGCGCCACCCGTCGGACGAGCGCGGCTCCCGCCGTGGCTCCGAAGACCTCGTCGGAAGGGGCGACCTCGCGCCGTGCGCGCCCGACATCCCGATCGACCGCACCGCCGTGGCGATGGAGACGGATGCCCGTCGAGTTCACGACCTCCTCTCCGGGGCGGTCGAACAGGACGAGCGGTTGGAGCGCCGCGACCTCGTCCGACGCGTCCGCGGCGGCGGCGCGCAGTCGGTAAAGCCCGTCCGGATCCAGGCGCGCGTCGTTGTTCAGCAGCAGGATCCACGGTGCATGGGTCGCCTCGATCCCGGCGTTGGCACCGGCTGCGAATCCCGTGTTCGAAGCGAGCCGCACGATGCGCGCCCTCGGCACCTCGCTCGCCAGCGCCTCGACCGTGCCGTCCGTCGAGCCGTTGTCGACGATGACGAGGTCGTCCTCGGGGCCGAGACACGCGGCGAGCGCGGCGGCGCACGAGGTCGCCAGCGCGCGCGCGTCCCAGGTCACGACGACCGCGGCGATCTCGGGACGCGGGGACGGCACTAGCGGCGGCGCTTCAGATGATCCACCGCGCGACGGAACACGAGCAACCCCTCGGGACGCTGCGGCGCCGCACCGCGATGGTATCGCGGATCCTGCCACGGGAACTGGTTGCGTTCCGGATGCGGCATCATGCCGAGGATGCGGCCCGTCGGATCCGTGAGACCGGCCACGTCGTCGGTCGCGCCGTTCGGATTGAACGGAAACGGCGCCGGGCGGCGGCCGTCCGGCGCGACGTAGCGCCACGCGACCAGGTCTCGCTCGGCGAGCGATCGCGCGACCGCGCCGTCGCGCGGAACGAACCGCCCCTCGGCGTGCGCGACCGGCACGTGCAGCCGGTCCCCCGGTCTGAGGAACACGCAGTGGGCCGAAGCCGCCTCGAGCGTGACCCATCGATCCTCGTAGCGGTTCTGCGCGTTCGACGCCAACGCGACGAGTCGATCCTCGCCGGTCTCGTCGGAGAAGCCCGGCAGGAGGCCTGCGCGGACGAGGACCTGGAATCCGTTGCAGATGCCGAGCACGATGCCGCCGCGGTCGACGAGTCGACGGAGCGGGTCGAACAGGCGCGTCCTGAGCGCCGTGCCGAGGACCGCGCCGGCGCCGAGATCGTCGCCGTACGAAAAGCCGCCGGGGAGCACGACGCCGTCCGCGTCCTCGACGCGACCCGGCGCGGCGAGCCAGGCGTTCACGTGCAACGCGGACGTGGTCGCGCCGACGCTCTCGAAGGCGTGGGCCGTTTCCAGATCGCAGTTCGTGCCGGGAGCCCGCAGCACGAGCAGGTGGGGAACGCGTCGGCTCATCGCTTCGCTCCGTTGCGCTTCGTGGTCCCCCGCACGCGGTCGTCGGCCGGCAGCGCGCTGCGCCATGCCGTTCGGAGGCGATCCGCGGCGAGTCGAACGCGATCGACACTCGTCGTTCCATCGCGCCCGCGGATCAGCAGCGTCGGTTCGAGCGTGACGATGCCGATGCGTGCGGCCGCCGCGCCGGCCTTCTTGAGGGTCGCGACCGCTTGGCGGACCTCGCTGGCGTGGATCTCCAGGAGGAAGCGCGTCGCGCTCTCCGCGAACAGCCGCGTCGCGTCGTCCTTCGTCGTCCCGGGCACCTTCGAAAGGTCGATGGCCGCGCCGAGCGTCGAGCCGATCGTCATTTCCGCCGCGGCGACCGCGAGGCCGCCCTCGGAGAGATCATGCGCGGCGTGCACGACGCCCGATCGGATCAACCGCGCGACCGCGGCAAGAACCTTCGGTGCCGTGTCGCGGACCTCCGGGAGGGTGCAGCCGAGTTCGCCGGAGAGCCGCAGCCAGTGCGAGCCGCCGAGTTCGTCGTGGGTCGCGCCGACGAGCACGACCGCGTGACCGGCGCGCTTCCAGTCCGACGTGGTCGTGCGGCGCACGTCGCCGATCACGCCGAGCGCGGAAATCAGGAGCGTCGGCGGGACGACGATCAGTCGTCCGTCCCCCGTTCGGAACTCGTTGTTCAACGAGTCCTTGCCGGAGATGAACGGCGTGCCGTAGAGCAGCGCCGCGTCGCGACATCCCTCGGCGGCACGGACGAGCGCGCCGAGCGTCTCGGGACGCTCGCAGCGTCCCCAGGTGAAGTTGTCGAGCAGCGCGATCCGCTTCGGGTCGGCGCCGACGGCCACCGCGTTGCGCAACGCCTCGTCGACCGCGAGGAGCGCCAGCCCGTACGGGTCCAGGCGCCCGTAGGCCGGATTCAATCCGTTCGAGAGCACGATCCCCCGGCGCGACCCGAGCACCGGTGCGATCACGGCCGCGTCGGTCGGGCCGTCGTGCGGGCCCGTCGTCGAACGCACGACCGCGCCCGCCTGGACCTCGTGGTCGTACTGGCGGATCACCCATTCCTTGCTCGCGATCTGCGGCATCGCGAGCAACGCGAGGACGTCGCGGTCGTAGCGGGCGCGCGGACGACGCCGGGCCTCCTTCGCCTGGGGCGCCGTGTACGTCGCGGCGCGCTCCGGTCGGGGCAGGCCGTCGTGGAGGAACGCCATCTCGAGGTCGGCCAACGTCTCGGCGCCGTGACGGACGACGAGGCGACGGTCGTCGGTGAAGCGGCCGAGGACGACGGCCTCGACGTCCTCGGACGCGCAGAGCGAGAGAACGTCCTCGACGTGGTTCGGCGGGACCGCCGCGACCATCCGCTCCTGCGCCTCGCTGATCCAGATCTCGAACGGCAGGAGGCCCGGGTACTTCAGCGGCGCGCGCGAGAGATCGACCTCGGCACCGGTCGCCTCGCCCATCTCGCCGATCGCGCTGGAGAACCCGCCCGCGCCGCAGTCGGTGATGGCCGTGAACCAGCCTCGATCGCGGGCTTGGAGCAACACGTCGAGCACCTTCTTCTCGGTGATCGCGTCGCCGATCTGCACCGCGCCCGACGACACGGTCTCGCTCTCGCTGGTCAACTCGGCGCTGGAGAAGGTCGCGCCGTGGATCCCGTCGCGGCCGGTGCGCCCGCCGAACGCGACGATCGCGTCGCCCGGGCGCGCCGCCTTCGCGACGAACGCACGGGGCACGAGGCCGACGCAGCCGGCGTAGACGACGGGGTTGCCGACGTAGTCCGGATCGAAGCAGATCGCGCCGTTGACGGTCGGGATGCCCATCCGGTTGCCGTAGTCGCGGACCCCGGCGACGACGCCCTTGAGAAGGCGCGCGGGGTGGAGGCAGCCGCGCGGCACGTCGGCGGGCGGCGTGCGCGGATCGCCGAAGCAGAACACATCGGTGTTCGCGATCGGGCGCGCGCCGAGACCGGTGCCGAGGATGTCGCGGATCACACCGCCGATGCCCGTGCCCGCGCCGCCGTAGGGTTCGATCGCGCTCGGGTGGTTGTGCGTCTCGACCTTCATGCACACGCCGAGATCGCCATCGAACTGGATCACGCCCGCGTTGTCGCGGAACACGGACCAGCACCACGCGCGATCGAGGCGGCGGGTCGCCTCGAAGATCGTCTCCTTCAGGAGGTTCTCGTACCGCCGCTCGCCGCGTTCGTCGCGCATCCGGATCGGGCCGGTGAGGGTCTTGTGCTTGCAGTGCTCGCTCCACGTCTGCGCGAGCGTCTCCAATTCGACGTCGGTGGGCTCCCGGCGCCGGTCGCGAAACCACGCCTGGATGGTCCGCATCTCCTCGAGAGAGAGAGACAGGCCCATCGTCGCGGAGAGGTGCACCAGGGTCGCGTCGTCGGCGCGTCGCAGGGGGACGGTCCGGCGCTTCGCGGGGACGGTGGCCGGCGCGGGGAACGCGTGGTCGATCGGGCGCCCCGCGCACACCTCTTCGATCACGTCGTTGCCCAGCGCGTCGCGCGCGGCGGCGAGCACGCGCTCCGTCCCCTCGCGCGTCGCGACGAGGAAGGTGCGCGCCGCATGGACGCGACCGACCGACACGCCGAGGTGGGCGAGTGCGACGCGCGCGCTCTCCGCCTCCGGCTGGGTCACGCCCGCGCGGCGCGCGACCGTGATCGCGACCGACGGTTCGGTGGCGAGGCGCACGTCGAGCGTCTCGTCGAGCGCGAACCGGTCGAGCACGGGGTTCGCCAAGACGCCGCGCGCGGCGCGGTCGAGGGCCTCGACGTCGAGGTCTCCCTCGAGGAACCAGACACGGACGACGCGAACGTCCGCGACGCTCGACAGGCCCGCCGCGACGAGGGCGTGGGCGGCCTCCGTTCCGGCCGGGTCGAACTCGCCGGGGCGGATCGCCACCTCGACGCGATGGACCGGGAGGGAGGCGCGTTTCGAGCGAGCCGCGGCCATGAGTCGCTCCGGGGTTGCGCGGGTCGGCGCGGAGGAGGGGCGCCCATCCTGCCGTGCGGGTCGCGACGATGCCCGTGCGGCCGGATCATCGGTCGATGCGCGGCGCTTATCCGCCTTCGTGACCGAACGGTGATGGCGGGGCGCGTCCTGTCGGCGTCGTGCGGTCGGACCTCGCCCACTCCGTGCGGTCCCCCGCGACCGGGCGCGGCGCGAGGCGGTCGAGCCACCGGGGCCACGACGCCCCGGGGCCCGGGCGCACGCGGCGCGGTACACTCGTCGCCCGGCCGCGGGACCCCACGCGCTCCGCCGAACGCCCGTCCCACACAGGCCCCCGAGGGTGGACGCCATGACGAAAGTCCGTAGCGACGACGGCACGCGGCGTCGCGATCTCGCCGCCGCGCTGCCGTTCGAGCGGCCGATCCTCGAACTCGAGCGCCGCATCGAGGAGTTGAAGGCGCTGCCCGATGTCGCGCTCAACGGTGAACTGAAGCCCCTCGAGCAGAAGCGCGACCGGCTGCTCGACGACGTGTTCGGGCGGTTGACGCCTTGGGACGTCGTCCAGGTCGCCCGCCACCCGCAGCGCCCGCAGTTCTCCGACTACATGAACGGCATGTGCGAGGACGTCGTGGTGCTCCATGGCGACCGCCTGTTCGGCGAGGACAAGGCGATCGCGACGGCGCTCGCCACGATCGGCCGCCACCGCGTGCTCCTGGTCGGACATCGCAAGGGGCAGGAAACGCAGGAGCGCCTCGCCTGCAACTTCGGCTGCGCCCATCCGGAGGGCTATCGCAAGGCCCTGTCGAAGATGCGTCTCGCCGAGCGATTCGGCCTGCCGATCGTCTCGTTGATCAACACGCCCGGCGCGTATCCCGGCGTCGCCGCCGAAGAGCGCGGGCAGGCGTGGGCGATCGCCGAGAACATCCTGGAGATGTCCCGGCTGCGTGTGCCGGTGGTCTGCGTCGTCATCGGCGAAGGCGGAAGCGGCGGCGCCCTCGGCATCGGCGTCGGCGATCGCGTGTTGATGCTGCGCTACGCGTACTACTCGGTGATTTCCCCCGAGGGTTGCGCCGCCATCCTCTGGAAGGACGGCTCGCGCGCGGCGGACGCCGCCAAGGCGCTGCGCCTGACGAGCGACGACCTGTTGCGGCTGAAGGTCGTCGACGAGATCGTGCCCGAACCGCGCGGGGCCGCGCATCGCGACCCGACGACGATGGTCGCGACGCTGAAGGACACCCTGCTCCGCCACCTCGACGAACTCGTGGCCATGGATCCCGAGACGCGGCTGGCGGCTCGGTACGAACGGCTTCGCCGGCTCGGCAACGGCGTCGAGCCTCTTCCGCCGGCCTAGGGGAGGCCCATGCGCGATACGGTTCTCGGACCGGGCTACGCGCGACGTCGCCGCGGCGTGGCCGTCGTCCTCGCCGCCGTCCTCGGGGTGGCCGTCCCCGCGGCGGGGGACGAGTCGGACGCGCCGGGCCGGGCCCGTCCGAGCGGCGCTCCCGTCGTCGGGGCGCCGACTCCCGATCGCGCGGTCGTGTGGCGCCTCGAGCGGCAGGGCGTCACGATCGAACAGAACGTCGGTCATCTGCCCGAGGCGGTGCGCGCCGTGCTGTTGGACCGGCTCGTGGCCGACGGGTGGACCGTCGTCCCGATCGACGCGGTCTCGGCGACCGGCACGACGCCCTCGCTCCCGAGGCTCCTCCTGGACTCGACACCGCCTCCCGCTCGGATCCCCCCGACCTCGAGGCCCTCGCTTCCGAAGCCGCCCGCGCCGACCCCACCGACGCCATCCCGTGCCGCGTTCGCCGGCGGCGAACTGGTCGCGCCCGAAGCCGAGGGCGCCGGCTGGCGCGTCGCCCTCGCGCCGCCGGAGAGTCTCCTCGCGGCGCTCGGCTTCGAGGTGGACGATCGGATCCTCGCCTTCGACGAGGCTGCCGACCGCGCCGCCGTCGAGCGGGCCGCGGCGAGGCTGCGCGAGACCGGCCAACTCGCGCTGATCGTCGCGCGTAGAGGAGGCGGCGTCGATCGCGTGGAGATCACGCCGGTTTTCCAGCCCGCGCCCCGCCGCCCGATGCCCGGTCGGGCTCTGCCGAGGCCTGCGGAGCAGACGGAGGGTTCCCGATGACCACGTCCCGCCTCATGTCGTTCGTTGCGTCGGTCGGTCTGGCGTCGGCGGCCGCGTTCGCCGTTCCGTTCGCTCCGACCGCTCGCGCCGAGGATCCCGCACCGCCGTCGGCGCCGGCCGGCGCTTCCGTCGAACAGCTGATCGAGCGCCTCGGCGCGCCCGGATTCGACGAACGTGCCGCCGCGTCTCGCGAGTTGCAGCGCCTCGGGCGCTCCGCCGAACCGGCCCTTCGCCGTGCGCTCGACGCGACGAAGGATCCGGAAGTGCGCTGGCGTATCGAGCAACTCCTGCTCCGCCTCGACGGAACCGAGGCGCGCCCCCTCGGTGGCGCCCGACCCGAGTCCGACACCCGGCCCCGCGCCGAGGCCGACGGATCGGCCCGCCGCGACGTCGAGGAGGACGCGCCCGGAAAGGATCTCGGCGACGACTTCGGCGTCGAAGACCTCGGCCGCCTCATGCGCGAGCTGGAGGAGCGGACGAAGCTCCTTCGCGAGCGCTGGCTCGAAGGGTGGAACCGTCCCGATGCGAACGGTGGGATCGGCGGCTGGCCGCGCTTCGACGCGTTTGGCGGGCTCGGCGAGCGGACGATCGAGGCGCAGGGACTCGTGTTGCGCAGCGACGGCTTCGGTCCGGTCGAGTTGAAGGTGAGCCGCCCCGATGCGCCGAATCCGGCCGATCGCGAGTTGACGTATCGCGGCTGGAGCCTCGACGACGTTCTCGCGAAGCATCCCGATCTCGCTCAGCACCCCGGCATGGACGAGTTGCGTCGCAAGGTCGCCGCGGAGCCGGTCGGACCCGGCGCCATGCTGCGCGACATGATGCGCGAGCATCTCGGTCAGTCGCCCGGGTTCGGCATCCAGATCCATCCCGGGATCTCCACCGGAACCTCGATCGTGCAGGACGCGAACGGCGTCAAGGTGACGATCCGCACGCGGGGCGAGGACGGCGAGATCGAGGAGAAGACCTACCAGGGTAAGTCGATCGAGGAGTTGAAGGCCGCTCACCCCGAACTCGAATCGGCGCTGTCCGGCATCCGCCTGGAGTGGCGTGCGCCGCGCTTCTTCTTCGGTCCGAGCGTCGGTCAGCGTGACCGGCCCCGCCGTCGCGGCCTCGAGCCGTTGGATCCCGGACAGCCCGCCCCGATGACGCCCGGGACGCCGACCGGAGCGTCGTTCGGCGTCATCGTCGGACCGGTCAGCGAGAGCCTCGCGGCGCAGTTGAAGCTCGAGACGGGGCTCGGTGCGATCGTTCACGAGGTCGTCTCGGGATCCGCGGCGGAGCGACTCGGCGTCCGGCGTTTCGACGTCCTCCTGGCGGTCGACGGCGAGGTGTTGCACGGCTCCGGCGACGCGTCGGTCCGCCTTCGCCCGAAGGCCGATCCGTCGCAACCGCTCGACCTCCTCGTGATCCGCGGCGGGGAGCGGGTTTCGCTGAAGCGCTGATCGTTCACGCCCGCGTTGGGTGGGAGCGGCGTGCCGACGCAGTCCGGTCGCAGGGAGGCGCGGGACGGAGTCCCTTCGCGGTTCAGTTGCCGACGTGGGCGGTGGCGTAGGCGACCTCGGGATCGTCGAACCGCGATTGGTTCGCGAGGCGCTCGCCGACGACGACTCCCGCGCAGCCCATCAGGTAGCCGCCGCCGATCGACGGCAGCAGGACCAGTTCGCCGGCGCGGATGCGGTGGTCGTCGCGCACGACGACGCGTTCGACGCGTCCTTCCGCATCGAGCACGCGCTCCATCGTGCCCGCGCGCAGGACGTGATCGAGCGTGACGAGGTTGCTCGCCGCGGAGATGTTGCCGTAGCGGTAGATGGTGCGACCGACGTGCTCGATCGGGACGCGCAGTTCCTTCGCCAGGCCGTCGAGGATCCGTCCGTTGGCTTGATGGGGGACGAGGCGGACGCGCGCGAGCGTCTCGATCAGGCCCGGCGTTCCGGACTTCAGATCCCCCTCGTCGTAGCCGAGAGCGCGAGCGACGCAGTTCGCCATGCGCTTCACCGCCATGCGCAGAACGGAGGGACCTCCCTCCATCTCGACGAGGGACTGCTCGACGAGTTGCACACCGGCCTGAACCTGCTTGTCGGGGAACGCCCCGATGCCCAGCGGCACGTTGCTGTTCGCGAGGTGGATGTTGCGCGCGCTGAACTCGAAACCGAGCTGGGGCGGCAGAATGCCGTCCGAGCCGCCGCGATCGCCGCGCGAGACGACCGCCGCCCCCGCACCGTCGCCGAACAGGATCGCGG
The DNA here is from genome assembly GCA_964586025.1 of uncultured Planctomycetales bacterium. GTDB lineage: Bacteria > Planctomycetota > PLA2 > PLA2 > JAEUHO01 > JACKGW01. Next base: position 16,494 of record CAZPGF010000003.1, read on the forward strand.
TCAGGGGATCGTGGAAGTTCAGCGCGCGGCTGGCGGTCTCGGCGCCGATCACCAGCACGTGTTCGTACACGCCCGAGGCGACGAGGCCGTACGCCATGCCGATGCCGTAGATCGAGCCGGCGCACGCGGCCATCAGCATCATGACGCCGGCGTTGGAGCAGCCGAGTTCGTGCGCGAGGCGGCAGTGGTCGCCCGGGATCATCTCGCTGGGCGTGAACGTCGCGTACGCCACGAGTCCGACGTCCTTCGGGTCCACCCCGGCCGATGCGAGGGCCCGTTCGGCCGCGACCCGCGCGAGGTCGGAGGTCCGCACGCCCGGCGCGGCGTAGCGCCGTTCGTGGATGTGGGTCATCTGATCCACCCACACGCCGAAGTCGCCCGAGCGCGCCGCGTCGTAGCCGCGGACGATCGTCTCCAGCGTCCGGTTGTCGACGACCCCCGGAGGCAGGAAGGAGCCCGTACCGGAGAGGCGAACCAGGGGGTTCAGTTCGGTGCGCACGAAGGGACTCCGCGTTCCGGCAGGGCCTCGGCCGCGAGCGGCCCGGCGCATGGTGCCCGGGAGCGGCGGCGCTGGCGAGGCAGGCGCCATACCGACCGTCCCCTCGTACGACTAGACTCGCCGCCCCGCGGGGGGTCGGGACGCACATGGATTCGCCGACGCCTCGCGAACTCGCTCCCGACGCGGCGTTGCCGGCCGCGCCGCGGCTGCTGTTGACGGGAGCGGCGGGCACCGGAAAGACGTGGCGCGCGCTCGGCGCGGTTCGCGACATCGCGACCCGCCGCGCCCCGCACGGTGGCGCCGCGGAGCGTCCGGGAGCCGCGCTGCTCGTGCTCCCGACGTTCGCCGACGTGCAGCACGCGCGGCGGATCGCGCTCTCGCGGTGGGATGCGCGGGGTCTGCTCGACGAGGTGTTCGCCACGTTCACGGGAGCCGGGGAGCGTTTCCTCGATCGGTTCCGCGTGGACGTGCTTCCGTCGGCAGCCGCACGCGACCGCCTGCTCGTCGCAGCGCTCGCGGACGTCGATGCGCGCGTCTTCGCCGCGGTCGCCGGCGCCGCGGCGTTTCGAGCCCGCCTGCTGCGACTGATCAAGGAACTGAAGCAGAGCGGCGATGAACCGGCGGAGATCGCCGATCGACTCGAGAACGCGGCGGACGCGTTGTCGGTGCCCGCTCGCGAGCGTCTCACGGCGTTCGTCGCCGTGTTTCGTGCCGTCCACCGCCGCCTCGCCGACACGGGTCTTTCCGATCACGAGGACGTGCTGCGCGCGCTCGCCCGGCGGCTGGAGGACCGCCCGCCTCGCTCGCCCCCGCGTCGTCTCGTCTTCGACGGCTTCGAGGACTTCACGCCCATCGAAGAGCGGATCCTCGATCGCCTCTCGTCGAGCGTCGTGGACGCCGGCGGGCAGGTGATCGTCACCTGTCCGTTCGACCCGCGACGCGCCGCCCTGTTCGTGGCGACGGGCCCGTGGCGTGAGCGACGTCTCGCCGCGGGCTTCGAGGAGTGGCGCGTGATTCCGCGGGCCGATGCGCGTCCCGCTCCACTCGCGCGTCTCGCGCGCGAGCTGTTCAGCGAGGATCCGGGTGAGGCGCCGACGCCGGGAGGCTCCCGCGTGGCGTGGATCCTCGGCGGTGACGACGAAGACGAGGCCGAGGCGATCGCGCGTCACGTCCGTCGCGCGGTGCTCGGCGCGGAGATCCGGGTCGGGGACCGTCCCGCTCGATGGCACGACGTCGCGATCGTCGTGCCGGACCTCGGGAGGGACGCGAGTCGTCTGGCTTCGGCCCTCCGCCGGATCGGTGTGCCGGTCCGCGCCGAGGCGGTCGCACCATCGCTCGGACGCACCCCCCTCGTTCGCGCGCTCCGCGGCGCGCTCGATGTCGTCGCGGGCGACATCGGGCCCGGCGAGTTCGATCCGTTCGCCCTGCATGCGTGGCTCGCCTGGTGCGTCGCGGCGGAAGGCGACGTCGAGGCGCGCCGTGCGCTCGATGCCTTCGAGGTGTGCCATCGGACCGACGGCGCTCCTCGGGACTTCCGCGCGTTCCTCGCCGACGCGCCGGACGCGATCGCACCGTTCGTCGTTCGCCTGGAGTCGGCGAGGGTGGCCCTCCACGACGCGCGCGGCGTGGAGGCGTTCGAAGGCCTCGCCGAGGCCATGCCGGACCTCGCGCCCCTGCCCGCGCCGAGCGCGCGCGACGACGCGGGGCGCCCGAGCGACGCCCGCCGGGACGCGCTGGTCGCCGCCGCGCATGCGGCGTCGGCGCGACTCGTGCGCGTGCTTTCCGGTCTCGCCGACGCGACGCATCGCACGGGCGTCGGTCCCGCATCGATCGCCGAGGCGGTGGCGGACCTGCTCGCGCATGCCGACGCGCTCTCGTTCGAAGCGCCCGATCGTCGTTTGGACGCGGTGTCCGTGATCGACATGGAGACGGCGCGCTTTCGAGAACCCGCGCTCGTCGTCGTAGCCGGGCTCGAAGCGGGGCGCGTGCCCCGGGGATCGGGCGAGGACCCGCTGCTCGCCGACGCCGATCGCGAGGCGCTGGTCGAACGGGATCCGCGACTGCGACTTCCGCGCGCCCGCGATCGCGACGCGCGCGAGCGCCGCCTCCTCTACTCGGCGATGACGTCCGCGCGCCACACCCTCTGGCTCGCGCGGCCGACGATGGACGCCCGTGGCGACCAGGTCCTCTCGGCCCTGCCGATGCGCGCTCTCGAGCGCTGCGTCACGCCGACCATCCTCCACGACACGCGCGCCCCCGGCTCGCTCGCTCCGTCGCGCGATCTCGTCGCCAGCGAGCGCGATCTCGTCCACATCGCCGCCCATCCGTCGACGCCGCGGCCGCTCGCCGAGGCGCTCGCCCGGGCGCTCCCGACCACGGCGACGGCGCTCGAACGAGGTCGCGCGAGGCGGCCGACGAGGCTCCACGTCCCCCCGCCGGTCGCCGCGCGCCTCGCGTCGGGGTTCGACGTGATGAGCCCCAGCGAACTGGACGTGGCGCATCGATGTCGTGCGCAGTTCGCCTTCCGGCACGTGCTGCGCGTGCCGGAGGACGACCTGTCGTTCGAGCCGCGCGAGGTCGAGCCCGCCGAGGAGGGGCAACTGCTCCACGCGGCGTTTCGCACGGCCCTCCTGCGCGGCGATCGCACGGCCCTCGAGATCGCTCGCGACGTGCTGGCCGAGGCCGGCATCGAATCATCCGACGAGTCGTTGCTCGAGGCCGAATTGGTGCGTGCGATCGAGCTGTTGAGGCGGCGCGAGGCGGCGCTCCCGGCCGCCTGGCGCGCCGACCCGGCGTTTCTCGAACGATCGTTCGGTGCGGCCGACGAGATCGCCCTCGACGACGGAGCGACCCGCCTCCTCTTGAAGGGGCGCATCGATCGCGTCGACGTCCGATCGGAGCGCGGAACGCCCCCGGTCGCCATCGTCGTCGACTACAAGCGCTCTCCCACCACCGTGGAGTCGTCGGCCAGCAGCGAGCGCAACGGTCTCGGCCTGCAACTCCGCCTCTATGCGCTCGCGGTCGAGCGGCTCGCACGGGTCCGCGTCGTCGGTCTCGAATGGGTCGCGTCGTTGGCCCGGTTGCGGCGCGGTGTCTACGACCAGCAGGCCCCACCCGATGTCGCATGGCGGCGCGAGGAGAAGTCTCCGATCTCGTGCGGGCCGGGGCAGTTCGCGGCGATGCGCGACGACGCGGTCGCCTCTGCGCTCGCGGCCGTCGCCGACCTCCGGGCGGCGCGCCTCGATCGCGCGCCGATCCTCGCCACGACCTGCACCTCCTGTTCGTGGAAGAGGCCGTGCCGGCCTGACCGCGACGCGGTGGAACGCACGGCGGCCGAGCGCCGGCCCCCCGCACCGGGCGACGAGGAGGACGAGGCATGAGCACCTTCGCGCTCTCGAGCGAGCAGGCGGTGGCGGTCCACCACGCCCGCGGTGACGCCGTCGTCGTCGCGGGAGCCGGCTCGGGCAAGACGCGCGTCCTCACGGCGCGTTTCGTCCACCTCGTCCGTGATCGCAGCATCCCCATCCGCTCGATCGCGGCCCTGACGTTCACCAAGCGCGCCGCGCGCGAGATGCGCGAACGGATCGCGGGCACGTTCGAGGCGCTTGGCGACACCGACGCCCTCGCCGAGATCGAGCGCGCCGAGATCGCCACGATCCACGCATGGTGTGCTTCGTTGTTGCGGCGTCATGCCGTCGCCGCCGGGGTCGATCCGGGCTTTCGCGTCCTCGACGAGGCCGGCGAGGCGGCGCTCCTGATCGCCGACGCGGCCGCCGCCGCCGACGCGCGGCTCGCCGAGGACGCGGCCGGGCGCGCCGCGATGAGGGCCATCGGGAGGTGGCTCTCCCCGCGCCCGCGCGCCGACCTCATTCGGCTGCTTCGCGCGGTGCGCGGGCAGGCGGGGAACGTCGCCGGACTCCGTTGGGCGCACGGGCCGGACGTCGATCCGGCCTCCGTCGGCGCCGCGGTCGCCGACGCCTCCGCCGCGATCGCGTCGATCGACGTCGAGCCGGTCGTTCGCCGGGTGGTCGAACGGCGCCTCGAGGGCATCGCGCGCGCCCTCGACGACCCCACGCCCGAGGGACGCGCGTTCGCGCTGCTGGACGAAGCCGGGGCACTGCGGGACCTCTCGGTGTCGCGCCGCGCGCCGTGGACGAAGGCGCGCACCGCCCTGCTCCACGCGATCGATGCCCTGGCGGCATGCGACCTCGATCGAGTCGGCGAGACGCACCTCCTGCCGGCCCTTCGGGAGGTCCTCGGGGCGTACGACGACGCCTACGCGGAGGCCAAGCGCGACCGGGGCGTGCTCGACTTCGACGATCTGGAGCGCGGCGCTCTCGAGTTCCTCATGCGCCTCGAGCGCGAACAGCGGCCTCTCGAAGGCGCCCCGCGCGTCGTCCTCGTGGACGAGTTCCAGGACACGAACTCCGTGCAGGCGCGCCTGCTGGCCCACCTTCGACGGCAGGGGGCCGAGCAGATGGTCGTCGGCGACCCCAAGCAGAGCATCTACCGCTTTCGACGGGCCGATGTCCGCGTCCTGCTCGGCGAACGGAAACGCGTCGGCCCTGCGTCCGAGATCCTCCTTGCGACGTCCTATCGCGCCGCACCGGAACTCGTCGCCGTCGTCAACGGCCTCAACGAACGTCTCTTCGCCGGCGGCGCCGCGGGCGTCGCGTACGAGCCGCTGCGCGCGGGGGGTCGCTTCGCGCCTCCCGCGTCGCCGGGAGAGCCTCCCGTCGAGATCCTCTTCGTCACTTGTCCCGGCCGGCCGATCGACGAGGGGACCCGTGTCGAAGCGCGGGCGGTCGCCGGCTGGATCCGCGCGCTCGTCGATGCGCGCATCCCACGCCGCAAGGCCGACGTGGACGGGCCGTTCGGCTTCGGCGACATCGCGATCCTCGTGCGCTCCCGGAAGCGGCTCGCCGTGTTCGAGCGGGCGCTGCTCGAGGCGGGGGTTCCCCATCGCGCCGTCGGCGGGCGCGGATGGCACCAGGCCGAGGAGATCGCCGACCTGCGCGATGCGCTCCGCGTGATCCACGATCCCGAGGACCGTCACGCGGTCGCGGCGTTCCTGTCCGGTCCGATCGTGCGCGCGTCCGACGACGCGATCGTCGCCTGCTTCGAGCCGGACCGGGTCGAGTCGCCCTGGGACCTCTGGTGCGCCAACGCCTCGGACGACGCGGATCGCAGGGTGGCGACGGTCGTCGCGCGGCTCCGCGACGAAGCGGTGCTCGGCTCGTTGACCGCGGTGGTGGAGGGCGTGCTCGACGACCTCGGACTGTTCGCGGCGACCCTCGCCGGGCCCGACGGGATTCGACGCGCCGCCAACCTGCGCAAGGCGCTACCGATCGCGCGCGCCCTGGAGGAGGCCGGGCGTCGCGGGCTCGGCGACCTCCTGCGACAACTGGCGCGTCTGGACCAGGAGGGCGCCGACGAGGGCGATGCGCCGCTCGGCGGCGTCGCCGACGACACGGTCTTGCTGATGACGGTGCACGCGGCGAAGGGACTCGAGTTCCCGGTCGTGATCCTCGCCGACGTCGGGCGCGGCGTGTCGTCGGGGAACTCCGGGGCGATCGCGTTCGATCCCGAGCACGGCGTCGCGACGAAGCTTCGTTCGCCTCTGCTCGGTGTCGCGTATCCCTCGGCCGGGTACGCCGTCGCGGGCGAACGCGAACGGATCGCCGACGATCACGAGGCGCGTCGCCTGCTCTACGTCGCGACGACCCGCGCCGAGGAGAGGCTCCTGATCACGGGGGCGCTCGCCGGCGTGCAGAAGAACGGCCAGCCGAAGGGAATGAAGGGATGGGGGCGCGACCTGCTCACCGCCGTCGGCGTGTCGCCCGAAACGGCCGTGACGATCGTTCCGTGCGGAGAGGGCGCGGATGCGTCCGTTCGCGTGGCGATCGTCGACGCGGCCGACGTCCGGGAGGTCGCACGACCCACCCCGACCGACGCCGCGATGGATACGGACGAGGTGAGCGTGCTGCTCGACGAGGTGCGTCGCGATCCGGCGCCGCTCGGCACCACCCGCTTCGTCGTCAGCGTCACCGAACTCGTCACGTTCGCCGATTCGCCGGCGCGTTGGTACGAGCAGGTCGCGCTCGGGATGGCGGGCCACGATGCTCGTCGCCTCGAGCTCGACGACGAGGAGCCTCGCGACGTTCGGGACGACGACGAAGCGTTCGCACGCGACCCCCGCGATCGGCATGCCGCGGCGATCGGCAACGCGGTCCACGCGTACATCGAACGGTTCACGGGGCCGGATCGGTCCCTCGACCGGGATCTGCTCGACGAGGTGCTCGCGGACGCCTTCGGCGCCCCGGTCCCGAACGCCGCCGCCGAGCGCGCGCGAACGCTCGTCGAGCGCTTCCTCGGATGTCCCTTCGGCGCGCGACTCGCTCGGGAACTGGCCGCGGGCTCCGACGTCCGTCGCGAGATGTCGTTCCACGTGCGCGTGCGCTTCCCCGACGGACGACGCGTCGGGCCGTTCGAGGGCCTGCTCGTCCGCGGCAGCGTGGACCTGTGGCTGCCGACGGAGCGCGGCGTGCTGCTCGTCGATCACAAGACGGTCGTCCGTTCGTTCGCGCAGCCGACGCCGGAGGCGGTCGCCACGCGGCACGCCGTCCAACTCCGGCTCTACGCGCTCGCCGCCGAACGGGTCGAGGGAGCGGACGTCGCCGGCGCAGGCCTCCTGTTGCTCGATCCGTCGTGGGGGCCGGAGCCGGTCTTCGCCACCGTGGACGTCGGTGGCGACGCCGCGCGCGAGACGCGCGAGCTCGTCGAGGCGTTCGCCCGCGCCGAGCTCGAACGTCGCCGACCCGCACGGTGGCGTGACCTGCTCGGGCCGTAGGATGCGCCCCTCATGGCGCGAATCCGTACGTGGTCGGGTTGGGGCGTACTCGTCACCGGAGCGAGTTCCGGGATCGGGGCCGCGATCGCGCGACGGCTCGCGAGGGAGGGCGCGCGGCTGGTGCTCACGGCGCGCCGCGAGGACCGCCTCGCGGCGCTCGCAACGGAACTCAAGGAGCGCGGCGCGTCGGAGGTCCACCTCGTTCCCGAAGACCTCGGGGCGGAGGGAGGCGCGCGGCGCGTGGCCGAGACCGCGACGGAGCGGCTCCGGGGCGTCGAGTTCCTCGTGAACAATGCCGGCTTTGCCGTGCCGGGACCTCTCGTCGCGGCGTCGTGGGAGCGTCTCGACGCGATGCTGCGGGTCAACGTCGAGGCGGCACTCGAACTCCAGCGCCGACTGCTTCCGCCGATGCTCGCGGCGCGCCGTGGCGCGATCCTCAACGTGGCGAGTCTCGCGGGCTTCCAGGCGTCGCCGTTCCAGGCGGTTTACGGCGCGTCGAAGGCCTTCCTCCTGAACCTCTCCTGCGGAATCCATCAGGAGATGAGGGGACGCGGCGTCCATGTGACGGCCCTCTGTCCCGGCGTCACCGACACGGAGTTCTTCGAAGCCGCGGGCTATCCGGAGCGAACCGGGTTCATGCGTCGGGCGATGGACGCCGATCGCGTGGCGCGCGCCGGTCTGCGAGCCGTCGCCAGGGGACGGATGCAGGTGGTTCCCGGCGCCATGAATCGAGCGGTGGTGCAGGTGCAGCGGTTCCTGCCGCGGACCTGGGTCGCCGCCGCGGCCCGCCGTGTCCTCGGCGCGCGCCCCCGACCGACCCGTTGACCGGCGCGAGTCGGATTCGGCCCGCGTCCACCGCCGCGGCGCCGGATCGGACGGGCCGCAGGAAGGGTCAGGCGTGCTACCTTCACCCGGCGTTCGGACGGGTCGGGAGCCCGTCCGACGGGCCTCTCGCCGGGAGCGGGGGCGCGGAGGGAACCGTGACGATCAGGCGTCTTGCGTTCGACGTGGTGTTCTGCGCGGCCCTCGGCCTCGCCGCGGCGATCCCGGGCGGATTCGGCGCGAGCGCCGCGTTCGCGGGCGACGACCTGCCGCCGGCGACGGCCGCGGTGATCGAGGCGAACGCCGGCAGCGACCCGGCCTGCGACGAGTGTCGCATCGAGACCCGCTGCGAGCCGATCTACGAGACGGTCAAGGTGCCGATCTACGGCACGCGATCCGTGGCATGTACCCGCGAGGTCGAGGTGCCGGTCTACGCGACGATCGAAGTGCCCCGCTACGAGGAGCGCCGTGTCCCGGTGTTCGAGCGTCGCGAGGTGCCCCTCGTCGGCAAGCGCACGTACCCGGTCTACGAGGAGCGCCGAACGCCGATCGTCCACGTGGCACAGGCGCCGTGTCTGGAGTGCCGCGAGGTCCCGACCTTCGAGACGCGCTGGGTGCGCGACACGCAGCGGGAACTCGTGCCGGTCTACGAGAAGCGCAAGGTGCCCGCCTACGGGCTGCGCGATGTCCCCGACGAGCAGGTCGTCCTCCGCTCCACGTGGGGGACGATCGACGTGCCCGTCCGTCGGCGCGAACTCGAGCCCGTGACCGAGTGCGTCGAGGTGCCCGTGACCGTTCACCGCGTGACGACGGACGTCCACGTCGGCTGCGACGAGTGCGGCTGTCCGACCTGCGAGGCGCAGCCGCCGAAGGCGGGTTCGGTCACGGTCGGGACGCGCACCGAGAAGCGCGTCGTCGACGTGCGGGCGGTCCCCGGGGAGATCTGCGGCACGCGGAAGGTGCCCGTGCGGACCGGCGAGGAGCGCACGACCGAGGTCGTCGGGACGAAGAAGGAGTGGGGCACGATCGGCTGCCGCGAGGAGACCGTCGTCTCGTGCTACCGGATCGAGGAGAGCCCCGGTGATTACCGTCCGGAGCGCGTCCGGACCGGAACCCGCTGCGAACTCCACGTGAAGGGCACCCAACTCGGCGCGCCGCGCGTCGTCGGCCACACCACGCACAAGGAGGCCGTGGGCACCGCGTGCGAGCCGGTGCCGTCCGGGTCGACGGTGAAGAGCGTGTTCGTCGGTTGGCGCGTCGAGAAGGTCTACGCGGGCTCCGAGATGCGCGAGGTGCAGATCGGCACCCGCCGGGTCACCGTCTGCGACGGTCACCGCGAGGAGCGCGTCCAGATCGGCGAGAAGGAGGAGGTCCGCTTCGTCGGCACGCGCAAGATCGAGGACCATGTCGGGCCCGCCCCGAAGCCCGCCTGCGGGTGCAAGGACGGTCCCGCGCGCGCGTCGAAGTGACCCGTCGCCGGGTTCGAGGAGGTCGCCCATGCGTCGTCTGACGTCCGTTGCCCTCGGCGCCCTCGTCGCGTGGGGCGCCGCGGCCCACGGCGACGAGCCGGGTGCTCGCAGCGCTGCGCCCTACGTCGCCTCGTTGCCGCCGGTCTGCGGATGCACGACCCGCCGCGAGCACGTCCCCGCCGAGAAGGTCGGGCGGTTCGAGGTGCGTCACTTCACGCGGATCAATCCGACCTACGTCACCCGCCGACGCCCCCAGCTGCGCACCGAGTCGGTGCCGGTCTGGGGGACCAAGGACGTGCCGGTCTTCGAGGTGCGTCGCACGCCCCGCTACGAGGACGTCGAGATCACCGTGTACGGCTGGCGGGAGGTTCCCAACGTCATCGAGCGCAAGCGCGAGGTCTGGGAAACGGTCGAACGTCCGCGCCTGGTGACTCGGGAGGTCCCCGCCGAGCGGCTCGTGATCGATCCGGTCTATGCGAACGGCGAAGAACCGATCGAGCGCACCGTGCGCACGCCACGGGTCGAGTGCCAGACGGATCCGACGACCGGGCGCACCTGCCGCGTCGTCACCGGTCACGACGAGAAGGTCGTCAACGAGGGCACGCGTCGGTTCACGACGCTCACCGGGTATCGCTCGGAGGTCCGGCCGCACGGGATCCGGCTCGAATGGGCCGAAGAGGGCGTGCGCACCGAGCAGGTGTTCAAGGGCGTCGAGGTCGAGCGCATCGTGCAGGGAACGCGCCGCGAGCGTGTCGCGATCGGTTCACGCACCGAGCGGCGCCACGTCGGGTTCGACGAGGTGCGGATCCCCTGCGGCACGCGCCGGGAACGGGTCAAGGTGGGAACCCGCGACGTGACGCGCTGCGTGGGATGGCTCGAGGACCGCGAGCGGGTGGGATTCGAGGAAGAGGAGGTCCCGTACACCTGGGAGTGCGTCGAGGAGTCCTGCGGTCCGTCCGGCACGCGCCCGGTCCGCGAACCGATCGCGCTTCCCGGTGTGTCCGTGACGGTCGTTCCCGACGGTTCGATCGGGCACGTGCTGCTGCCTGGGACGACGACGATGATGGGCGAGCGCGAGTTCGCGGCCGAACGCGCGCGTCGCGCCGCTCTCACGGCGCCGCGCTGACCTTCGGGTCGAACGCGACCGCGATCGGACAGTGGTCCGACCCGACGACGTTCGGTTGGTGCCACGCGCCGACGAGGTGATTGGCCGCCGCCGCCGTCGCGAGCGCGAGGTCGATGCGCCAGCCGATGTTCTTCTCGCGAACGCCGAATCGCTGGGACCACCACGTGTAGTGTCCGCCCCCCGACTCGAAGCGGCGGAAGGCGTCCACCCATCCGTTCCGGAACCAGACGTCGAGCGCCTCGCGCTCGACCGGGGTGAACCCGCTCGTGCCTACATTCGCCTTCGGCCGCGCGAGATCGATCTCGCGATGCGCCGTGTTGAAGTCGCCGGTGACGACGACGCGCCCTCCGTCGCGCGCGATCCGATCGCCGAGATCGCGGACCGCCGCCGTGAACTCCAACTTGTACGGGATGCGCGACAGGTCGCGATCCTTCCCGTTGCCGTTCGGGAAGTAGGCCGAGAACACGGAGAAGCGTCCGAACCGCGCACCGACGAGGCGTCCTTCGACATCGAACCGCTCGTCGCCAAGCCCGTCGATCCACGCGTCCGGAGGGCGGCGTGAGAGCAGGGCGACGCCGCTGTAGCCGGCGCGCGCCGCGGGGCGCACCCGCACCTGCCAGCCGTCGAGCGCGTCGCCGAGGGCCGCACGCATCTGCTCCTCGGTCGCGCGAACCTCCTGCAGCGCCACGACGTCCGCTTCGGACTCGCGCAACCAGGCGAGGAGTCCCTTCGCCGCGGCCGAGCGGATCCCGTTGACGTTCCATGAAGCGACGCGCATCGCGGCCATCGTGCCCCGAGACGGACCGGCCGGGTAGCATCCCGCGCCATGCGCTTGTCCCAGATCCTGTTCACGACCCTGAAGGAGGCCCCGGCGGACGCCGAGGTCGCGTCGCATGCGCTGATGGTGCGCGCGGGCTTCCTCGAGAAGATCACGGCGGGAGTGTACGTGTACGGCCCGCTGCTCTGGCGCGTGCTGCGCAAGATCGAGCACATCATCCGCGAAGAGCACGATCGGATCGGTTGCCAGGAACTGCTGATGCCGGCGCTTCAGCCGCGCGAACTCTGGGTCGAGAGCGGTCGCTGGGACCGCTACGTAGAGGACGGCATCCTCTACCACTTCGAGGACGGCCGCGGGCGCGAGGTCTGCCTCGGCCCGACGCACGAGGAGGTCATCACCGCCTTCGTCCGCGGTCGCATCACCTCGTACAAGCAGCTGCCCGTGACGCTGTACCAGATCCAGACGAAGTTCCGCGACGAGATCCGTCCGCGCTTCGGCCTGATGCGCGGTCGCGAGTTCCTGATGAAGGACGCGTACTCGTTCGATGCGGACGCCGCCGCGATGGCCGTCTCGTACGCGAAGATGCGCGACGTCTATCGCGCGATCTTCTCGCGTTGCGGGCTGCGGTTCACGCCCGTGCAGGCCGACACGGGCGCCATCGGCGGCTCGGGCAGCGAGGAGTTCATGGTCGACGCGGAGACCGGGGAGGACGCCATCGCGGTCTGTCGTGCGACCGGGTACGCGGCGAACCTGGAGAAGGCGGTCAGTCGCATCGCTCCTCCGCCGCCGACGCCCCCCAAGCGTCCGATGCACAGGGAGGCGACTCCGAACGCGCGTTCGGTGGACGACCTGCTGCGGCTGTTTCCGGAGCTTTCGCGCGAGCGGATGCTGAAGACCGTCCTTTACCGCGCGTTGTTCGCGGATCGCGAAGAGACGGTCGCCGTGATGGCGCGCGGCGATCGCGAGATCAACGAGGTGAAGCTCCTGAATCACCTCGGTGCCTTGAAGGTGGAACTCGCCGACGAGGCGCGCGTGCGGCGCGCGACCGGCGCGGAACCGGGCTTCGCGGGCCCGATCGGGCTCTCGCCGGACGTCCGTCTGCTCGCCGATCGTTCCGTCGTCGGCGTCGAGGGCTTTCTCTGCGGCGGCAACGAGACCGGCACGCACTGGCTGGACGTCTGGTTCGGGCGCGACCTCCCGCAGCCCGAGACGGTCGAACTGGGACTCGTGCAGGCCGGCGATCGGGTCGTCGACGGCGAGGGCGTGATCGAGATCACGCGCGGCATCGAGGTCGGCCACATCTTCCAGCTCGGCACGAAGTACAGCGAGGCGATGGGCGCGACGTTCGCCGCGGAGGACGGCCGGCTCGTGCCGTTCCACATGGGCTGCTACGGCATCGGCGTCAGCCGGATCGCCGCGGCCGCCATCGAGCAGGGGCACGACGACAACGGGATGATCTGGCCGCTGCCGATCGCGCCGTACACGGTCCTGATCGTGCAGATGCGACCCGACGACGACGCGCAGACCGCGCTGGCGGGAGAACTGGTCGAAGCCTTGGGTGCCGACGGCATCGACGTGCTGTGGGACGATCGCAAGCTCGGCGCCGGGGCGAAGTTCAAGGACGCCGACCTCATCGGCATCCCGATTCGCGTCGTCGTCGGTCGCGAGGCCGCAGAACGCCGCGTCGAGTGGAAGCCGCGCGTGGGGGGGGGCGCCGAGGTCCTCGCCGCCGACGAGGTGCTTCCCCGGGTCCGCGCGGCGATCGCCCGTGCCACGGGGCCGCACGCCGTCGTCTAGACCCTCACGGCTCGACCTGGCCGACGGCGCGGAGGCGTCCGATCGCCGCGGCGACGAGATGCGCCGCCTCGGCGAGGTCACCCGCCGTCGTCGTCGGACCGAGCGTGAAGCGGACGACGGTGGAGGCGCGCGAGCGCTCGAAGCCCAACGCCGCGAGCACATGGCTCGCCTCGAGCGCAGCGCTCGAGCAGGCCGAGCCCGTGGCGAACGCCACGCCCGGCGCGCCGACGAGCAGGCTCTCGCCCTCGACGCCGGCGACCGCGATCGAGAGGTGGTTCGGCAGGCGCTCGACGGGATGTCCGACGAGTTCGATGCCCGAAACCTCGGCGCGGAGTCGATCGAAGAAGGCGTCGCGGCGGGCTCGCACCGCGTCGCCCGGGTCGCCTTGCGACCGCAGGGCCGCGCAGGCCGCGCCGAGGCCGACCGCGCCGAGGACGTTCGGAACCCCCGCGCGCCGGCCGCCTTCCTCGGCGCCGCCGAGCAGGCGAGGCTTGATGCGGACCCTCGGCCGTCGTCTCCGGACGATCAACGCGCCGACCCCCGATGGGGCGCCGAGCGTCTCGGCGGAAAGGGAGAGGAGGTCGATCGGCGCCGCGTTCCATTCGAAGCGGGTCCAGGGCGCGGCGGCGACCGCGTCGGCGTGGAACGCGATGCCCCGCTCGCGACAGACGGCGCCCAGCGCCCCGAGATCCTGCGTCGTCCCGATCTCGGCGTTCGCGGCCTGGATCGAGACGAGCACGGTGTCGTCGCGCAACGCCGCCGCGAGCGCGTCGGCGCCGACGCGCCCGGTCGCGTCGACCGAAAGACGGGTCACGAGGACCCCGCGTCGTTCCAGCCAAGCGATCGCGTCGAGCACCGCGCGCCCTTCGATCGCCGACACGACGATGTGGCGCGGCGCGCCCTCGAGCGCCTCGGCGACCCCCAGGATGGCGAGGTTGTCGGCCTCCGCCCCTCCCGAGGTGAACACGACCTCGGCCGGCTCCGCGCCGACCCAATCGGCGACCTGGGCCCGCGCGAACTCGATCGCCGCCTCGGCCGCCCACCCGATGCGATGCCCTCGCGCGCCGGGATGGCCGAACCGGTCCGTCGCCCACGGCGCGATCGCTTCGACGACCTCGGGCCGGAGCGGCGAGGCGCTGGCGTGGTCGAGGTAGATCGGGGTCGTCTTCACGACCGCGATCCGATCAGTGGATCCCCGCCGCGGCGAGCCACCGCTCGGCGTCGAGGGCGCCCATGCAACCGGATCCGGCCGCCGTGATCGCCTGGCGATAGACCTTGTCCGCGACGTCCCCGACCGCGAACACGCCGGGGATGTTCGTCTTCGTCGTGCCGGGCTCGGCCGGGACGATGTACCCCGTCTCGTCGGTCGTGATCTGGCCGCCGAGGAACCCGGTGTTGGGCTGGTGGCCGATCGCGATGAACAGCCCCTTCACGTCGAGGCGGCTCGACGCCCCCGTTCGGACGTCCTTCAGTTCGATCCCGTCGATCACCTTGTCGCCGTACACCTCGGTGACGACGCTGTTCCATGCGACCTCGACCTTCGGGTTCTTCAGCACGCGCTCCTGCATGATGCGCGAAGCGCGGAACTCGTCGCGCCGGTGGATGAGGGTGACCTTGCCGGCGTACTTCGTCAGGTAGTCGGTCTCTTCCATGGCGGTGTCCCCGCCACCGACCACCGCGAGATGCTGCCCGCGGAACACGGGCAGTGCCCCGTCGCAGACCGCGCAGGCGCTGACGCCGCCTCCGCTCGACGCGAGGCGCTTCTCGTTCGCGAGGCCGAGCCAACGTGCCTTCGCGCCGGTCGCGATGATCACCGCGTGGGCGCGCACCGTGCCGCTCTCGCCGCTCACCAGTTCGAACGGCCGCTTGCCGAAGTCGCAGCGCACGATGTCGTCGGTGACGATGCGCGTCTCGAAGCGCTCCGCCTGGGCGCGGAGATCGGCCATCATCTGCTGGCCCGTGACACCGTGGGGGTAGCCCGGAAAGTTCTCGACCTCCGTCGTGAACATCAACTGCCCGCCGGGAATCATCTCCTGCGTCGGGAATCCCTCGAAGACGAGGGGCTGGAGGTTCGCGCGGGCTGCGTAGATCGCCGCGGTCCACCCGGCGGGGCCCGACCCGATGATCACCACCTTCTCGACGCCGTCCTCGCCCATGACACCTCCGAACGGGCGCGACGGGCGCCCTGCATCGCGCGGAGGATACGGGGCGACCTCGCTCCTGGCGCGCGCGTCGGGACGGCTTGCCGGGGGATCGCCCGGGCACGCGTTCGAAGGGCTCGTCCCTGCGGACGTGCGGCCTCGCCGATCGGGGACGCTCCGGCCGCCGTGTCGGGATCGAACGGATGCCCGCCGGCGCGAACGCTCAGGCGCGTCGGCGGATGGCGTCCAGCACGTCGAGCAACTGCCGGGTCGCGCGCACGTCGTGGACACGCACCGCGTCGATCCCCGCGTCGAACGCGCGTGCGACCGCGGCGAGCGAGCCGGCGACCCGCCGCTCCGGAACGGACTCGCCGGTAAGTTCGCCGAGAAAGCGCTTGCGCGACGCGCCGACGAGCACCGGCCCGGTCGCCGCGAACCGCTCGAGATGGGCGAGAAGGTCCAGGTTGTGCGCGGTCGTCTTGCCGAAGCCGATGCCCGGGTCGATCCAGATCCGCTCGACCCCCGCCTCCCGCGCTCGCGCGGCCCGCTCCGTCAGGAACGCGAGCACCTCAGCGACGACGTCCTCGTAGGTCGGCGCGTCCTGCATCGTGCGCGGCTCGCCGCGCATGTGCATCAGTACGAGCCCCGCTCCGGCGCGCGCGGCCGTCGCCACGAGTTCCGGGCTCCGACCGCCGCCGACGTCGTTGACGATGTCCGCGCCGGCGGCGAGCGCGGCCCGCGCGACCTCGGCGTGTCGCGTGTCGATGCTGATCGCGCCCGTGTCGCCGCCCTCGCGCAGCGCGCGGATCACCGGGACGACGCGGGCGATCTCGTCGTCGAGGGAGACCGGATGGGACCCCGGTCGTGTGCTCTCACCGCCGATGTCGAGGACCGCGGCCCCCTCCGCCCGCAGCCGGCGCGCATGGGCGACGGCGACGTCGCGCTCGAGGAAGCGACCACCGTCGCTGAACGAGTCCGGGGTCACGTTGACGATGCCCCAGACCGCGACGGCGGCCCGATCCGCATCGCGCATCTCAGTAGGCGAAGCCTTCCGCCGGGCGGCCGCCCTCGGGAATCGGACCGTCGGCGCGAGGTTCGGGCCGCGGGGTCGCGCCCGAGGAGCGGGTGCGCGCCTCATCGCCGGCGGCGGCGGGGCGGAGTTCGTCCACGCGCGCGCCCGCGACGAGGCGCTTCACCTCGTCGCCGTCGAGCGTCTCGTAGCGCAGGAGGGCGTCGGCGACGCGGTGCAGCGCGTCGAGGTGCGTCTCCAGGTGCGTGCGGGCGTCGGCATGCGCCTGAAACAGGATGCGCCGAACCTCGTCGTCGATCAGTCGCGAGGTGGCCTCGCTGTGGTTCAAGGTGCGTGTCACCTCGCGGCCGAGGAAGAGGTGTTCCTCCCCCTCGGCGAGGGAGATCGGGCCGACCTGATCGCTCATGCCCCACTTCGTGACCATGCGACGCGCCAGTTCGGTGGCCTGCTCGATGTCGTTCTCGGCGCCGCTCGTGATGTCGTTGCAGACGAGTTCCTCGGCGAGGCGCCCGCCGTAGCAGACCCGAAGCCGCGCGAAGATCTCGTTGCGGCTGAGCCCGAGGCGATCCTGCTCCGGAAGGGCCATCGTGACCCCGAGCGCCATACCGCGCGGAATGATCGTGACCTTGTGAAGCGGGTCCGCCTTCGGCTCGAGCACGGTGACGATCGCGTGCCCGGCCTCGTGGTAGGCGGTCAGCCGCTTCTGCTCCTCGGTCATCGCCAGGCTCTTGCGCGATCGACCGAATCGGATCTTGTCCCGCGCCTCCTCGAGGTCGGCCAACACGACGCGCTCTCGGCCGCCCGCGGCGGCCATCAGGGCGGCCTCGTTGATCAGCGCCTCCAGGTCGGCACCCGAGAATCCGGGCGTGGCGCGCGCGACGCGCGCGAGATCGACATCCGGTGCCATCTTCACCTTGCGGCCGTGGACGCGGAGGATCTTCTCGCGTCCGGCGACGTCGGGCAGATGGATCACGATCTGGCGATCGAAGCGTCCGGGACGCAGCAGCGCCGGATCGAGCACGTCGGGACGGTTCGTCGCGGCGAGCAGGATGATGCCCTGGTCGGTGTCGAAGCCGTCCATCTCGACGAGGATCTGGTTGAGCGTCTGCTCGCGCTCGTCGTGGCCTCCGCCGAGACCCGTGCCGCGACGTCGGCCGACGGCGTCGATCTCGTCGAGGAAGACGATGCAGGGGGAGTTCTCACGCGCCTGCTTGAACAGGTCGCGCACGCGGCTCGCGCCGACGCCGACGAACATCTCGACGAAGTCGCTGCCGCTGACCGAAAAGAACGGAACCCCGGCCTCGCCGGCGATCGCCTTGGCGAGCAGGGTCTTGCCGCACCCGGGAGGTCCGACGAGCAGCACGCCTCGGGGAATGCGCGCCCCGATCTTGCGGAACTTCTGCGGCGAGCGGAGGAACGCGGTGATCTCGCTGACTTCGTCGAGCGCTTCCTCGACGCCGGCGACGTCCGCGAACGTGACCTCGCTGCGCTCCTTCATGTGGACGCGCGCGCGGCTGCGGCCGAACTGCATCACGCCGCCGCCGCCCATGTTCCGCATCTGGCGGAACATCAGCCACCAGAAGAGCAGCAGCAACAGGAGCCACGGCAAGAAGGCGAGGATCGACGCGAGCGGCCCGGTGCCGGACTGGGCGGTCCGGAACTCGCCCTTGGTCTCCTGGATCTTGGCCGCCCACCGCGCCTGGCGTTCGCGGTCGAGCGCGTTGTTCTCCGGGGGACCGGCGTAGGAGAGTTCGAAGCCCTTGAACGAGTCCTTGAACGGATTCGACTCGACGTCGCGGAACGTGCCCTCGACGCGCTGGCCGTCGTAGATGGTGATCGACGCGACGATCTCGTCCTCGACCCACTTGTCGATCTCTTGGACGTTGTCCACCCGCTTCACGTCGCTCGTGCTGCTGTTCAGCATCAGCAGCGCGATCATCACGATCCCGAGCAGGACGAAGAGCAGCGGGAAGTTGCGCCGCGAGCGGGCGGGGGTTCGGGAGGCGCCGGAGGGGCCGTCGCCGGGTTCGTCGGGATTCGTCATGGAAGGGCGCAGTCTACCCGCGAACGGCGCGACGGGCCGCCGCGGAGCCGGCCGGCCGCCCGCCGCCCGGTCAGAATGGGGCTTCGAGCGCGTCCACCGCGCGACGTGCCATGCGCCGCGTCCACGCCTCGATCGCCGGTCCTTCGAAGACGCGGCCCTCGGCGTCGGGGCGGTACTCCTCCAACTCGTTCACGACCGTGTCGCGCAGGACGCGACCCGAGGTCCGTTCGCGCAGCACGATGCGCAGGTGCCCACGAAGGCGCTTCTCGAGCGGACGGCGGGACTCGTCCAGGCCGATCACGTCCTCGACGGCGTTCATCTCTCCTTCGAGGACGACGTCGGCCCTGGTCGGTTCGGCGATCGCGAACGTGCCGCGCGCGCGGAGTTCGTCGAGCACCGCGTGCTGCAGGCGCATCTCCAGATCGCGACGATAGCCGGCGTTGACGAACGGCAGGACGCCGATGGTCCGCGCGTGGACCGCCGACACCAGCGGCCGGCTCGAGTAGCCCTGGCAGCCGCCGGCGACCGACCCGAGGACCAGGGCGAGGACCAGACCCACCCGCATCTCAGGGGATCGAGGGAGGCGGGGGGGCGGGGAACTCCATCGCGCCCGCCGTCGCCGGATCGATCGGAGGCGGACTCGTCGGCCACTGGCCGGGGCCCGTCACCGGGGGCGGCGTCTCGAACGCGGCGTCGGGGGCGAGGGCCGGCGCGGGTTCGGCGCCGTGACCGGCCAGGATCCGCCGCGCCGCATCCTCGTAGATCCGCGCGGCGTTCGCGTCGCCGCTGCGCCGGTAGAAGTCGGCGGTGCGTCGCTCCTTCGCGGCGAGGGCGCCGCGGATCTGGCGCACGCGGCCCTCGGCGTAGGCGACGTGCTGCGCGTACTCGGTGCGGCGCACGGGATCGGGACGCACGACGTCGAGGAACGCCTCGAACTGCTCCAGTGCGAGTTCGGGGCCGGACTTCACGGGCCCCATGAACGCCGCCGCCTCCGCGCGAGGCAGCGACTCTCGCGGATCGCGATCGACGAAGCCGGCGTGGTACGGCTCCCCCTGGTCGCGTTCGAGGTAGGTGTCGCCGAGGGCGAGCCGGCTCATGTAGACCCACTCGCTCTGCGGATGCGCGATCAGGAGTTGCTTGTAGGTGAGCGCCGCGGTGTCGTACTCGCGCTCGCCCTGGTAATGCCGTCCGAGGACGTAGAGGGCGTCGTCCGCGTAGAGGCCCGCCGGGAACGCCTGGGCGACGTACGTCAGCATCGACGTCGCGTTCTCGTCGCTTGCGAAGAACGAGAAGGTGCCCTCGCGGTTCTCGGCCAGCAGGCGGCGACCGCCCTCGAAGATCATCCGTTCGATGTCCTTGAGGTGCGGATTGACCGGTGCGATCTGCATGTACGACTTCAACGACTCGAAGCTCTCGTACCAGGCGCGACGTCGGAAGGCCTGCACGCCGGAGCGATAGCGCGCTTCGGCGGCGCGTGCGAACTCGGGGAACTCGTCGGCGATCTCGCGATAGATGGTCTCGGCGTCCTCCGGATCGCCGGTCCGTTCGGCCTGCGACCACATCGTGGTCGCCTGCTGCATGCGCTCGCGCCGCAGCGCCTCCGCCTCGGCGGCGGTCACCGGGTCGCCGCCCGCCTCGCGGTCGGTGCCGCGTCGGAGGGCCGGATCGTTGCGGTCGCCGCCGGCGACCTGATTCGGGATCCACGGGTCGGCCGCCCCGAGGTTGGCGATGTTCGAGAGCGCGTCGGTGCCGACGCCGTCTCCGGAGCATGCGGCGAGGGGGAACGTCGCGGCGAGCGCGACGGCGAAGCACAAGGGGGCGAGGCGCACGCGATCAGGGTACGCGCCGAGATTCATGGGGACGTCATGCCCCCGGGACGCGGCAGGCTCGCGAGCAGGCGGGGGCGGCGCTCGAGGATCCACGGGACGAACCGGTCGTGGAGGGCCCGCACGAACGCGACCCCGCGCTGGTCGAGCGGCTCGCGGGCCAGGTCCCCGAGGCGTGCCGTGTAGAGTCGGTCGAGGACCTCGCGGTCGGCCCGCGAGACGCGCCGGGCGTCGCCCGGCGGGCGACACGCCGCGTGGACGAGCCCCCCGGCTTCGGCGTGGAACCAGGCGCCGCCGTCGATCGGACCGCCGCACGCGGCGCACCCATCGAGGGCGGGGCGATGTCCGCTCGCGGCGAGGGCACGGGCCTCGAACCACACCACCCAACCCGGCACCCGTTCCGGCGGGGCCCGATCGAGGAGGGCGAGAGCGGCCGTGCCGGCGCGAAACAGGTCGGGCGCGGGCAGATCCGGCTGCATCCAGGCGCGGAGGAGTTCGATCACGTACATCGCCGCCCGCCAGCGATCGAGGTGCGCGGCGAGGCCGTCGTGGACCGAGACGACGCGGAACGAGGTCAGCAGATCGAGATCACCGCGACGCCGTCGCAACGACGCCGCGCCGCGCATCGCCGTCGCCAGTCCGCCTCCGCACGCCGACCCGGGACGCAGGGAGCCCTTGGCGAGGGCCGCCACGCGACCGCGTTCGGAGGTCGCGAGATGGACGATCTGGCTCGTCTCTCCGTACGCGACCCAGCGCAGCACGAGCGCGTCGATCGTCGGTTCGGGCCGCATCGGTGCATCGTAGTGCGGCCGTTCCGAACGGCCGACTTCGCTACGCCCGCGTCACCTGGAGGCGTCGCACGGTGCGTTCGTCGGCCTCGAGCACGGTCAGCACGACCGACTCGATGTCGACGCGATCGCCCGCCTCCGGCACCTTGCCGAGTTCGTGGAACATGAGTCCGCCGACCGTCTCGTAGTCGTCGGTGATCGGCAAGCGCACGTCGAGGGCCCGATTGACGTCTTCGATCGCGGTGCGGCCGTCCACCTCGAGGCTGCCCCCGGCGAGTTGTTCCGGTGTCGGCGGCAGGGCCTCCACCTCCTCGTCGTACTCGTCCTGGATGTCGCCGACGATCACCTCGACGAGGTCCTCGATCGTCACGACGCCGGCGACCCGGGTGTGCTCGTCGACGACGACCGCGAGATGGACCTTGCGCACCTGCATGTCCTTCAACAGGTCCACGACGAGTTTGCCCGATGGAACGAAGTACGCCGGGCGCATCAGTTGGGCCACGGTCGGCGCGGCGCCACCGACGATGCCGCGATCGCGCCAGCGGTGGAGCAGATCGCGGGCGTAGAGCACGCCGACGATGTCGTCGCGGTCGCGACGATGCACCGGAATCCGGCTGTAGCCCTCGGCATTGACCCGATCGACCGCATCGTCGAGAGAGTCCGTCTCCGCGACGGACACCATGTCGCCGCGGAGCGTCATGACGTCCTCGACCCGACTCGACTTCAGCGAGAGGATCGAGCCGATCATCTCGGCCTCCGCGGCGCTGAACGATCCTTCCCGCTCGCCCTCCTCGACCGACTCCTTCACCTCGTCGCGGGCCGTGGAGGGATCGTCCTCCAGGCGGACGCGGAACAGGAGCCGGACGAGTCCGGCGAGCGGGACGCGCAGCGGCGTCGTCGCCCAGGCGAGCACGGAGAGCACCGGCAGGAGTCGATGCACCGTCCGCTCGGGGGCGCGTTCGGCGACGATCCGCGCGAGGACGTCGTTGACGAGGAACGTCAGGCCGAAGGCGGCGAGGACCGCCGCCGCGGCGGGAAGGATCGGGAGGTACCCGTCGCTTCGTCCCTCCCATCGGAAGACCATGTAGCCGAGCGCGAGGACGAGCGTCGCGTTGCCGAGGTAGCGGACGAGCCGGGCCGTGAAGCGCAGCGTCGCGAAGCGGCCGAGGCGGCGCTCGAGCAGGCTGCGATCGGATGGATCCGCCTGTTCCAAGAGCCGTGCGCGGCTGACGTGGTCGAGGGCCGAGTCGGCCGTCGCGCCGAGCCATGCGAGGACTTCGGCGAGGACGAGGACGACGCCGAGCGTCAGTTCGCCGGGGAAGATGCCGACCGGGAGCAGGGCACCGAGCGGAACGAAGGGGACCAACAGCCCGGCGGAGGTGGCGAGTCGAGTCGGCGCGATGGGCGGCGCAGCGTGCGGCGCGGCGTGCGGCGCGGGGTGCGGCGCGCTGTGCGGCGCCCCGTCGGGCGCGGCGCGACCTGGTGGGTTGAACGCGCCGGGTCCGACGGTGGTGTCGGGGGGGGCGAACGTTCCGGACGAACGTCGAGGCATGGGCGCGGGGGGGCTCCGTACGGCGCGCCGGCTCGAATCGAAACCGGCGGGGGAGACAACCTACCTGGAACGCGGCCCGAGGCGCAGTCCGCGGACGGCAACGCGATCGGAAGCCGCCGTGCGGCCTCCGGCGGGCGCCCCGGCTCGCCGCAGCGCCTCGGCGATGCGCGGCGAGAGCCCGCCCGCGTCGGCGTTCGCGACGAGCCTCCCCTGCTGGATGTGGCAGATGGCGAGCGCGAGCGCGTCGGCCGCGTCGGAGGCCGTGACGGGGTTCTCGAGGCGGAGGATGCGTTGGACCATCGCCATCACCTGCGCCTTCGACGCGCGGCCGTTCGCGGCGACCGCCTTCTTGACGACGTTGTTCGCGTAGCCGGTCGCGGGCACGCCGGCTTCGGCCAGGACGAGGTGGATCGCGCCGCGCGCCTCACCGATCCGCTGCGCCGCGCGCGCATCGCGTCCGTAGAACGCCTCCTCGAGTGCCGCGGCGACCGGACGATGCTCCGCGACGATCCGGCGCAGGGCGGTCGCGAGGGTCAACAGCCGTCTCGGCACGGGCAGGTTCGCACGGGCCGTGAGCACGCCGTGCCCGTGGGAGATCAGGCGCGCGCCGGACGACTCGACGACGGCCCAGCCGAGATGGCGCGTTCCCGGATCGATCCCCAACACCGGGCCCGACGAGCTCGCTCGCATCGGATCGTGACGCACCATGGGCGGATCGTACGAGCAAATCGTCGCAGGCCGCGAAAGCGAATTCGGGCGTCGCACTCGGCGCCCGCGTGCCTCGTCATGTCCGGAGGAAGCGCGCCCGAAGTGCTTCGAGATCCTCGCGCGTCGTGATCTTCGCGAGGTTCGGATCCCCGACGACGGCGACGACCGGATGGCCGGCCGCGAGCAGCATCGCGGCCTCGTCCGTGTACTCCATGCCGTCGCGCGCCGCTCGCGCGAGCGCGTCGCAGAGCAGCGCGCGTCGAGCGCCCTGGGGCGTCTGTGCGGCGACGAGCGCGGCGCGCGGCGGTGCGGGGCGCAGCGATGCCGGGCGATCGACGTCGGGCATCCGTTCGACCCCGTGGATCGTGTCGGTGACCGGAAGGACGGGCACCGCGGCGCCCGAGGCGGAGATCGCGGCGACGACGCGATGGACCACCGCCGCCGGGACGATCGGTCGCGCGGCGTCGTGGACCAGGATGGGATCCGCGTCGTCGGGGAACGCGGCGATCCCCGCCGCGACGCTCGCCTGCCGCGTCGCGCCGCCCGCAACGACCAGGGCCTCGGGCAGGAGGGAACGGATCCGATGCTCGTGCGCGGGCGGTGCCGCGACGACGAAGGTCGCGTCGGGAAGCGCATCGCGGAGCGCGTCGAGCGCGAGGCGCAGGAGCGTCCGCCCGTCGATCTCGGCGAGCACCTTCGGCTCACCGGCACCGAAGCGCGTCGAGGCGCCGGCCGCGGTCAGGAGGACGCCGATCACCGCGGGAAGGTACCGCGGTTCCGCGGTACGCTCCTCATCCGGCTCGGTTCGCGGGCCGCGCGGAGGCGGCGTTCGTGCGAGTCGGCATCGGGTACGACGTCCATCCGTTCGAGCCGGGTCGCACCCTCGTGCTCGGCGGCGTGAAGGTCGAGGGGGCGTGGGGGCTGCGCGGCCACTCCGACGCCGACGCCCTCCTCCACGCGATCGGCGACGCGCTGCTCGGCGCCGCCGCCCTCGGCGACCTCGGAGACCACTTCCCCGACACCGATCCGCAGTGGCGGAACGTGCCGTCGGCGGCGATCCTCGCCGAGATCCTCGTGAAGGTCCGCGCACGCGGATTCGAGCCCGCCCACGTCGATGCGACGGTCGTCGCCGAGCGGCCGCGGCTCGCGCCGTACCGCGCGGAGATGACCGCGCGGATCGCCTCGCTGCTCGGGCTCGCGCCGGACGCCGTCAACGTGAAGGCGACGACGCACGAAGGGCTCGGTGCGGTCGGGCGCGGCGAGGGCATCGCCTCCCTCGCCGTCGTCTCGCTGCGGGAGGCTCGCTCGTGACGAGGGCGTTCCTCGCGGCGCTCGCGAGCTGCACGCTTGCGGCCTGTTCGAGCGGGATCGACACGGAAGCCGTGCTCGACTCGCTGGGGACCGTCGCGACGTTGCGCGGCAACACGATGTCGGACCTGCGGCAACAGCGCGGGCGCGGTCCGTTCCGCGAGTACGACGTCCCGCCTCTCGACCTGCTCTCCGCGGTCGAGGAAGCGGCCGGGCGCGCGCGCGGCCGCGGCGGACGGCGGGTCACGGCGATCTTCGCGTCGAAGGGCCGACGCGAGGTCGTGGCCAAGGAGCGCGCGGCCGAGGACGCGAACGACGCCTCGTACGATGCGCCGTTCCTCTCGGCGATGCTCGCCGTCGTCCACACGGTGCCGGGGAATCCGAAGCGTTCGCGACTCGAGATCCACATGACGCACTCGGGGCCGTTCCACATCGGGGCGGTCGATTGGCGGCGCGATCTGCCGGGCTGGATCGATGCCGTTCTGGCCGAGCGCGCCGCCGACGCAACGGCGGCGAAGGACGCGGCGAAGGGTGCGGAGAGCGCGGCTACGAACGAGCCGGCGGCGTCCCCTCCGGAGCCGGACTCTCCCGCACCGTGACCTTCGTCATGCGATCCCCCTCGCGGATCGCCTGGACCACGTCCATTCCCTGGGTGACTCCGCCGAACACGGTGTGGACGCCGTCGAGGTGGGGCGTGTCGCGCAAGGTGATGAAGAACTGGCTACCGCCGGTGTCCTTGCCGGCGTGCGCCATCGACAGCGCGCCCGGGCCGTGACGGCGGGGGTTGTTCTTCGTCTCGCATGGGATCGTCCAGCCGGGGCCGCCGGTCCCCGCGCGACCGCGCGCGCCGGGGCGCGTGTTCGGGCAGCCGCCCTGGATCACGAAGTTCGGAACGTAGCGGTGGAACGAGAGGCCGTCGTAGAAGCCGTCCCGGATCAACCGCACGAAATTGGCGACGGTCTTCGGAGCGTCCTCGGGATAGAGCGCGAGGACGATGTCGCCCTTCGTCGTGGTGATCGTGACCTCGGTGGACATGGGAAACTCCGTCGGACCGTCGTGACGCGTGCGTTTGTAACCTCCTCCGTGCGCGCGGCGTTGGAATGGGCGACCCGCCCGGGAGAAGACTCGTGATCCGCATGCGCCGCCTCGTGAACCGCTCCGCGCTCGCCGCCGCCATCGTCGGTCTCGGCGCCGTCGTCGCTCCGACGACGCGCGCGGGGGACGAGGCGCCTCGTGCCGCGCTCGAACGTCGGATCGCCGCGCTCGCGCCGGACGACGCGGCGGCCGCGTATCGGGTCGCTCTCGACGCGGAAGCGCTGGGTGCGGGGGATCTCGCGCGCCGCGCGTACGAGGCCGTCGTACGCATCGATCCCGACCATCTCGCGGCACGGCGCGCGCTCGGACACGAACGGATCGGCGGGCGCTGGCTCGGCGGCGACGACGCGATGCGCGCGAAGGGCTTCGTGCGGCACGAGGGCCGCTGGCTCTCGTCGGAGGAACTCGCCGCGCTGACCCGCCCCGAGCGGGACCGGGCCGAACAGCGCGAGGGCGAGGCGCGCGTGCGCGCTCTGCTCGAACGGATCGCGTCGGACGACGAGGCGACGGTCGCCACGGCGCGCCGCCGCCTCGCGGCGGAGGACGACCGCTTCAAGCTCGCTCCCCTCGCGTTCGCCCTCCGTCTCGACTCGGTGCCGTTGCGACGGTACGCGGCGTCGGAACTCGGTCGCCTCGGCGATGAGCGCGCGATCCCCGCGCTGCTGAAGCGCGCCATCGTCGATCCCTCTCCGGAGGTGCGGGTCGCGGTCGCCGACGCCCTTCGTGCGATCGACAGCCCCGACACCGTCCATCCGCTCGGTCGCGCCCTCGCCAGCAACTCGGCGGAGGTGCGCCGTCACGCGGCGGAAGCGCTCGGACGCCTCGGCGACGTCGCGGGCATGGGGTACGTCCTGCATCGCTGGAGCGCGACGTCGGGCGACTTCCCGCGTGCGTACTTCGCGTCGGTCAGCCAGGTCTCCTACATCCACGACTTCGACGTCGAGGTCGCCGCCACGTCGTTCATCGCCGATCCGGTGGTCGGCGTTCTGCAGGAGGGCGTCGTACACCCGGTGAAGGTGCTCGGCGTCGAACACGAGTTCTCGACCCTCGAGCGGGTCGCCTACGAGGGCGCGCTGAAGGGGATGTCGGGCCTCGATCTCGGCAGCGATCGGAAGGCGTGGATGCGCGCGTGGCACGAGGAGAAGGACCGCCTCCTCGCCGAGCGGGAGGCGGGATTCCGCGAACGCCGCGAGCGTCGTGTCGCCGCCGCCGCCGCCGCGGAGTAGGCCCGCGCACGCCGGGCTTCAGGGGGTTCGGGCTTCCCTGGCCCCCCCGGGTCAGTCCTTGAGGGGCCAATCGCGCTGTCGCACCGAGACCATGCCGAGGAGCAGGAAGGAGAGACCGATCGAGAGCAGCACGATCAGAGCGGTCGGTCCGTCGAGGTACTCGGTCTGGCTGAACAGGGCTGGCAGGTTCTCGGCGTCGCGATCGCTCGTCGATGCCCGGACGGCACGCGCGGTCGAGGGACCGAGCGTCGAGAAGCCGGGGCCGCACCACGACACGAGCAGGGCGCGGACGTGGTGGCCGATCGATGCCCTCTGCAACGTGCCTGGAACCGCCGCGAGGAACCCCTCGATCACGAATGTGTAGACGAGGCCGATCACGATCCCGTGGCGCGCCATCGCCGCGAGCGTGAAGTAGACCGCGGAGAGGACGAGCATCGCGACGATCGTCAGCGCGAACAACCCGACCCAGGCCTCCGAGGGCACGGCCACGCCCGACGCGAGGAGCGTCGCCGACATGCCCGCGACCGCGATGGCGATCAGAAGCGGCAGGCAGCCGACCCATCGTGCGAGGAAGATCGTCCCGCGACCGACCGGGCGCGCGAGGTGGTAGACGAGCGTCCGATCGCTGCGCAGGCGGGCGAAACCCTGCGAACCGATCAGGAGCGCCAGGAGCGGGTAGACCATCGACACGACGAACTGCGAGAGGGCCGTCCACAGTTGGATGGCGCTTCGATCGCCGTCGTCCGTCGCCCCGCCCGAGGAGGGGGGGCCGAAGTCGATGCGCGCCATCCGGCCGAGGACGATGCCGACCGCAACGGCGCCGATTGCGAGGAGCGCGACACGACGTCGCCGCCAGCCTTCGCGAAACGCCTGGCGACTCAGGGCGCGGAACCCCGCGAACGGTCGAGGCGCGACGACCGCGTCACGGGGGAGGGCGGTCTCGAGGGCGGAGGATTCGTCGATCATCTCGTCAGGTACTCGAAGACCGCTTCCAGCGACTCGTCCACCGGCTCGGCCGCGAGGATGCGCGGCGCGTTCTCTTCCGCCGCGATCGCCCCGAGCGCGTCGAAGAGATCGTTGGGTCGGGAGGTCCGCACCTGCAGCAAGTCGTCGTGGCGGCGCACCTCCTCGACCCCGGCGAGAGCGATCAGGCGGGGCGCGAGCGCCTCCGGTGCAGCCGTGGCGATGCGCACCGTCAGCGGCACCTCGGCCAACTCGGCTCGCAGGTCGCGAGCACTCCCGTCGGCCAACACGCGACCGCGTTGCATCACCACGATGCGCTCCGCGACGGACTCGACCTCGTGGAGGATGTGGCTGCTGACGACGACGCAGCGACCCTCCGCCCCGAGGCCGCGGATCGTGTCGGCGAAATCGCGGCGCGACGGCGGATCGAGGCCGTTCATCGGCTCGTCGAGGACCACGACCGAAGGTGCGTGCGCGATCGCCTGGGCGAGCTTGAAGCGCTGGCGCATGCCCTTGCTGTACTTGGAGACGGAACGGTTCGCCGCGGCGGAGAGACCGACCCGTTCGAGGGTTCGCGTCGCCAGCGTCGCGGCGTGCGGCGCCCGGTAGCCCTGGAGGCGATTCAGGTAGGTCAGGTACGAGTGCGCGGACTGTCCCGACGGCGCGGCGTCCTGTTCGGGGCAGAGGCCGACGTCGCGTTGGATCGAACGGTTCGTGAACGGATCGCGACCATGGACCCGGATCGTGCCGATCTCGGGCCGGAGGAAACCGCAGATCAGCTTGAGCAGCGTGCTCTTGCCGGCGCCGTTGGGGCCGAGGAGCCCGGTCACGCCGGGGCCGAACGTCAGCGAGACCTCGTTGACGCCGAGCACTTCGCCGTACCAGCGACTGACCCGGTCGAGCACGATCGCGGGTTCGCTCACTCGGTCACCTCCGTCGAGCGCGTCCGCCACCAGACGCAGAAGACGCCGAGCGCGAACAGGCCGATCGCCACGATCTGGATGTGGGTCGGATCCGGCTGCCATCGCCGTGCCCAACCCATCGTCCCCTCCATCGACCGCCACGGACGCAACGCGTTGCGCGGGATCCCGAGCGCGAAGAGGAACGAGTCGCTCTCGCCCGTTCCCCGTCGCACCGCCGCCGAGAGGATCGACCCGACGATCACGCCGCCGAGGCCCGACACCATGGCCATCCCGCTGCGTTGGGTGAACGACGACGCGATCAGCATCACGCCGGTCATCGACACCGCGAGCACGAGGTAGGTGATGCCCACCCGCTCGGGAAACGCGAGCGTTTCGCGGAAGTAGGTCATCGTCTGGCCCGGCTCCTGCCACAGTCCCACGATCGTCCACATCGCAAGCCCCGGAAGGAGCGCGACCGGAACGAGAGCGAGAGGCACGACCAGCGCCTTGCCGAGGAGGTAGTCCGGTCGCCGAATCGGCCGGGCGAGGTAGAGGCCCAGCGCCTTGCTGCGCAGGTCGCTCGCGACGAGCCCCGCGCCGATGAAGATGGCCGTCACGCACACGAGGAACACCGTGCCCTCGTAGTAGCCGCGGGCGACCTGATCGAGTTGCGTGCGGCTGCGCTCGGCGAAGCTTCGGGCGGGACCGCCGAACACCGCCAACGTCTCCTCGGCCGAGAGCGCGACGAGCAGACCGATCATCGTGCCGCCGAACACCAGCAGCTGCAGCAGACCGATCAGGCGGACCGCGATCGAGCGCCATGCCTGACCGGCGCCCTGCCTCGCGATCACCCATGCGGCCGGCGTGTGGGACCGTGCCCCCTCGTATCGCCGATAGCCCTTGCGGAAGATCGCCATCAGGCCGCTGCCTCGCGGTCGCCGAGCAACCGCAGGAACACGTCCTCGAGCGTGTCGGCGAGGGGCATCACCCGCCGCACGCGCACGCCGGCGTGGTGGCAGATCGCGAGCAGGTGGCCGGCCTCGAGGTCACGCGGGCCCACGACCTCGAACATCGACCGTTCGGACACCAGGGTCGACGAGGCCTGACGCTCGGTGCGCCGAAGGCGGAGTTCGCTTCCCTCCAGCCCGCCGACAACCGCTTCGAGCGCCCGTCCGTCGCCTTCGATGTCGATGCGGAAGCGTCCCTCCCGAGCCAGCAGGTCGTCCATGCGGAAAAGGCCGCGACTGCGTCCGCGATGCAGCACGACGACCTGCTCGGCGACCCGCTGCACGTCCGGCAGGAGGTGAGATGACCACAGGATGTGCTTGCCGTGCCGCACCGCGAGATCGTGGATCAGGTCACGGACTTCCTTGCGCCCGTCGGGATCGAGACCCGACAGGGGCTCGTCCAGGAACAACAGGTCCGGGTCGTGGACGATCGCCTGCGCCAGCTTGAAGCGCTGTCGCATGCCGGTCGAGTAGCCGTCGACCTTGCGATAGATCGCCTCGCCCAAGCCGACGTGGGCCAGCACCTCGTGCGCGCGGCGAAGGCTCTCCCGGCGTGGCAGGCCCGAGAGTTGGGCGAGATAGCGGACGGCGCGCAGGCCGGTCAGGCCGAACAGATACGCGTCGAGTTCGGGCATGAACCCGACGCGGCGGCGGATCTCGCGACGCTTGCGACGCGCGTCGAGGCCGAGCACCTCCGCCTCGCCCCGGTAGTCGGGCAAGAGGCCGAGGACGCATTGGAGGAACGTCGACTTGCCGGCGCCGTTCGGGCCCAGCAGGCCGGTGATGCCCGGCGGCACCTCGAGCGTGACGTCGTCGAGGGCGGGCGGTTGCCCGCCGTACGACTTCGTCAGTCCGCGCGCGCGGAGTACCGCCTCGCTCACGTCGCCGTCTCCTCCCGTCCGCCCCGGTCTTGGGATGCGGCCGCCTCGTCGCTCTCGAACCGCTGCCGGAAGCGTTCGAGGATACCGCTGGCGGTCTCCTCGATCGCGCGTTGGCTCACGTCGACCACCGTCCACTCGGGATGGGCGTCGAAGAGGCGCTGCGCGTACTGGATCTCCCGGCGAATCTGGCGCAGGTCGCCGTACCCCGCGTCCGGGCTCATGCCGAGCGCCTGCATCCGCGCGCGACGGATGTTCATCAGCGTGACCGCGTCGGTCATCAGACCGAACACGCGTCGAGGATCGACCTGATCGAGTTCGGCCGGCAGGGGCAGGTCCAGGACGATCGGCACGTTGGCAACCTTGTAGCCGCGATGCGCGATGTACGCGCCGAGCGGCGTCTTCGACGTGCGACTGATCCCGAGCAGCACGAGGTCGGCCTTCTTCAGGTTGCCCGGGTTCTTCCCGTCGTCGTTGTAGACGGCGAACTCGATCGCTTCGATGCGCTTGAAGTACTCCGCGTCGAGTTCGTGACCGAGGCCGGGAACGTTGCGCGCACGCCGCCCGAGTTGGGTCGCCAGGCGGCCGATCAACCCGCCGAGCAGGTCGTGTGCGACGACATCGTATTCCTCCGCCATGGCCTGAAGCCGCGCGCGCAGGTCACCACCGACGAGCGTGTACGCGATCAGCGCGCCGTGCGCGACCGCATCCCGAACACAGCGTTCGAGGGTGGCCTCGTCCCGGACATGGGGGATCACCCGGACGGCGCCCTCCGGGAACTGTCCGAACTGGGCGAGCGCGGCGCGGCAGCACTGCTCGGCGGTCTCGCCCGTCGAGTCGCTGATCGCCATCACGAGCGGAACCCGATTCACGCGGGGTCGTTCCACGGCGGAGCGGAGGCGACTCCCGCGGGATCGTCCGGCGTGCCCACCCAGACCGCGCCGTCCTCGAAGTGCTCCTTCTTCCAGATCGGAACGTCCCGCTTCAGGCGGACGATGAACTCGTCGATCGCCGCGAGGGCGGCGGTGCGATGGGGGGCCGAGGCGGCGACGACGACGGCGACCTCACCCGGCTCGAGGCGACCCGTGCGATGGCACGCGGCGAGACCGACGAGGCCGTGGCGCCGGACGAGCTCATCCCCGTGCTCGGCCATGCGGCGCACGGCCATCGGCGCGTAGGCCTCGTACTCCAGGTGGGTCACCCGGCGACCGGCGGTGTGGGCGCGCACGGTGCCGTGGAACGTCACGACCGCGCCGGCATCGGGGGAGGCGACGCGTGCCAGGACCGCGGCGGCGTCGATCGGCGTCGAGACGACGGCGAAGGCATGGCCTGGCATGCCGGGACGTCGGGGGGCGGTGCGCGGCACGACTAGCCTCCCCCGACCGGGGGGATCAGCGCGAGCGTCGCATCGGGCGCGAGGGGCTCCTCGGGACCGGCGAACCGCTCGTCGAGCGCGACGCGGGCGCGACGCGCGACCGGAGCGAGTCGGGGATGGCGCACGACGATCGCCGCCACGGCGTCGGCGACGGTCGCCCCCGGTTTTAGGTCGATGTCGTCCGCGTCGCAACGCGCGGCCTCGCGGGCCTCGGCGAAGTAGCGAACGTGGATGCGCATGGAGCGGGAGTCTACCCGGACCGGGTCGCCGCGGAGGGAGGCGCCGGAGGGGTCCACGGGGTGTGGGGCACCCGGTTGCGCACGAACCAGTCGAAGAGGAGGCCTCCGTAGGTGCGGGGTCGGATGCCCCGGGCGGCGAAGAACGGATCGAGGAGCTTGCGCAGGCGCGGCAGGCGATAGAAGGGAACGCGGGGGAAGTAGTGGTGCTCCAGGTGGTAGTTCGCGTGCAGGAAGAGGAAATCCCACGTCCAGGGCGAGCGGACGAGCAGCGTCCCCCAATGGGCCGGATCGGCGGGATCGATGTCGTAGTGCTGCCCGAGCCGGTTGAGGGTGAACGCGATCGGGAACACGACGAACACCGGAATCACGTGGATCCACGCCGCCGCGGCCGGTCCGAGTCCCACCAGGAGCCCGCCGAGCGTGGCGAGATGGAAGCCGATCGACACGCGGCGCTCCCGAGCGATTCGTCGCCGGAGTTCGGGCTCGTAGCGCTCCGCCGCCAGGCGCGCCGCGCGGAAGTAGATCGGGAACAACGCCGGCGTCATGTAGAGGAACTTCACACGCCGCGTGACGACCTTCGGCGTCAGATGAGCGCGCTTCGGGTCCTCGGTCGTCGAACCGAGGCAGTCGTGGTGGTCGAGATGCCATCGCGTGAACTGGGCCTGGCTGATGCCGCTCGGGATCGCGTAGACGTGCGCGAGGATCCGCTCGGTGCGGTTCGTCCGCGAGCCCGTGACGAGGCCGTGCAGGACCTCGTGCAGCAGCACCGTGAAACCGAAGACGAGGAAGCCGATCAGGATCGACGCGGGGACCGTCACGAACCACCGGTCGGGATGGAGCGCGATGGCCAGCGCGGCGACCGCGAGCAGAAGGACGTGACGCGCCGCCACCAGCGCGTGGCGGCCCGGCGACAACCGGTGCAACGCCCGCACCGCGTCCGTGTCGATCGCGGCCGAGAGGTCGGAGCGAAACGACTTGGCGGCGAGGTCCCATGTCGAGGCCATGGCCGCAGCGTACGCCGGAGTCGTCCCGTGCCGAGGCCCGACCCGGACGTCAGGGGCCGCGCGGGTCGCCGACGAACCGCCGGCCGAGCAGTCGCAGGGTCGTCCACGCGGTGCGCGCGAGTTTCATCTTGCTCGCCCCCTGCTTGCGGTCGTACCGCAGGGTGAGCGGAACCTCCTCGATGCGCTGCGCGGCGCGCCGCAGTTTCAGCAGGAGATCGACCATCACGCTGAAGCCGCGCTGATTCAGGAACTCCGCGCCGTACCGCCGTGCTCCCCAGCGCAGCAGGCCGACGCGGTACGCGCGGTAGCCGCAAGTGTAGTCGCGCGCCCCCGGAAACAGGACGCGCAGGAGCCACGACGCGGCGAACGACACGAAGCGCCGGAGCGGGTCCAGTCCGTGGATCGAGGCCCCCGGCTGGAATCGCGACGCGATGACGACGTCGGCGCCCGCGCGGACGCGGTCGAGCATCGCGGGCATCGACTCGGGCGGGTGGGTGTGGTCCGCGTCCATCGCGAACAGCACGTCGTCGTCGTGCGCGTGCTCGAGCACGTACTCGATGCCGGTCCTCATCGCGGCACCGAGTCCGCGGTTCACGCCATGCGGCAGGGCGACGACCTCCAGGCCCGGACGGGGTGCGCGCGCGACCGCGAGCGTTCCGTCGCGGCTGCCGTCGTCGACGACGACCACCGTCAGGCGAGGCGCGGGAGCGGGCCAGGTGCGGGCGACCTCGCGAACGTCGTCGAGCAGCGGGCCCAGGTTCCCCTCTTCGTCGTACGCCGGAAGCAGCAGGTAGACCCGCCCGCCGATCATCGGTGCGGACCCGCCGTCACGGTGCCGGACGGGGCCACGAACGGCTCGGGCGTCTCGCCGCGGAGCGCCGCGACGATCCGCTCGCTCGCGCGACCGTCGCCGAACAGGAGGCGCGGCACGCGGAACGACGCGGCGCTCGCCGGGTCGGCGAGCCAGCGATCGGCGAGCGAGAGGATTCGCGCCGGGTCCGTGCCGACGAGCACGCCGGCGCCTCCCGCGACGACCTCGGGGCGCTCGGTCACCTCACGGAGGATCAGGACGGGCGTTCCGAGTGCGGGAGCCTCCTCCTGGATGCCGCCGCTGTCGGTGAACGCGAACTCGGCGCGATCGAGCAGCCAGACGAGGTCCGGGTACGGCAACGGCTCCACGAGATCGATGTTCGCGGCCCGCAGGGTCGCGTGCGCCGGTCCGTGGACGGCCGGGTTCGGATGCACCGGATAGACGAAGCGGACGTCGGGATGGCGGGCGGCGAGTTCGGAGAGGGCCGCGAGGATGCCGCGAAACGGCGCGCCGAACGACTCGCGACGATGCAGCGTGACGAGCACGAGGCGCGGGGCCTCACCGAAGCGCTCGCGAACGTCGAGGTCCAGCCGGTCGAGGCGCGCGCGCATCGCGAACAGCGCATCGATCGCGGTGTTTCCGACGACCCAACGACGCTCCGCCGGGATGCCCTCGGCGGCGAGCGCCTCGTCCGCCGAGCGGGTCGGGGGATAGAGGTACGACGCGAGGCGATCGATGACGACCCGGTTCATCTCCTCGGGGAACGGGCTGTCCATCCGACCCGAACGCAAACCCGCCTCGACGTGGGCGATGGGCAAGCGCTCGTGGAACGCGGCCAGCGCCGCACCGAGCGCCGAGGTCGTGTCGCCCTGGACCACCACGAGGTCGGCACCGGTCTCGCGGAACAGCGCGGGCGACCGTTCGAGAAGGCGCGCCGCGACGTCGTTCGGCGTCTGCCCGGGCCGCATCAGGTCGAGATCGAGGTCGGGCTCGAGGCCGAACGCGGCGAGCACCTGGTCGAGCAGTCCCCGGTGCTGGCCGGTGACCGCGACCACCGTGCGGAGCCCGCTGGCGACGCTGCGGAGGGCGCTCGCCAGCGGCGCCATCTTGATGGCCTCCGGGCGCGTTCCGAACACGAGGAGAGCGGTGTTCATGGGCGGGACAACGTACCCGGCGCATCCTGCGCGTAGGATTCCGCGCTCCGCCGACCGGACCGCTGCCCCGCCCGCGATGTCGAACACCCCGACTCTCCCGACCGAGCCCGCCCCGACGGGCGCACCGCGCCTCGGGTTCTGGGCGCGGACGACCGACCGCGTCCACCGTTTCCTGCTGCGGGTCCTGTACCTGCTCGCCCCGATCGCGGCGACCGGCCTGGTGCTGTTGATCGTGTGGTGGCAGCGGGACTGGGACACCGTCCGACAGGTCACCTACGCGGGCGCCGCGAGCCTGTTCGGGTTGGGAACGAGCGTCGTCTTCGGCAAGGCGGTGCTCCACGACGCGAAGTGGCTGACCCTCAGCACGTGGGAACTCGCGTTCGTCGTGATGTGGGTGAACGCCGCCAGCTCGTACTTCTACACATGGAACTTCGATCTGCTCGAACGCCTGCCGAAGATCGGAAGGGCCCTGCACGCCGCGCGCGAGGACGCGCGCCTCGCGCTCGATCATCGGCGCTGGATCCGTCGCCTGAGCACGATCGGCGTCGGCGCGTTCGTCATCAGTCCGCTGCCCGGATCGGGTTCGCTGGCCGGGTCCATCATGGGACAGATGATCGGACTCTCGCGCCGCGCGACCGCGCTGACGGTCACGTGCGCCGGAGCGATCGTCTGCGTGTCCTACGCGGTGCTCGCTCGGCGGGTCGAGGGATTGCTGAAGGCGGTGCCGTGGTGGGTCAATGCTGGCGGCGTGCTGATCCTGCTGATCTCGATCTGGTTCGTGATGCGCTGGATGCGCCGCACCGCCGCGCGGGTCGCCGAACAGGCGCGGCGCGAGCAGGCCGCCGCGGCGAGCGATCCCACGTCGCCGGCGCCCGATCCGAGCGTGCCGTCGTCCGTCACCTGACGGTCGCCGCGTCGGCCTGTTGCTCGGCGATCCAGGCGTCGATCTCGCGGCGGAGTTCGACGACGAGGTCGGCCTCGTCCACCTTGCGGATCATCCGACTGCCGCGGTAGATGAAGCCGAAGCCGCGTCCGGCGCTGATCGAGACGTCCGCCTCGGCGGCCTCGCCCGGTCCGTTCACGATGCAGCCCATCACCGCGACGCGGCAGGGATAGGTCAGGCCCTTCGTGGCCTCCTCGACCAGTTTGGTCAATCCGATCAGGTCCACCTCGGCGCGGCCGCAGGACGGGCACGCGTACACGTCGAACGTCGGTTGGCGAAGACCCAACTGCTGGAGCAGCATGTGGCCGACCTTCACCTCGTCGCGGTTGTCGCCCGTGATTGAGATGCGGATCGTGTCGCCGATCCCCTCCGTCAACAGGATCCCGAGCGCCGCGCTGCTCTTGATCGTCGCGGGGAGCAGGCTCCCGGCGTGGGTCACGCCGAGGTGCAGGGGATAGTCGCAGACGGCCGCGAGCCGGCGATTCGCCTCGACGGTCAGTTCGATCGTGTGCGCCTTGATCGAGATCACGGTGTCGTGGAAGTCGAGCGACTCGAGGATTTCGACATGATGCAGGGCCTCGCGCACGCACAGATCGACGATGTCCTCGTCGTCGTCGACGACGGAGAGCCCCTTGCGCTCACGGATCGATCCGCTGTTGACGCCGATGCGCATCGCGACGCCCCGATCGCGCGCCGCGCGGACGACCCTCTCGACCTCGTCGCGGCGTCCGATGTTGCCGGGATTGATCCGCACCTTGTCGACGCCCTGTGCGATCGCCTCCAGGGCGAGCGGCGCCGAGAAGTGGATGTCGGCGACCACGGGGATCGTCACGCGACGCTTGATCTCCCCGAGCGCCTGGGCCTGCTTCATCGACGGCACGCTTAGGCGGACGAGTTCGCACCCGGTCGCTTCGAGGCCGATGATCTCGTCGAAGGTCTTGTGGACATCGGCGGTGTCGCCCTTCGTCATCGTCTGGACGCGAATCGGGTGGGCCGACCCGAGTTCGAGGTGACCCACGCGAACCGAGCGCGTGGTGCGGCGAGGTCGGAGGAAGCTCATCGGCGGCATCGTAATCGTTCCGCGAGTCACTGACCCAACGGAGGAGCGCCTTCGGGGATCGGGGCGATCGGCGCGCCGTGCGGGGCCCGTGCGGACGACCGCCGATTGCCCGCCACGGCGAGTTCCCGCTCCCCGGCCGCGAACCCGGTCCGGCGGTGAACTCGAACGATCGGCATCTCGTCGGCGCTCGGGATGGTCGTCGGAGGCGCGGGCGAGGACTCGCCGCGGAGCCCCACCTTGACCCGTCGTGCGTGCGGCCTACCGTCGGGGCGCGGGGGACCGCGTCGTCGATCGCGACCCTTCCCGACGGAGGCGTCATGGCGCAAAGGGGTTCGACGAGGGAGCGCATCCTCGACGCGGCGGAGGGCCTGCTCGCGCGCCGAGGACTCGGTGCGACGAGCATCCGCCTGATCACCGCGACGGCGGGGGTCAACCTCGCCGCGGTGAACTACCACTTCGGCACGAAGGAGGCCCTCGTCGAGGCCGTGTTCCAGCGGCGATTGACCCCGCTCAACGCGGAGCGTCTGCGCCGGCTCGCTGCGCTGCCGGAGGACCCGCCCCGCGTCCGGCCGATCCTCGATGCCTTCCTGGGGCCGGCGCTCGAGATGCTCGCGAGCGGCGACGAGCGCGATCGGCAGTTCATCCGACTGCTCGGTCGCAGCCACGCCGACACGGACGGCGGCACCGACCGTTTCATGGACCGCCTCTACGAGCCGGTGCTGCGTCGTTTCAAGGCGGCGCTCGCGCGCGCCTTGCCGGAACTCTCCCCGGCGGAGTTGACGTGGCGTCTGCACTTCGTCGTCGGTGTGGTGAGTTACGCGATCGCCGGGCGGGACGCCATCGGCATCATCGGCCCGGCCGAGGCGAGCGATCCCGCGGCGCTGACGCGGCGCCTCGTTCCGTTCCTCGCCGGCGCGCTGCGCTCGCCCCTCCCGGAAGCGCCTCCCGACGGACACGAGCGCGTCGCGTAGACGAGCCGAAGGGCGCCGAGCCGCAGCCCACCGCCGGGCGTCGAGGGGATGGATGGGGGACGCGGCGCAGCCGGCGTCACCGGCAACTCGCGACCCACGCCGCTAGCGCCGCGCCCAGGCGGACGATGCCGGCGGCCTCGACGTCCTCGGGGCGGTCGTCGGGGCGGTTCATGATCGCGTAGTCGCTCGCCCAGAGCGAGACGGCGGGGACTCCGGCCTCGTGGAACGGCCAGTGGTCGGAGCCGTGAGCGAACGCGAAGCGGTCGATGTCGCGACCGATCTCGATGCCCGCGGCCTTCAGCGCGGCGGCGACGCCGGATGCGAGTTCGGTGTGGATCGAGGCGCCGATCACGTGGGTCGGCTTCGACGAGCCCCGTCCGACGCTGTCGACGTTGACGACGGCCCGCACGTCGAAACGGTCGCGCAGCGCATCGACGAGACGGCGGCTTCCGAGCAGTCCCCACTCCTCGGCGTCGGGGAATGCGAACAGGATGTCCACGGCGGGGGGCGGCGACTCGGCCACGCGCCTCGCGACATCGAGCAGGCACGCGACGCCGCTCGCGTTGTCGTCGGCGCCGGGATGGATCGGTCCGCTCTCGTTCGCGCCGGGCACGGCGTCGAGATGGGCCATCAGGAGCAGCGCCGGGCGACGCGCCTCGGCCGGCGCGGCGCTCGACGCGAGGCGGAACACGAGGTTCCGTCCGGGCCGCATCGTGCGCTGGACCTCGAACTCGATGACGACCTCCTCGATCCACGCGAACGGGTCGTCG
This sequence comes from uncultured Planctomycetales bacterium, assembly GCA_964586025.1. GTDB lineage: Bacteria > Planctomycetota > PLA2 > PLA2 > JAEUHO01 > JACKGW01. The sequence goes on from CAZPGF010000003.1 coordinate 55,630, forward strand.
GCCTGGTCGGGACTGGCCGGCATCGCGTCGCGACGCGCGAGCAGGATCGGGATCGAGAGGGCCTCCGCCGACCCGAGGTTCGCGCGCGCGCGGCGTCCGGAAAGCCACGTTTCGAGCGGGCCGGTGTCGATGCGGCGGCCGTCGCGACCGACCTTGTTGCGATCCGCCACCGCGGCCGGCGTCAGCGCGTCGTTGCGATCGACGAGCGGAGCGAGTTCCGCGTACGCGGCGTCTTCCACCACGTAGACGATCGCGCGGGCGCCGCGCGTCGCGCGCTCGCGCGCGTCGTGCCAGAGGGCGGCGGCGTCCCCCTCGGTCCAGCGCACGATCGAAACCTCGTCTTGGCCGCCGCCGACGGCCTGCCACGACCCGTCCTTCGACGACGCGCTGAAGAAGACCGGCCGGATCGCATCGCTTTCGACCTCGCCCTGGCGGTGTCCGCCGGTGTAGCGGAAAGTCACCGGCGTCGAGGTCCACGACGCGAGGACGTCGAACGACGCCATCGCGTCGGACGCGCTGGGGGGATCGAGGGGCGGGATCGGCATGCGCGCTGCGACCCACGCTTCGATCGCGGTACGCTCCGGCGCGCCCGGCCCGCGCTCGGTCGCCGCCAGTCGACGCACGACCTCGGCCGCGTCGTCCTCGGCGCGGCGCTCCGGCGCGCGCAGGTCGAACGTCAGGGATCTCGACGGCGGACGTTCCACGGCGCGGCGTTCGGGCACGCCGTTCTCGAAACGCACCCAGGTGTCCCAGCCGTAGAAGGGAACGTAGCCGGCGCGCCGTGCCGCGGCGGGAGATGCCGCGACGTACCACGTCCGGGGATGGCCGTTCCACGCGACCGTCGCGAGCAGCGACGACGCGGCGCCCGCGAGGCGGCGCCCCGCGATCGGCGCGACGACCTCACCCTCGTTCGCCATCCAGAGCACGATGGCGGGGCCATCGTGCTGCGCCAGGTCGAAGTCCGGTCCGACGACCGGCCAGCCGGTGGTCGACTCCAACTTCTTCACGAGCCCGGCGAAGGCGCTCTCGTCCCCGCGCACGACGATCGCGCCCTCGCCCGGCGCGCGCAACGTCGTCTGCAGGCAGAGCGGCAACTCGTCCCGGGGGATCGCCTTGGCGACGTGCCAGGCCGGATCGAGTTCGACGCGCGTCGGGGGACCCGGCACGCGAACGCGCGTGCTGCCCGAGTCGCCCGAGAGCACGACGACGCCTTCGCGGGTCCACGTCGAGGCACCCGTGCCGCCCGTCACGACGACCGGAAGCCGACCTCCGAACCGCCCCCCGGGGGTCTGCTCCTCGACGACGACCTCGACCTCGTGCTCGCCCTCGGGCGCGTCGGCGCCGAGCGGCGCGGCCGTCGCGAACGTGAGGCGGTAGCGCGGAAGCCCGGGGCGTTCGAGCCACGGCGAGATCGACGCGAACGGGTCGGTTCCGTCGTCGCCGCGCCACGCCTCCGCGAAGTCCTCCCACGCGACGATGTGCCCGACATGGGATTGGGTGAACGTCGCCAGGCGCGACCACCACGCCTCGTCCGAACCGCTCGCGCGGCGCAGCAGGTGGAAGACCATGCTGCCCTTGCCGTACCCCACGTCGTTGTCGGCGTCCTCGGTCTTCGTCAGGAAGGCGCGCAGCGGCACGTCGGCGTCGCCGTGGACGCGGATCGCGAACCGCTCCAGCACGCCGCGTCGTGCGTCGATCGCCGCGGTGGACTCCGGACCGCCGCCGGCGAGTTCGACCGCGTAGTAGTTCGAGAGGTAGGTCGTGATCGCCTCGCACCAGTTGCCACGCGCGAAATCGACGAACAGCCCGTTCCCGTACCAGCCGTGGACGTACTCGTGGTCCAGGTAGCCGGGCGGGATCGAGCCCTCCCGCAATGCCTTGGCCGAGACGTACTCGATCACCCGATCGCCGAGCAGCGTGAACGACGGCATGCCGTAGCCGGACTGGAAGAAGTTCTCGACGATGTCGAACTTCGGGTGCGGGTAGGCCCCGAGGAGCGGCGTGTACCGCCGCACGGTGTCCGCCGCGGCGTCGAGCCAGAGCGTCGAGAACTCTTGATGGCGAGGATAGAAGTACGTCGAGAGCGAGACGCCATCGACGACCCGCGTCGACACGACGTAGTCGCCCGCCGAGAGCGAGACGCTGTCCGTGGCGATCGCCGCGGGGAAGGTGGAGCGGAGCCACACGGTCTCCTCGGCCCCCTCTCCGACGACCGGTTCGAGCGCGTCGCCCGCCGGATCGAACCCCGCGACGCGGAGCGTTTCGCGGGCGGGTACGCCCCCCTGGCACGCGACGACCACGCCGTCCGGAGCGAACACCTCGACGTCGACGAGGGCGAGGGGCGAGGAGGCCGCCCACGGGACCCAGCGCGATCCGCCGCTCAAGAACACGCCGTGGGGCTCGATCAGGCCCTTCGTCGAGTCGCCCGCGACCCATGCGAGGTCGTCCGCCGCGCGGACCTCGTCGTGGAGCCGTCCCCGGTACGCGATGCGCAGGCGGTGGTCGCCCGCGGGGACCGCGATCCGAAACGCTCCCTTCCCGTCGCGGGTCGGCGCCGCGATCGCCTCTTCGTCCAAGGCGACGCCGACGATCGCGAGTTCGGCCGCGAGGTCGAACTCGAGGTCGCCCGCCTCGGGAGCGCGCACCGAGAGATCGGCCCGTGCGATCAGGCGCCCGCGCGGCGGGTCGAGCCGGACGACGAGTGCGATGCGCTCCACGCGCGGCGCCGCGCCGTCGGCGCGAACGTCGCGACTCGCGGCGACGATCAGCAGGAACAGGAGCAGCACGAGCGGACGGACGGCGCGGAGTCGGTGCATCCCGCAAGGGTACGACCGACGGATCCGAACCGCGCGGCCTGGCGCAGCCTCCGACCGCGCGTGGGCCGAGGCGCCCGCCCGCGTACCGTGAGCGCGTGCGGATCCTCGGCGTCACCGGCCCCAAGCACGACGCCGCCGCGGCGCTGTTCGTCGATGGCGAACTCGTCGCCGCCGCCGAGGAGGAGCGCTTCGTCCGCGAGAAGCACGCGCTGCGCCGGCCGGCGCATGCGGCGGTGCGCTTCGTGCTCGACGCGGCCGGCCTGAAGCCGACCGACATCGATGCGATCGCCTATCCGTGGAGCGAGCGCACCTGGCGCGAACGGCGCGGGCCGCACCTCCGACGCATGCTGCCGATCGACGGGCGCACCGCGCTCAAGGGCTACGCGAAGACGATCGTGCGGTTCCGGCGTCTGCGCGCGCGGGTGCGCGAAGCGCTCGACGACATCGGCGTGCCGTGGCGCGATCGGCCGTGGCACGAGGTGCCGCACCACGACGCGCACGCCGCATCGGCGTTCCTGCTGGCGGGATTCCCGTCCTGTGCGGTTTTGACGGTGGACGGGCTGGGCGAACTGATCACCACGCAGGTCGGAGCCTACGAGGACGGGCGGTACGCCATCCTCCATCGCGAGACGATGCCGCACTCCCTCGGCTGCTTCTACTCCGCGATGACGGAGTACCTGGGCTTCCGATTCAACGACGGTGAGTACAAGTTGATGGGGATGGCGCCGTACGGCGACCCGTCGCGCGCGAACCTCGCCGGCATCGCCTGGATCGACGATCGCGGTGCTTTCCGGGTCGATCCGCGTGCGGTGTGGGTCTCGCACCGTCGTCGCGTGGACGGTCGCCCGTTCGGCCGACGGCTCGTCGAACGATTCGGGCCGCCTCGGCGGGGCGATGGCCTGGACGCGCCCTATCCCGACATCGCCGCGGCGACGCAACGCCTGTTCGAGGACGCCGTCCTTCGCCTGGTCGAGGGACCGCTCGCCGCGCCGCTGGCGCGCACGGGGCGGTTGGCCTTCGCCGGCGGGTCGGCCTTGAACGTCGCGCTGAACCGTCGGCTCGTCGCGCACCCGTCGATCGATCGCCTCTACGTTCCGCCCGCCGCCAACGATGCGGGCACGGCGGTCGGCGCCGCGGCCCACGTCGCGTGGCGCGCGGGCGACCGCGTGCGGCCATGGACCTCCGCCGCGCTCGGTCCGGCGTACGACGACGACGCCATTCGCGACGCCCTCGAACGCCGCGGTCACGCCGCGGCGCGCCGCACGGCCCTCGTCGACGACATCGCCGATCGTCTCGCGGCGGGCGATGTCGTCGGGTGGTTCCAGGGGCGCATGGAGATGGGGCCGCGCGCCCTCGGTCGGCGATCGATCCTCGCCCACCCGGCGCTCCCCGGCATGAGCGACCGCGTGAACCGCGTCGTCAAGCACCGCGAGACGTGGCGGCCCTTCTGTCCGTCGATTCTCGCCGAGCGTGCCGACGAGATCCTCGTCGGCTCGCATCCGGCGCCGCACATGACGATCGCATTCGATGTCCGCGAAGACTGGCGCACGCGGATTCCCGAAGTCGTGCATGTCGATGGCACGTGCCGCCCGCAGGTCGTCTCGCGCGACGACGATCCGCTCTTCCATGCGCTGATCGCCGCGTTCGCGGCACGCACTGGCCTGCCGGTGCTGCTGAACACCTCGCTGAATCGCCGCGGCGAACCGATCGTTGCGAGTCCCGACGACGCGCTGACGATGTGGGCCGACGGGGGGCTCGACGTGCTGGCGATGGGGGAGCGCGTCCTCCTCCGTCGCATCGGTTCAGACCCGGCCATCCCCCCGCCCGTCCGATAGCGACCGATCCGCCCTCGCGTGCCTTTCCTTCGCGTCCACCGCCGGTCCGGGTTCGCGAGCGGGAAGCGGAAGGTCGCCGTGGAGGGCGACGTGTGGTTTGCCACTCGAGCCCGACACGGCGGCCTGATCGCCCCCGATCTGCGAAGCCGTTCCTCCGCAAGGTCAAGGACCCCCTGAACGCGTACGGTCTGTCAGCGAGTGACGACGCGGTAGTAGCGCGCACCCTCGACGTTCGCGCACGGCCGGCAGAGCGGGCCGTCGGGCGTGAGGACCTCGCGCGCGTTGATGACCTCCTCCCCGCAGCGGACGCAATCGACACGGACGTGCGGTCGTGCGCGCAACTCGGCGGCCGACGGGTGGAGCGCGACCTCCAAGGCCGCGAGCAGATCGTTCGCGGGCATCCGCTGGTAGCCGACGAGCATGGCCTGCCAGCGACCGGGCGCGTCGGGGTCGGCGTGGGCCGCCGCCGCCGCGCGGACACCGGCCTTCGGCGCGAGGCGCACGGCGCGCTCCGTGCGAACGTCGGCGAACGTCGCCGCGATCTTGCCGACGTCGAGGATCCGCAGGGTTCGCGCGCTCACCCGCACGCCCGCCGCCGCCTCGATCCCGCTGACGAAGCAGCCGTCCGTCTCGGCGATCACCAGCAGGCGCTTGTCGTCGCGCGGCACCTCGAGGTCGAGCCACCCCGCCGCGGCCCACGCCATCCGCGCGCCGAGCACCTGCCGCGGGCAGAGGTGACGATGCGTCTCGGCGCCCTTCGCGAGGATCTCCGCGCGCTGGTCCGGCGCAGGGCCGTCGGAGAGTCGGGGCTCGTCCATCGGACGAGAGGCTACGTCCGGCTCATCGTTCGAGCGCGGCCCGCACGCGGGGTCGATCGCGAAGGGCGTCGAAGTCCCGCTCGACGGCAGCGTGCACGCGCAGCGTGGAATCCTGCGCGAGGGCCGTCACGAGGTGCCGCGCCGCCTCGTCGAGTTCGTTGGTTCGAGCGAGCGCCCGCGCGAACGCATAGCGCACGCCGGCGGCCTCGGGATCGTCTTCGACCGCCCGCCCGAGCAGGCGACGGGCATGTTCGAGTTCGCCCGCGTCGAGCAACTCGGCGCCGAGCAGCGCGTGACCGAGCGCGTACCAGGTTCGCGCGAGCGACGCATCCACGCGCTGCGCGACCTGGGCCGCCTCGATCAGGAGATCGCCGCGTTGCGCGATCGCCTCGAGCAGGACGGGCAGTTCCTCGTCGCGTGCGTCGCCGAGATGGACCCACGCGAGCAGGGCACGGTAGCGGACGAGCGTGGCGCGCCACGACGCCGGTGAGTTGGGCTCCCGGCGGGCGACGCGATCCGCCTCGTCGCGTGCCGCGGCCAACTCGGCGCCGGGGTCGGCAAGTCCGGCGAGGAGCAGCGCCGCGAGACGCAGCGTGGCGGCGCGATAGGCCCTCTCGGCGGGAGCGAGGTCGAGCTTCCTCCCCGTGCGCACCGCATCCGCGTCCAGGGCCTCCTTGGCGGCCCGCTCGCGATCACGCCCCATCGCGAGGAAGCGCTCGGCTTCGGCGCGCCATGCTCCCGCCTGGGTGGGTCGTTGGCGCAGGCCCCAGACGAGGATGCCCGTCGCGACGCCCTCGTGCGCGCCCTCCCACTCCGCTTTGCGGAACGACTCGAACAGCAACTCCGCCGGGTAACGGGACGGATCGGCGCCGACGCGCGAGCGCGCCTCGGCGAGCGCCTCCGCCGCGCCGCGCGCGTCGCCGAGCCGCCGTGCGACGCGCGCGCGTGCGACCACGTTCGAGAGCGGCGCGGGGTCGATGTCGGCGGCTTCGTTGTAGCGGCGCAACACCGTCTCGATGTCGAACGCTCCGTCCTCCTCGCCGGGCAGGGGTTCGACGCCGAGTGCGAGATGCCCGAGCCGCAACGCGACGTCGTGCCGCCGAGGATCGAAGCGACGCGCGGTCTGAAGAACGGCGATCGCATCCGCGGGACGGCCCTCGATCTCCCAGAGCGTGGCCAGATCCAGGCGAGCCTCGGTGATGCCCGGGTCGCGGCGCAGCGCGGCGCGAAACGCCTCCGCCGCGGCCGGGCGCCGATCGCGCCGTGCGTCCTGCACACCGCGCTGGTACCACGCCCGCGCGTCGTTCGGATCGAGCGCGAGGGCCCCGTGGACGAGATGGCGATCGAGCAGCACGTCGGCGCGCGCGAGGTCGCCGCGGGCGAGCGCCGCGCCTCCCTCGTCGAGCCATCGCACGTACGCGCGATCCGCACGCGCGACGCGCACCGCCGACCAGGAGGTGACCCCGGCGACGAGGGCGAGACCCCACGCCACGCGCCTCTGGCGGATCGCCGAAGGGGTCGTTCGCTCCGGCGTGCGGAGGGTTCGGCGTGACCCGAGGAACACGAGCGCGGCGATCCCCACGATCACCCCGGCCGGATCGATCCAGATCCCCTCGCCGAGCCCGGCGACGGTCAGCGCGACGAGCGCCGCCGTCCAACCCGAGCACGCGCCGCGATCGCTCTCGGGCACGACCCTCGTCGTCCGCACGCCGATTCCGACGCCGGCGAGCACGAACGCAGCGAACGCGAGCGCGCCGAGGATCCCGTTCTCCGCGGCGACGTGCAGGAGATCGTTGTGCGCATGGTCGGGACGCCGTCCGGCTTCGAGTCGCGCTTCGAGCGGATCTCGAACGCGCAGGATCTCCTCGCCGTAGCGACCCGCGCCGTGACCGAGGAGCGGCGCCTCGGCGACCAGCCTCGCCGTCGCGTGGACGAGCCCTCGGCGCACCTCGAGCGTGCGCGCGTCGCCCGGCGCCGGCACCAGGCCGGTGACGAACAGCGCCACGACGATCGCGAGTGCCGCACCGAAGCCGCCGGCGATGCGCCGCGTTCGAGGACGCGATGCGGCGAGGCCGGCGAGGGCGCAGAGTCCGGCGGCGAGCGCGACCGCGGCCGTTCGGCTGCGGGTGAGCGCGAGCGCGAGCGCGACGAGCGAACCGAGGGCGGCGGTCGCAACGAACGGACGTCGTCGGAGGCGAGCGCCGAGCAGCGCGAGGCCGAGACCGGCGACGACCGGCCCCGCGACGCCGGGTCGCCCGAACGGACCGGCCGCCGCGCGCGGCCACGACGCGATCCCGTCCCATGCGACCCACGCGATCGCCGCGAGCGCCGCGACCCGCACGGCGCCCTCCGCGACGCGGCGCGCCGACGCATCGGGAAGGGCCCGCACGAGCGCGATCGGCAGCGCCGCGAGCGCGAGCCACGGAACGGCCTGTCGCGAGAGCGCGAGGAACCCCTCGTTCCACGCCGCCGGCACGCCGCAGGCGAACGCGGCGAGAGGCAGCGCCGCGATCGCGAGCCGCATCCCTCCCGGAGACGGTCCGGTCCACTGCAGGCCCGCGAGGACGAGCGTCGCGGTGAGCGCGCCGCCGAGGACGGCGGTCCGCAGCACGTCGCCGCCGGAGAAGGCGGCGGGGACGTCGGCGAGCAGCGGCAGTGCGATCGCGAGCGCGACGAGCGATCCGAGGACCCGACTCGGGGCGGTCGCTTCGTTCATCCGCAGTTCGACGCGCGACGACGCATGCATTCAGGGGGTCCTTGACCCTGTCGACGTGCGGCTTCGCAGATCGGGGGCGCTTAGGCCGCCGTGTCGGGCTGGAGTGGCAAACCACCCGTCGCCCTCCACGGCGACCTTCCGCTCCCCGCCTGCGAACCCGGACCGGCGGTGAAGGCGAAGGAAAGGCACGCCTTGGGCGGATCGGTCGCCATTGGAGTTGTGCGTGGAGCGTGGGGCCTCTACAGATGCGCGACGACGCATGGCCCTACCCGAACAGCGCCGCCGCGAACGCGCGCGAGTCGAACGGCTCGATGTCGTCGATCCCCTCGCCGACCCCCACGAACTTCACCGGCACGCCGACCACATCGCGGACCGCGACCACCGCTCCGCCCTTCGCGGTGCCGTCGAGCTTGCTGACGAACAGCCCGGTCACGGCGGCCGTGCGGTGGAAGAGTTCGGCCTGTCGAATGGCGTTCTGTCCGGTGGTCGCGTCGAGCACCAGGAGGACCTCGTGCGGGGCACCCGGGATCGCCTTGCCGACGACCCGGACGATCTTTCCGAGTTCCTGCATCAGGTTCTCCTGCGTGTGCAGGCGGCCCGCGGTGTCGACGATCACGTAGTCGGCGTTGCGCGCGACCGCGGCCTTGCAGGCATCGAAGGCGACTGCGTCGGGCTTCGCGCCGGTCTCCTGCTTGACGATGTCCACGCCGTTGCGCCGGCTCCAGATCGTCAACTGCTCGACGGCCGCCGCGCGGAACGTGTCCGCCGCGCCGAGGACGACGCGATGGCCGCGGTCCTTGAGCCACTTCGTGAGCTTGCCGATCGACGTGGTCTTGCCCGATCCGTTCACGCCGCAGACGAGCACCACGGTCGGACCGCTCTCGGCGCGCGCGAGGGCGGTGCCGCCCATGTCCAAGCGGGCGACGACCTCCTCCTCGAGGAGCCCCTTCAGGTCGTCGGCGGACTTCACGCGACCCTTGCGCGCGGCCCTGCGGGCGGCATCGACGAGTTCGTGCGCGGTCTTCGGACCGAGGTCGGCGCGGATCAACGTCTCCTCGAGTTCGGAAAGCAGGGTCTCGTCGACCGCGCGACCGAGCGTCAGCACGGCCTTGAGCCCATCGACGAGTCCGCTGCGCGTCTTCGCCAGCCCCCGCTTCACTCGGTCGAAGATGCCCATCGTCGGCCCTCTCTTTCGTCTATCGCGCCACGCCCGCATCCTTGCGGATGCGGTCGAGGATGCCATTGACGAACGCGCCGGACGCCTCGGTCGAGAAGCGCTTCGCGAGTTCGATCGCTTCGTTGATCGCGACGCGGTGGGGCACGTCCGTCGCGAACAGGATCTCGTACGCGCCCAGGCGGAGGGCCGCGCGATCGACCCCGGCCATTCGCTTCAGATCCCAGTTCGTCGCGGCGGCCGAGATGCGGGCATCGACCTCCTCGCGACGGCGCACGACCCCTTCGACGAGTCGTCGCGCGTACTCCTTGCACGCCGGCCCCTCCGGGTGGTCGCCGAGTTCCTCCCCGAGGAAGGCTTCGAGTTCCTCCAGGTGGGCCCGCCCGTGGAAATCGAGTTGGAAGAGGAACTGGAGCGCGAGTTCCCGCGCGCGGGTGCGCACCCTCACGAGCCGCGCCTCCGCGCCTCGACCTCTCGGTAGAGACAGGCCATCCGCAGCGCCGCTTCGGCCGCTTCGGCCCCCTTGTTGCCGCCCTTGCCCCGCGCATCGCCCGAACGCGCGAGCGCCTGGTCGAGACGGTCGGCCGTGATCACGCCGAGCCCGACCGGGATCCCCGACTCCACCGCGACCGCGAGCAGCCCGTCCACCGCCGCGCGTGCGACGAAGTCGAAGTGCGGCGTCTCGCCGCGGACGACGCAGCCGAGCGCGACGATCGCATCGACATCGTCGGTCCGGGCGAGCCACGATGCGGCCTGCGGCAACTCGAACGCGCCGGGCACCACCCAATCGACGAGTTTCGACTCGTCCACGCCGGCGGCGAGCAGCGTTGCGCGCGCGGCGCGGCGGAGGCCGTCGAGGACCTCCGGGTACCAGCGCGTCGAGAGGACGGCGACCCGCAGGGCGGCGGCGCCGGGGAAATCGCTCGAGGGAGAGGACGACGCCATGCGGGATCCGCCGGGGGAAAGAACGGCGACGGATCGTAGCGCCGAGCGCGCCCCGTTCACGGGTTGGTCCGGCCCGACCGCCCGACGACCCGCGCGCGGCCGATGGCCCGGCGGTGCGATGCACGTAGCATTCGTTCCGTGACCCGGGTCGAGGACGCTCTCCGACGTGTGGCCGATGCCCTGCCGCACGCGGGGCTCGGCCGACAACGTGTACCGCTCGCTCGTTCCGTCGGGAGGATTCTCGCCGAGGACGTCGAGTTGGATCACGACGTCCCGCCGTTCCGTCGCGCGACGATGGACGGTTACGCGTTGGCCGCCGATCCACCCCTCGACGAGGCGATTCCCGTGACCGGCGGGGCGGCCGCGGGAGACGCGCCCGGCGCGACGCTGCGCCCGGGCCGTGCGTTCCGCGTGATGACCGGCGCACCGATGCCGGAGGGCGCCGTGCGGGTCGTCCCGTTCGAGTGGACCGACGAGGGGGTCGAGGCCGTGCGGGTGAAAAGGCTTCCGAGCGACGATCCGTTCGTCGTCGAGGCGGGGGCGCACGCGCGATGCGGCGAGATCGTCCTGTCGCACGGCACGCGGATCGACGCGGCGATGCTCGGCGCACTCGCGACGGCCGGGTGCACGAGGCCGTTCGTCACACGCGCGCCGCGCGTGACCGTCGTGAGCACCGGCGACGAACTCGTCCCCGTCTCCGAGCGACCGGCGCCGGGCCGGATCCGCAACTCGAACGGCCCGTTGCTCGTCGCGCTCGCCGCGGCGGCGGGCGCCGTCCCGCGCGACGCGGGCATCGCGTTCGACGATGCGCCGCGGTTGACGCGCGCCCTCGAGGCGGCCCTCCACGGCGCGGATGTCGTGCTCACGTCGGGGGGCGTGAGCCGCGGCGATCGGGACCTCGTCCCGAAACTCCTCGCGTCGCTCGGCGTCGAGACCCTGTTCCACGGCTGGGCGGTTCAGCCCGGAGGGCCGCTCTGGTGCGGGGCGCGCGGCTCGACGATCGTCGTCGGCCTGCCGGGCAACCCGGCCGGCGCGCAGGTCGGCTTCGAACTCCTCGTCCGTCCCGTGCTCGACGCGCTCGGGGGCCTTCCGTTGCGTCCGCGCGCGACGGTTCGTGCCCTCTACGACGGGCCGTGGGGTCGGCCGACGCCGCGCCGCCGGTTGCGGCCGGCCGACCTCGTCGTCGATGCCGACGGGACGCTCCACGCGATCGCGACGCCGTGGCGCGGCTCGGGCGATCCGTTCGCGCTCGCGCACGCCGCGGCGTGGGCGGTCCTCTCGGAGAACGAGCCGGAGCCCGCGCCCGAGGCACGGTTCGTCGACGCGATCGCATTCACGCCGCCGCGCATGCGGGACGCGAGAGCATGACGCGACGCGCCGCCGACGTGGACGGACCGCCGCGGACCGGCGCACGCATTGCGCTGGTCGCACTCGGCGCCGCGGCGACGTTGCTGGCGCTGCCGCCGTCGCCGATCCCGCTGGCGATCCTGGTCGCGGACCTGCCGTTCGTGGCCCTGCTCTTCTTCCAGAACGGGTTGCACTGGAAGCGCTGGTCGTTCGCGTACGGGTTCACGCACTATGCGTTCGCCCTGCGCTGGCTCGGCGAGGTGCACCCGATCGAGGTGCCCGCGGCGGCCCTCGTGCTCGCCCCCGTCTACCTGCTGCTCGGCATGGCGATTCGCGGGATCGCACGCTGGCGGGTGCCGTTCGTGCCCGGGGTCGGCGTCGCGGTCGTGCTCGAGGAGATGCTGCGCACGGTCTGGATGGGGGGGATGCCGTGGCCGATGCGGTCGCTCACCTTCGCGACCGAGGCCCCGAGCGGCGCCGCGCTCGCGAGCCTCGTGCCCGCCGCCGGCGTCGTCGGCGCCTACGCCTTCTCCTTCCTCGCGGGCAGCACGTCGGCGCTCCTGTTCGGCGTGCTGCGCCTGCGCTGGATCGAGGTGGGCCAGCGTGGGCGGGCGCGCCGACGCGTGCTGGTGGCGGGGCTCGTTCCGCTGCTGACGCTGTTCGGCTTGCTCGTCGCGGCCAACGCGGCCCGCGCGGGGCACGACGCTCGGCGTCGCGACGGGACCGCGTTCGCGACGACGGGCGATTTCCTCGCGATCCAGGCCGTGATCCCCCAGGACCTGAAGGCCGGTGGGGGACTTTCGGCCGAGGAGTTGTTCGCACGCCACATCGATTGGAGCGCGAGCGCCGTCGCGGCGGCCGGGGATCGGCCGATCGAGGGGTTGCTGTGGCCCGAGACGATGGTGCCCTTTGCCTGGCTCGCACCGGGGTTGGAGGCGCGCTTCCCCCCTGCCTGGCGAGACCAGGTCGGCGTGGTGCGGAGGCTGCGTCGTGATGTGCTGGACGGGCGGGATCTCGACGTGTTTCTCGGCGTCCTCTCCCGGCATCCGGCCGGGGACGGACGCGCCCGGGCGACGCTGCGCGAACTGCCCGAGCGGGACAGCGTCATCCACGTCCGTCCCGCCTTGGTCCCGACACCGGCCGAGCCGATGCCCCGCCCGCCGGGTCCCGGAGAGCGGCCGCCGTGGGCCGGTGCCGCAGCGCGCCACGACAAGGTGAACCTCGTGCCGGGCGGGGAGTACACGCCGCTCGGGGAGGTGTTCCCGTTCCTCGAACGCATCCGCGATCTGGTCTCGTCGATCCCCGAACTCGAGCCCGGCGAGCCCGACCAGGAGCCGTTCCGGCTGGAGGTCGGTCCGCCGTGGATCGATGGGGAGCGTCCGATCGACCATCGGGTGCTGCGCCTCGGGTCGGTGATCTGCTTCGACCTGGCCTTCCCCGCGACCTGTCGGTCGTGGCGGAGGCGGGGCGCCGACGTGCTGCTGAATCCGGCGAACTACGGCTGGTTCGGGCCCACGGAGTTCCGCGCGCAGGCCCTCTCCCTGGCCCGTCTTCGGGCCGCCGAGACGGGCACCACCGTCGTCATGGCCGGAAACACCGGGCCGACGGCGTTCCTCGACCCCGTTGGCCGTCCGTACGGACGATTCCGGACGAGCGGCGTCGATCCCGGGCGGCTCGCGGGGCGTCTCGACACGACGTATGTGGAAGGGTGGGCGGAGGGACCGCTGATCGCGGACCCGCGGATTCCGCCCTACGTCTGGATCGGCGACCTGCCCTGGTTCGCGGCGGCCGCGCTGCTCGCCGGCTGCGGGCTGCTCCGGCGCCGCCGACGCGAGGGGTGAGGGCAGAAGGTCCGAAGAAATCCGGTACCAGCCGGCTCAAATTCGATTGACGGATCGGCTCCGGCTTGGGACAACGCCCGCGCAACGTCGGAGGCGCGCCAAGGCAGGGAGGCGCCGCCGATGCGTCGGCGTGGGCCGGCGGCTCCGGGTGCTCGCGCCGCCGCAGCGGTGCGATGTCCGGCGCGGGCGCACAGGGCAGGCAGTCGCCTCCATCCGGTTAGGATGCGGGCCATTCGGGAGGCGGGCCCCTCGGGAGGGGGCCGGTCCGGGAGACATCGCATGAGCACCCTCGCCAAGATCCTCGTCGTCGTGAACCTCCTGCTCGGAGTCGGGGTTCTCGCGAGCGTCGGGAGCTTCCTCGGTCAGCAGGACACGTGGAAGCACAAGCACGACAGGGAGGTCGCGGAGCGCAAGTTGGAGCGCGAGAGCCTTCAACAGCAACTCGACCAGGAAAAGACCTTCGCCCGCACGCAGGAAACGAACCTGCGCACGGCGAACGCCGCGAAGGACAAGGCCGAGAGCAACGCCCGGGCCCTCCAGGCGGAGAACGAGAACCTGAAGGCCGCGTACAACGCGCTCGCCGAGAACCACGGCATCATGGCGCGCACGGTCGATCGCGTGACGAACACGCTCAACGCGAACCGCGACCTGATCACCACGCAGGAAGAGACGCTGCGCCAGCAGCGCGAGCAGATCTCCTCGCTGCAGGACAGCCGCAACCAGGGCTCGCAGATCCTCAGCGCGAAGGAGTTGGCGCTCGATCGGGCGCAGGCCCAGATCAAGGATCTCGAGCAGAAGATCGCCGACGCGAACGAGAAGATCCGCACCCAGGAGTTCTCGCTGCGCGTGTTCCGCGAGCGCTTCCCCGGCGTCGAGGTCGCGTCGCAGCCGCCGCACAGCGGCAAGGTCCTGAACGTCGCCGGCGCGAGCGCGATCGTGATCTCGCTCGGCGCCGAGGACGGCGTCAAGCCCGGCTTCCTCTACATGCTGTCGCGCGGCGGCACCTACCTCGGCGATCTCCAGATCGACGACGTCCAGGCCAAGCAGTCGTCCGGCTTCCTCGTGAACGGCGCGAAGAGCCCGATCCAGTCCGGCGACGACGTTCACAACGCCCGCTAGGGCGGGTCCGGTCCGGGGCGGGCGCTCGCCGTCGCGCCCGACCCGGCACCTCGAACGACGGTGAAGCGTCCATCGGCCGCCCCTCCCGGACCCCGGCCCCGGACCCCCAGCACGGAGACAGTCATGGCGCGCGACGTCTACGAAGACCACGACGAGACAACGGCGACCCGGCCCGAGGGCCTGGGCAACGCCCTGATCTACCTGACCTTCCTCATCCTCGCGACCGCGTTGTTCCTCTCGCAGAACGTGCTGAAGAAGCACTTCAACGTGGGCATGTTCGCGGACAAGGGACAGCAACTCGACGGCGCCTGATCGCGCATCGTCCGGATCGGCGCCGCGAACAGCGGCGCGCGGTCCGTCTCGCAACGTCGGCAAGGGCGGGTAGAACGTGGGGGCCGTACCCCGCCCACCCACCGGGGCATGGACGGCGATAGGTCGCACATGCCCAAGCTTCTCGAGTGGATCATCGGCAAGTTCTCGGTCGACATGGGGATCGACCTCGGTACTGCCAACACCCTCGTCTGCGTTCAGGGCCGCGGCATCATCCTGAACGAGCCGAGCGTCGTCGCCGTCAAGAAGGGCACCAGCAAGGTGCTGCTCGAAGGCCGCGCGGTGGGCGACACCGCCAAGGAGATGCTCGGGAAGACCCCGGGCAACATCGTCGCGATCCGTCCGTTGAAGGACGGCGTCATCGCCGACTTCGAGATCACCGAGGCGATGCTCCGGTACTTCATCCACAAGGTGCACGATCGCACCTGGGCCGTGCATCCGCGGGTCGTGATCGCGATTCCGTACGGCATCACTCCCGTCGAGCGGCGCGCGGTGATCAACTCCGCGGAGCGCGCGGGAGCCCGCAAGGTCTACCTGATCGAGGAGCCGATGGCCGCCGGCATCGGGGTCGGCCTCCCGATCACCGAGCCGCAGGCGAGCATGATCGTGGACATCGGCGGCGGCACGACCGAGGTCGCCGTGATCTCGCTCGCGGGCATCGTCGAGGCACGCTCGATGCGCGTCGCCGGCGACGCGATGGACACCGCGATCGTCGAGCACATGCGCAACACCTACAACCTGCTCGTCGGCGAGCAAACCGCCGAAAAGGTCAAGATCGGCATCGGTTCCGCGTACCCGCTGAAGCGCGAGATGACGATGGACGTGCGCGGCCGTGACCTGAAGAAGGGGTTGCCGCGCAAGGTCGTGGTCACCAGCGAGGAGATCCGCGAGGCCCTGCAGGAACCCGTCCGGGGGGTCGTGGAGACGGTCAAGACCACGCTCGAAGCGACGCCCCCCGAGTTGGCGGCCGACCTCGTCGACAGCGGCGTCGTGATGGCCGGCGGCGGCTCCCTCTTGCGTGGCCTCGACCGCGTCATCGCCGAAGAGATCGACCTGCCGGTGCGCGTCGCGGAGGATCCGCTGACCGCGGTCGCGCGCGGCACCGGCGTCTTCCTCGAGAAGATCGCCGACCTGCGCATCGCGATGGACGAGTCCGACGACTGACCCGGTCGGGAAACTTCCGTTGACCTGTCCCCCCGTTCGGGTCGAATGGACCCGACGCCTGGGGGTCGAACCTGCGATCGGACACCAGGTGTTGGGGGGGGACCCCGATCCACCGGAGTTCCGATGCGACTGCGCAAGCGACACGCCTGGGGCGCCGCACTCGTCCTTTGGTTCGCGTTGCCGGTGCTGCGTCCGCACGGTGTGGACCTCGTCGAGAAGCCGGTCGGCCAGGCGCTGAACTGGCTCGCCGAGGTCCCCGGCCTCAACCCACGCCTCATGCGCGTCGATGCACGGCTCGCCGCCGACCCGACCGCCGCCGAGGTCGCCGCGCGCGATCGGGAGCGCCTGCGGCTCTGGCACGACGTCGTCGCGCTGCGTGAGCGACTCCAGCAGGCGGGCGCGCTCGGCGCCGCGCTCGGGGCGGACCGGCTGACGGCCCTCCCCGCGGTCTCCGCAGCACGCGTGCTCCGCGCGCGTGACCCGGTCCCCTGGCGTCGGTCGCTCGTGCTCGACGCGGGCCGCGACGCCGGCATCGCCGAGGGACATCCCGTCGTCCACGACGGCGCCCTGCTCGGGCGTGTCGTCGTCGTCTGGCCCGGATCGTCCCGCGTGCAACTGATCACGGATCCGCAGAGCCGTCTCGAGGTGTTCGTGCTGACCTCCTCCGGGAAGCGCCTGCGTGGCTTCGCTCGCCGCCAGGGCACGCACGATGGGGACGACGCCCTCTCGATCGAGTTCGTTCGCTGGACGCCCGCCGACGGCGCGATCGAGGTGAACGCGCCGGTCGTCACCGCGAACCAGGATCCTCAACTTCCCGCGGGGCTGCTCGTCGGTCGGTTGATCGAGGCGGCCGATCCCGATCGCGACGGCATGCCGGCGTTGAGGATGAAGCCGCTCGTGGATCCCGATCGGATCACCGAGGTCGTGGTGCTGCGTCTTCCCCGCGATCCGCGGGCGGGCGGCTAGGCCCGAACATGGCGATCCTCGCGTTGCTGTTGCTCGTGCTGCTCGGGGCGGCGCTGCCGGACGTCGTCCCGCACACGCTGGGCCTTCGGTCGTGGCCGCCGGACGTCTTCGCGCTCGTCACGATCTACATCGCCGGGCGCGGCCGTGCGTTCCGCGCGGTGGGTTGGGGCATCGCGCTCGGCGCCGTGAAGGACAGCCTGTCGCTCGATCCGCTCGGCACCCATGCGTTCGTGCTCGGTTTCGTCGCGTGGTTGCTCGCGGAAGGCGCCACGAACCGCGGCCGCCTCGACGGCGCCGCGGGCCTCCTGCTCGTGTTCGCCGGAACCACGCTCGCGGGATGGGTTCACGCGGTGCGCGTGATGCCGTACGCGCGTGTCGGGTCGCTCGGCGAAGCGTTCGTGGGTTCGCTCGCGACGGCGTTCTGGACGACGATGCTGGCGATTCCGCTCGCCGCCCTGCTCGACCGGACGCACGCGCTGGAGAGTCTCTTCGGGAGGCCCCGTGCGTTTTCGGCGTAGGGTCCTCCTTCTCTACGCGGCATTCGTGGCCCTCTTGGTGGTCGTGCTCCTGCGGACGGCGTGGATGCAGACCGTCGATCGCGCCTTCTGGGAGGACGCCGCGTGGCGGCGCCGGGCGCGCGTCGAAGTCCTGCAGGCGCCGCGCGGTCGCATCCTCGACCGTCGCGGCACACCGCTCGCGTACGACCAGGCCACGCTGCAGTTGGCCG
Organism: uncultured Planctomycetales bacterium; assembly: GCA_964586025.1. Taxonomy (GTDB): domain Bacteria; phylum Planctomycetota; class PLA2; order PLA2; family JAEUHO01; genus JACKGW01. The sequence goes on from CAZPGF010000003.1 coordinate 73,428, forward strand.
TCGTGCCGTGGGATCTCCTCGCCGACGAGAGCGGGCGCTGCACCGAGTGCGGTCTCGTCCGCACCTGGCGACCGCGGCTGACCGCGGACGAGCGTCCGTCGTCGCGCTCGCGGATCTGTCCGTGCCGGATCGCCGCACGGCGAGGCACCGGCGTGCGACCCGAGCCGACGATCGTCGATCTCCCGCGCCCGGACTATCGCGCGCTCGACGCGGCGCTCGGTCTCGAGCCGGGAACGCTGCTGGCGCGGGGTCGTGAGCGCGTCGAGAACGTGCGACGGCTCGCCGCGGAGTTCCGTCGGGCGCTCGAGGCCGACGGTGCCGATCTGTTCGTCGAGACACGCGAGCGCGCGTTCCTCGAGGACATGCTGCGGCGTCCGTACGTCCTCGAATCGGGCATCGGCGACGACGTCGCCCGGCTGCTCCTGACCGACGAGGTCGGCGCGTTTCGTGGATTCACGGTGCGTCACGACCTGCGTCGTCGTGCGGACTTCGGCGAGGCCGCTCCGCATCTCGTCGGCTATGCGACGAAGGTCGTGGATCCGGCCGAGCGCGCCGCGCTGGCGCGGCGCGTGCGAGGCGCGGACGGCGACACGCGGATCGGGCGAACCGGTGTCGAGCGGTCGCTCGATGCCGCGCTGCAGGGCCGACCCGGCTCCCGCGTGCTGCTTCGCGACGACGACGGCAACTTCACCCGCCTGCTGCGCGAGGAACCGCCGGCTCCCGGGCGCGATGTGACGCTCGCGCTCGACGTACGGGCATCCGAGGAGGCGCGTCGCCTGCTCGCCGAGACGGCCACGTCGGATGGCTACCATCCCCGAGCCCGCCCGTCGGGCGCGTTCGTGATGCTCGATGCGGAGACGGGCGAGATCATCGTCTGGGCCGAGATCCCCGGATTCGACCTCCAGAGCGACATGGGTTCGCTGTTCCACGCGAGTTGGAACGAACGCGTCGCCGATCCGGAGCGGCGCACCTGGTCGCCGACCGGACCGCTTCCTCCGGGGATGGACCTCGCGACCTGGCGCGAGCGGCTGAGCGCACCGATCGGTCCCGGCGTCAGTCGCGTCGCGCAGATACCGATCGAGCCCGGCAGCACGTTCAAGCCGTTCGTCGCCCTCGGCCTGCTCGAGACCGGCTACCTGCGTCCCGAATGGCATCACGTCTGCTCGCCGGGCGGCGCGGGGCCGGGTTGTCATCGCTGCGGCGACGTCGATCTCGTCGGCGCGCTGGAACACTCCTGCAACAAGTACTTCGCGCATTGGGTCCGCCACGGAGAGGGCGGATCCTCGACACCGGCGCGTCTCGCCGCGCTCGGTCGGTTCATGCCGCGACTCGGCTTCGGCGCCCGTCCGGATCCGGCCTATCCGGAGTGGGAGGGCGGCACCTGGCTGTCGGGCGGGTACGACCTGCCCGTCGCCACGATCGTCGAGGGAGCCGAAGCGGATCTCGCCGCCGCCGCACCCGATGCCGGCGTCGAGGCGTTGCCGATCCGCTTCGTGTTCGAGCCGGATCGCCGCGTCCCCTCCGAGGTCGGCGGCAACCCAGCGATCGCGCGCGCGCGCCTCGCCGACGCGGCGCGCGTGCTGCATGCCGCGTCCGGCGCCACGCGGATGCGCGTCGGCGCCAGCGTGACGGCCTCGGGCGATCGACACGTCACGCTGCGGTTCGAGGTGCGCGCCGCGACCCCGACGACCTGGACCCTGCTCCCCTCGTCCGGACCCATGTCGCTGCCGGCATCTTGGCGCAAGGCGGTCGACGACGGGAGCGCCGGACTCGACGGCGATCCCGCCCGCGGAGGCACCGTCTGGTTCCACGCGCGGTTCTCGACCCGGGTGGGACGCTCGACCCCGGATGCGGCCGCGGCGATCCACCCGCACGACGCGTCGAGCCTCTCGCTCGGGCAGGGTCCGGTGCTCGCCACGCCGCTCCAGGTCGCCCGTGCGATGTGCGCGCTCGCCAACGGCGGCCATCTGCCGGTGCCGCAGCCGGTCCACTCGGTGGACGGGCGCGCGTGGGACGTGCGACGCGTCGATCTCGGATTCGACCCGGAGCACCTCGCGGTGGTCCGCGAGGGGATGCTCGCGGTCACCTCGCAAGACGGTACGGCGCGTCGCGCCGGGTTCGAGTCGGTCCCGGCCCTCGTGTACGGCAAGACAGGGACGGCGCAACTCGGTCCGGAGTGGAGGCCGTGGACCTACGAGATCGATGCCGACGGCAAACGGGTCGAGGAAGCGTGGCACCACTGGTTCGCGGGATTCGCCGAGGCGCCGGGTCGTCGCGCGGTCGCGTTCGCGTGCGTCCTGCACGCTCGCGAAGAGGCCGCCGCGGGCCTGACCGCCGCGAAGGCCGTCGCGAAGATCCTCGGTTGGTGGTTCGGCGCATGACGCGCGGAGGTTGCGGATGCGCGTCCTGACCCTCGGCGAGCGGCTCAAGCGTGCCGACTGGCTGCTGCTCGGCGTCGGCCTCGTGTTGGCGATCGTGGGCGTCGCGACCGTCCACATCGCGAGCGAGGGCCAATCGACCGACTTCGGCGCGGCCCAGGTGCGTTGGGTGATCCTCGGCGTCGTCGTCTGTCTCCTGACGCTCGCGGTTCCGTACCGTCGGATCGTCGATGCGCGCTGGGCGATCTACGCGCTCGGCGTGCTCGCGCTCGTCGCCGTGCTGTTCGTCGGCCGCGGGAAGAGCGCGGGACGCTGGATCCAGATCGGCGGATTCCGTGCCCAGCCGAGCGAACTGATGAAGGTCCTCCTCGTCGTGACGCTCGCCGGCTACATCCGCTACGACCGCAGCCATCGCGAGTTGCGCGGCCTTCTCCGCCCCCTCGCCGTGACGCTCCTGCCGACCCTCTTGATCATGCGCCAGCCGGACCTCGGCACGGCGATCATGCTGCTGCCCCTGTTGTTCGTGATGCTGTACGTGGCGGGGGCGCGCCGCGCCCACCTGGGGCTGGTCGCGGGCCTCGGCCCCGTCGCGGGGGCGATGCTCCTCTTCGTGCCCGGGCTGATGAGCGGCTACCAGAAGGATCGCGTCCACGCGTTCCTGCTCCAGCATGCCGACGACGAGATGCTCCACCGCCATCAACTGCACCACCTCCACCAGAGCAAGACCGTCGTCGGCACCGCGGGCTTCCTCGGTGCGGGCTTCGGCGAGGAGACCGCCGACGCGG
>CAZPGF010000004.1:0-47764 GCA_964586025.1 uncultured Planctomycetales bacterium
TGATCGAGGGGGAGGGGAGGGTGGGCAGAATCGGCCCGGCGGGCCGGGCGAGCCTCGCGTTGGCGATCGCGGTCGCCGCGTTGGCCCTCCTCCACTGGGTCGCCCTCCTCGTCTCCGCCCGCCGTCGAACGACCACCTGACGGGGAATTCCACGCGCTTCGGGCGGCCCACCGCACGATGGCGCGCCATGGATGCGACGACGCTCCCCGGCGCCGAGACCGCCATCGAGTCCGAAACGGCGCCGCCCGTGGCCGCGCGCGATCGCCTGCGCTTTGCGTTGCTGCTCGGGCTCGTACTGCTGTGGGTCCTTCCGTCGTGGGGGCTCGCGCAGGTGGGCGACGCATTCGTCCGTCAGATCGGCGCGTTGCGCACCGGCGCGGCCGCGGGGATCGGCCTGCTCGTGCTCGTCGGTCTGGCCGCGACGTCGTTCCTGGCCCGCACCGGTCGCGGGCTGCGCGCCGGACTCGCCGCGACTCATGCGATCGCCGCGACCGCGACGACGGTTCTGCTCGCGACGGAGCATCCGTGGATCCCCGGTGGCGCACGTCGCCTGGACTGGGTGCCGGTGTTCGCACCGCTCGCGGTCCTGGCCGCGCTCGATGCGTGGCGAGGCGCGGTCGATCCGCGCCACGGCACGCTCCTCGGTTGGGCGCGCGCGTTCGCGGGGCTGTTCGCGGCGGGCGCGTTCTACGTCGCGGACGCGCCGATCCCCGCCGGCATCGCCGCGTGGCTGGGACTCGGCGGCTTCGCGGCCGTGCGCGTCACCGGTGCGGTCGGCGTGCGGCGCACGATCGAGGCCCTGACGATGGTCGCCGCGTTGATCGTCGGCGCAGCGCCGCAAATCCAGTCGCGCTTCGTCGGCGTGGAGTTGTTGGAGAGCGGGTCCCACGGGTGGCCCGAGGTCGTCTGGGTCGTACTCGCCGCGATCCTCGCGACCACTGGGGTCGACGGCGTGCTGCGCCCCGTCCCCGACGCCGACGCACCGTGAGCGTCTTCGCGGCGCTCACCGATCGCCGCATCCACGCGCTCGCCTGGCCGGCGGCGGTCAGCGCGGCGGTGCCCTACGCGCACCGCCTGATCGACTCCACGTGGATCGCGCGCACGCACGATCACCGTGCCGTTGCGGCGCTCGGGATCGCGGCGGTCGGGGTGTGGCTGTTCAGCGCGCTCGCCTGGCTCGTCGCGATGGGCCTGACGTCGCTGGTGGGCCGCTATGTCGGCGCGGGCCGGGCGCCCGCCGCCGCGTACGTCGCGGCCCAGGGCATCCGCTGGGCGGTCGCGATCGGCCTCGTCGGCGGCGTGCTCGGCGCGTTCGCCGCGCCGTGGATGTTCGAACGCGCCGGCGCGGAGCCGGCGGTCGCGGCGCACGGCGTACCGTACGCACGGATCTACTGGGGCTGCGGTGCGCTGCTTCTCGCGCAGACCGCGCTCGACGCGATCTACCGCGGCCACGGCGACACTCGCACGCCGATGCGGGCCGCCGTGCTCGCGCTCGCGCTGAACGTCGTGCTCGATCCGCTGCTGATCGTGGGCGTGGGACCGATCCCCGGCCTCGGTCTCGCGGGCGCCGCGTGGGCGACGGTGATCGCGACCGCGACGCCGGTCGTGCTCCTCGCGCGCGAGGCCCGTCGGCGCGGCTGGTTGCGGCGCGACCCGGTCGATGCGGATGTCCTGCGCTTCTCGCCGCAGACGCCGATCGGTCGCCCGGGCCGGTTCGGCTTCGATCTCGCCGTCGCGCGACGCATGGTGCGCGTCGGTCTGCCGAGCGGCATCGCGAGCGCCTGGTTCAACGTCGTCTACCTCCTGCTCTACGAGGTCGTCTTCGCCGCGGGCGGTGCCCCCGCGCAGGCCGGGCTGATGATCGGCCACCTGGGCGAGGGGGTCGCGTTCGTCGCCGGTCTCGGCTGGTCGGCCGCGGCGGCGAGCCTGATGTCGCGCGAACTCGGCGCGGACCGTCCCGACGAGGCCGGACGGCTGTGCTGGCGTGCCGCGTGGACCTGCGCGGCGTGCACCGCCCTGTGGTCCGTCGTGCTGGTCTTCGTGGACGAGCCCCTGGCGCGATGGTTCGCCGGTTCCGACGCCGATGCGGCGACGATCGCGCACGGCGCGGCGTATCTCAAGATCGTAGCCCTCTGCCTCGTTCCGCAGGCGATCGAGCTGACCCTCGACGGCGCGTTCGGCGGCGCCGGGCTCACGCTCCCGCCGACGCTGATCGGCATCGCGCTTTCGACCGCACGCATTCCCCTCGCGTGGTGGGCGCTCCAATCCGGCCACGGCGTCGCCGGCATCTGGATCGTGATCGCCTCGACCGCCGCCCTTCGCGGCCTCCTCGTCGGCGCCTGGTTCCGCCGCGGCACCTGGAAGCACCGCGCGGTGTGACGCCCGACTCGTGGGGCATCCGGACGGTCGGTTGCGCGGATCGAAGGGGTGGCCCGCGGGCCGTCGGCTACCGCGCGCCCTTGCCGGAGAACGCGACGCCCACGGTCTCGAAGAGGATCGAGAGGTCGAACCAGGGGGAACGGCGCGTCACGTAGTAGAGGTCGTACTCCAACTTGCAGCGCGCGTCCTCGGCCCCGGCCGCGTAGGGCGCGCGAACCTGCGCCCAACCGGTGATCCCGGGACGAACGATCGTCCGCATCTCGAACAGCGGCACGTCGCGCCGCAGCATCTGGAAAAAGTGCGGGCGCTCCGGGCGTGGCCCGACGAGCGCCATCTGGCCGACCAGCACGTTGAACAACTGCGGCAGTTCGTCGAGGCGCGTGCGACGCAGGATGCGACCCACGCGCGTGATGCGCGGATCGTCCTCGGCGGCCCAGACCGGACCGGACTTCGACTCGGCGTCGCGGTACATGCTGCGGAACTTGATGACCGAGAACGTCTTCCCGCGCAGGCCCGTGCGCTTCTGGAGGAAGAAGATCGGGCGCCCGTCCTCGATCAGGATCGCGATGGCGACCGCCAGCCAGACCGGCAACAGCAGCACGACCAGCACGGCGCTCGCGACGACGTCCATCACGCGTGACAGCGCGAAACCGAACCAGTGGCGGGGCCGCCCGAGGAGTAGGTTCAGCGGGTTGGCGAGATCCGTGTCGATGCGTCCTTCGGCCGCGCGCAGCACGGCCGACTCGCTGCTGATCGAGTGACCGAGGGCGACGAACCGCGCGATCGCAGAACCGACCGCGACGTCGCGCACCGGGCACGAGACCACGATGCGCCTCTCGAGGCGGACGGGCTTGCCGGCCGGATCCTCGTCGCCGTACCCGGTGCAGACCGGTCGCTTCAGGAGGCGCTCGGCCGCTTCCGGATCGCAGTCCGGGATCACGAGGCTCGATACGACGAGGCCCGGGATCACCTCGAGGCGTCGAACCGCCTCGCCCGCCCCCCACTCGGTCGAAGCCAACAAAGTCACGCGCGCCGGACGATGACGGATCCACCAGGACTGCCACAGGCGGACACCGGGATAGGACAGCCACGACATGAACGCGGCGAGACCCCACGTGCCGGCGTGGAGGAATCGTCCGGGCAGGATCGCGTCGAGCAGCACGACGAGCAGGGCCGACGCAGTCGGCGCGACCGCACCCATCGCAACGCGCCCGCCCGCGCCCAGCGCGATCATCCGCAGCGCATAGAGCACCGGGATGTGCAGCGCGACGAGGGTCGCCAGCCGCAGGAACGTGAGCACGCTCGGCTCGGGGATCAGGAGGGCGTGCAGACCGAGCGTCGCGGCGATCGTCAGGAGATAGACGATGACCGGCGGGATCAGCACCGCTTCCGGCTTCGCCGGGGACAGGGGCCGCTGGATGCGTCGTGCGACGGGGGTCGGCGCGGAACGCGGCGCGGCCGCGGGAGCGCGGGTGGCGACGGCCGAGGAGGGAGGGGGAGGAGTCATCGGGTGCGATCAGTCCCGGGACGGCCGGGCGCCGTTCAGAACGACTCCGATCACGCGCTTGGCGACCTGTGCGAGTGCCTTCTGCAGCGCGCGCTTCGGCGTGCGCCCGCTCTGCGCGACGACGACGAGTTCCTCGACGCAGTCTCGGAGCACGATGCCCTCCGGGTTGTCGAGGATCGACGGGCAGTCGATCACGATCTGCGCGTAGTTCGGGCGCAGTTCGTGAAGTGTGTGCGCCCACGCGGCGGGGTCGTGCAGCGTGAACCCGTCCTCGCCGTCCGGTGCCGTCATCAGGTCGACGCCCTCGAACGGCGTCTCGATCAGGCTCGGATGCGGTCCGGGATGGCCGGCGGCGAGCGTGCGCGTCAGCGTGCGGCTGCGGGCGTCGCCGTCCACGAGCAGCACGCGACCGGCGCGACCGCGCGTGCGACCGAGACACACGGCGAGGTTCACCGCGGCCGTGGTCTTGCCCTCCCCGTCGCGTGCGCTGACGACGCCGATCGTCCGGAACGCGCGGCGCTGGCTCTGAAGGAGGATGTGCGCCGTGAGACGCATGTAGCCGCGCGCAGACTCCGGACGCGGCTTCTCGACGGACTCGATGCGGCGGCCCTCGTGCACCGCCAGCAGCGACCCGGGCTTCGACGCGTCCCGCAGGGCGAGTGCGGACGAACCGGCGGACGAGGACGCGGTCGGGTTCGCCACGATCAGACCCCCCATCCGAGCAGACGCGCGAGCCACGACGGCGCGTCCATCAGCCCGTAGTGCGCCGCCAGCGCCATGCCGGCGACGCCGAGGCATCCGGCGACCCAGCCGCCGAACACGACGTCGCGTGCGACACTTCGCATCGGGACGAGCGGCCCCTCCTCGAGGCGCGGCACCTCGACCACGAACGCGCCGGGCAGGACCCCCGCGATGTCGCGGGCGTCCACGACCGTCGAGTCGTCGTAGCGGCGCCGCAGCAGCATCAGGCCATAGCCGACGAGCAGCCCCGCCGCGGAGGCCATGACGAGGAACTTGCGTCGCGCCGGACCGGTCGGCGACGCCGGCGCCACGGCCGGTTCGACGAGTTGGTACGGCGTCACGAGCGACGGGGGCGCGGACTCGGTGAACCGGCGCTGCGACTCGAGCTCGATCTCGGCGTTGCGCGCGTTCTTCAACGTCTCGTAGGCGAGGTCGCGCTGTGCCAGGAGGGGCTTGACCTCCTCCTGGAGCAGCGGCGCGGCGCGCAGCTTCTGGTAGAGATCCCGCTCCTTCGCCTCGGCCGTCGCGAGTTCGTCGCCGATCGCCGCGGCGCGCGACTTCAGCACGACGACGCGATCCCGGCGCTGCCGCAGGATCTGGTCGCGGTCCGTGCGGACGCGCGCGAGCCAGGCGTCGTCTTCGGCCCGGCGAACGCGCTCGAGTTCCGCGGCGGTGTCGCGGACGCGTGCCTCCCAGGAGGTCATCTCGTTGCGCGCGCGAATCACACTGCCGTGCATCTCGGTGCGCGTCGCGCGCTTCTCGGTGTAGGCGGCGCGCGCGCCGGTCAGCGCCTCCTGCTCTCCGCGCAGGCGGTCGGCGAGCAGCTGCTCCTGGGTCGAAGCGGGTCGCGACTTGACGTCCTCGAGGCCCGCCTCGCCGCGGGTGAGTTCCTCTTCGACGCCCTGCACCTCCGTGAGGACCGCGGAGCGCTCGCGCAGGAGTTCGTCCACGCGACTGCGCACACCATCGAGCTCGCGCTCGAGACGCGTCATCTCGAGTTCGAGCGTGCCCTTGCCGCTGTGCTTCGCGTGGAACGCCTCGATCTCCGCGCGGAAACCGGCGTACGTCCGTTCGGCCTCCTCGCGGTGCTTGACGGAGAAGTCGTGCTTCTTCTCGGCCTCGTCGACGTAGGGCTGCTTCTCGTTGTCGAGGAAGCGCTCGATGAGCGCGTTCAACGCTCGCTCGGCGACGACGCCGTCGGTGTGGGTGGTGCGGACGCTGAACGCGTTGTCACCCAGTCGGTTCCACTCGATACGCTCGGCGTGGCGCTGGATCGTCTCGGGATCGTCGAGCGGGGCGGCCGGATCGAACACCTCGACGAACGCACGGACGTTGTCCGACGCGAGCAGGCGGTCCCTCGTCTTGTTGACGAGCTCGAACGCGTTCTCGTCGCGTGCGCTCGGGCCGACGATGCGCGTCGCGCCGGCGGTCATCTTCTCGTTGATCTGGATCACCGCACCGACGTCGTAGGTGTTCGGCAGACGGAGCGCGTAGATCGTCGCCGGTAGCAGCAACGTGGCGACCGGGACCGCGTAGGTCCACTTCCACTTGCCGACGACGGCGGCGAGCGCTCGGAGGGAGGCGCCGAACCACGTCATGCGAGGACTCGCGGGGGCCGGGAGACCCCTTCGGCGGCCCAGGGGGCTCCGCTCAATCGCCAGAGCTCGCCCCGCACCTCCGTGGCCGGGACGACGCTGCGCGCATCGACGATCAACGCCGCCTCGCGCGCGACCAGGTGCCAGTCGAACGTCCTGTGGTGGGTCGTGACGACGACGCAGTCCGCCTCGTGAAGCGTGGTCGCGTCGAACGGGACCGCCTCGCGACGTCGTCCGGCGATCTCCATGTGCGCCACGTGCGGATCGGCGTACCGCACGTCGGCGCCCTGCGCTTCGAGGTGCCGGATCACGTCGAGCGCGGGGGACTCGCGGGTGTCCGAGATGTCGGGCTTGTACGCGACGCCGAGCACCAGGATGCGTGCGCCGTTCACGGACTTGCGGTGCGCGTTGAGCGCGGCCGCCACGCGCTGCGCGACGTAGCCGGGCATCGCGCTGTTGACGTCCTGCGCCAGCTCGATGAAGCGTGCCCGGTAGTCCAGGTGGCGCAACTTCCACGACAGGTAGATGGGATCGAGCGGAATGCAGTGGCCGCCGATGCCGGGGCCGGGGTCGAAGCGAAGGAACCCGAACGGCTTGGTCGCGGCGGCGCGGACGATCTCGTCCACGTCGAGACCGAGCACGTCGCACATCATCGCCACCTCGTTGACGAGACCGATGTTCACGCTGCGGAACGTGTTCTCGAGCAGCTTGACCATCTCGGCCGCGGAGGCCGACGACACCGGCACCACGCGCTCGATCGCGAGCGCGTAGAACGCGGCGGCGAGTTCGGTGGAGATCGCGTCCACACCGCCGACGACCTTCGGCGTGTTGCGGATCCCGTAGCGCGCGTTGGCCGGATCCACGCGCTCGGGGCTGAACGCGAGCCAGATGTCGGTTCCGACGGACAGGCCGGCCTTCTCGAGCCGCGGCTGGACGTACTCGCTCGTCATGCCGGGGTAGGTCGTGCTCTCGAGAATGACCAGTTGGCCGGCGCGAACGACGCGCTCGACGCTGGCCGTGGCCGCATCGACGTAGGACAGGTCCGGATCGCGGCTCTTCGAGAGCGGCGTCGGGACGCAGATGCTGATCACGTCGCACGAGGCGAGTTCGGACATGTCCGTCGTTGCGCGGAGGCGTCCCGCGCCCACGACCGCCGCGAGCGCGTCGCTCGACACGTCGTCGATCGTGCTACGGCCGGCGTTCACCGCGGCGACCTTCGCCTCGTCCACCTCGAAGCCCACGACATCGACGCCGTCTTCGGCGAAGGCCACCGCGAGCGGCAGGCCCACGTAGCCGAGGCCGATCACGCCGAAGTGGATCGCCCGCGCGTCGATGCGCGCGGCGAGGGCGTCGGCCGCCGGAGAGGCGGCGGCGCGGCGATCCGTCGTTGTGTTCACCTGGCCCCCCATGACTGCCCCCCGGCCCGTCAGGCTGTGGATTCCGCGAGCGACTCGACGATGCGCGCGATTCCGGTCCGCAGCTCGGTGGACGGCGTCCAACCCAGCCTGATCCGTGCCTCCGAGATGTCCGCGAGCGAGTCGCGGACGTCACCGACACGAGCCGGAACATGGCGGCTCGACGGCTCCACCCCGAGCTCGTCGGCCACGATCGAAAGCAACTCCCGGATCGAAACGCGCCGCCCACCGCCGAGATTCATCGGGCCCTCGGTCGCGCCCGGCGCCGTGGCCGCGCGGATCAACGCGTCGACCACGTCCTCGACGTAGGTGAAGTCCCTCGTCTGCTCGCCGTCTCCGTTCACGGTCGCCGGTTGACCGCGCCGGAGGGCGTCGACGAACAGCGGGACCACCGCAGCGTAGGCGGAACGCGGACTCTGTCGCGGTCCGTACACGTTGAAGTAGCGCAGGCTGACCGTCTCCAGCCCGTAGGTCGCCTGGAAGGCCGTCAGATAGGCCTCGCCGGCCGCCTTCGACGCCGCGTAGGGGCTGCGGGGCGAGAGGGGCATCGCCTCCCGCTTCGGCAGGGCAGGCGTGTCGCCGTAGACGGAGGAGGAGGACGCGAAGACGACCCGCCGGCAGCCGGCGTCGCGGGCGGCGACGAGCAGGCGGAGCGTCCCAAGGACGTTGACCTCGGTCACCTCCTCCGGGCGCTCGACGCTGCGGGCGACGGCCGCGAGCGCGGCCTGGTGGTAGACGACCTCGCACCCGGCGACCGCGCGCGCGATCGCCGTGGGATCCCGCAGGTCGCCCTCGACCAGGTCGATCGACGAGCGCGCGGCGGCGAGGTTCTCGCGCAGGCCGGTGCTGAAGTCGTCCAGGACGGACACGTCGTGACCGTCGGCGAGCAGCCGATCGACGAGCGTGGAACCGATGAATCCGGCTCCGCCGGTCACGCAGACGCGCATGGGGTCCTGGTCCTCTCGGGGGTGGCGGAAGCCGGGCGATCGGCGTGCCGAACCCATCAAATTTGCATGGGCGAGGGCCCGCATGCAAGGCAGGTGCCATCCGCTCCGTCCGCCGAGAAGGCGTCGTGGACCGGACCGCCGTTCGCGCGGCCGGGCGGATGGCGGTAGGGCCGGGCGGGCCATCGGTCGCAACCCGAAGCCCGCACGGCGCCTCCACGCCCTCCGATCCGGGCCGTCGTGCCCGTCCTATCGGACGACTGACGTGCCGTGATAAAGGCTGGATGTCCGTCGCACCGAAGGTCGATGTGGCAGTGGCAGGACACCGCGGCCCCCTGCTGTCGATCGGAAAGGACATGAACCCCGGGCCGTGAGCGACCTCCCGCCCCCCCCTCCGCCCCCCCGACCGGCCGCCGCAGCCGGCGGGTCCGGCACGCCGCCGTCGCCGCGTGGGGTGCTCGCCCGCAACGCGACGTGGAACGCCGCGTCGTACGTCCTCCACGCGCTCGTCCTGCTCGTCCTGAGCCCGTTCGTGGTCGAGCGACTCGGCCACGACCTGTTCGGCGTCTGGGTCATCATCAACACGCTGACCGGCTACCTGAACGTCGCCGACTTCGGGATCCGACCGGCCATCGTCCACTTCGTCGCGCGGCACCACGCTCGCGACGAGATCGACGAGATCGAACGGCACGTCCACGGTGCGTTCGTCACGCTGGCGATCGGCGGCGTGCTCGTGCTCCTCGCGACGCTCGTCGTCGCGCCGCGCCTGGGACCGTGGTTCGGCGTGGCGCCCGGACAGAGCGACGCCGCTGGCACGGCGCTGTGGATCACCGGGCTCTGCCTCGCCCTGAACCTTCCCCTCAATGCGTTCACGGCCGTGCTGATCGGCCGACAGCGATTCGACCTGACCTGCCGCATCGATCTCCTCTCGCTCGTCGCGAGCACCGCCGGCATCGTCCTCGTGCTCGCGCTCGACGGCGGGATCGTCGCGCTCGCCCTCGTGATCGGTCTGGTCGAGTTCGGCGAGATGCTGTGGAAGACGCGCCTCGCGTTCCGTGAGCAGCCGGGGCTGACGTTCTGGCCCCGACGCGCGTCGCGCCGAGCGGTGCGCGGGCTGCTCCAGTACGGCGGCTTCAACCTGATCGTGACCGCGTCCCTGCTGTTGTCCGACAAGACCGACGCGATCGTCGTCGGCGGCGCTCTCGGCGCGGCGTTCGTCACCCTGTTCGACCGGGCCGCGAAGTTGCCGGTCCACGCCCGAACGCTCGTGTTCCAGGTCGGTCGCGTGCTGATGCCCGAACTCGGTGCGCGCGACGCGGTCGGTGATCGGGCCGGCGTGGTGCGGTTGCTGCAGGGATCCTCGCGCCGGATGCTGCTCGCGGCGACGCCCCTCCTGGCGTGGCTCGTGATCCTGGGCGGAGCATTCCTCGAGACCTGGATGCACGGCGATCGCTCGTTCCGCCTCGAGGCCGGTCCGAGCCTCGTCGTGCTCACCTTCGCGGCCCTGTTCCCGATCAGCAGCTACCCGCTCGTGATGGCGCACCAGGGCACCGGCCGCATGAAGGCGCTCGCGCTGCTCTCACTCGGCGAGGGACTCGCGAACCTCGGGCTGAGCCTCTGGTGGGTCGCCGGCCACGGGCTGGTCGGCGTCGCGTTCGGAACGCTGGTCCCCGCGGCCCTCGTGCACGGCGTCGTGCTGCCGTGGTGGAACGGACGTCGCCTCGGCTTCTCGCTCGCGACGTGGTGGGCGCAGACGCTCGCCCTGCCTCTGGTCGCGGGCGCCGTGTCGGTCGGCGTGCTGTCGCTCGCGTTCGATCACTCCGCGAGCCACGGCTGGCTCGCCCTCGTGGGCGGTGGCGCGCTCTCGGTGGCCGTCGTCGCGGCGATCGCTTTCGCCGCGCCGCCCGGCGTCGGGCTGCGACGCGCCCGCGCGGTGGCGCAGGGGGCCGCGCCGTGAACGTCTCCGCGTCCGAGCGCACCGCGCGCGCGGCTCTCGAGCGCGCCGATCGCCCCTGGGAGCCGCGTCTCCGCAGCGGCTTCTTCGCGTTCGCGAGGACGCACTTCGGCGGCCTCTCGCTTCACTTCTGGGTGCTGATGATCTACCTGTTCCTCGCGACGAGTTACGTCGACGAGTACCTGACCTCGCTCGAGGCGGTGCGCCCGCGCTCGTTCCTGGGCCTGTTCGCGCTGCTCGTCGCGATCGGGCGCTCGATCCAGGAGGGCCTGGCGAAACGCAAGCCGCTTGCGATCGAGCGGCCGCAGACGTTCTGGCTGGCGGCGTTCGTCGTGTCGTGCACGCTGTCGGCGTTCTTCGCGTTCGAGCCGGCGCTCGCGCAGCAGGCGCACATCGACCACGGGACGATGATGCTCTCCTACTTCCTCCTGGTCAGCATCGTCAGGACGCGGCGGGAGCTGCTGCTGACGCTCCTCGTGATGTGCGCGGGCGTCGGGACGTTCCTGGTGCTGTCGTTCATCGAGTGGCGGGCGGGACGCATGGACTACGCGCAGGGCGTCGTCCGCATGATGGGCGTTGGCTGGTCGAACGCGGACCCGAACAGTTTCGGCGCGACGATCGTGTTCACGCTGCCGCTCGTTCTCTGGGCCGGCGTGACGACGCGCTCGTGGTTCATTCGGCTCTGCTCCCTCGCCTACGCCGTGCTCGCGGTCTACTCGGTCTTCATGTCGTCCAGCCGCAGCGCCCTCGTGCTGACGGTGCTGACGGGGTTGTTCACGCTGACGATCCTGCGCCGAGGTTGGCCCCGCTGGATCGGCGCGGCGCTCGTGGTCGTCGCGGGTGTGACGATGGCCGCTACGCTCAGCGAGTCCCAGAAGAAGCGCATCGCCAGCATCCTCGAAGGCGATACGTACACGCGCGAGTCGTCCACCGCGGACCGCATCGAGGGGTATCGGGTGGCGTTCCGGATCCTCGCCGACAACCCGGTCCTGGGCGTCGGCCCGGGCAACTGGAGCGCATACCGCGTGCGGCGGGTGGACGGACGGACGCTGCTCCCCCACAGCCTGACGGGGCAGATCGTCGCGACGCGCGGCATCCTGGGCACCGTGACCTTCCTCGGCTTCCTCTTCACGTCGATCACCTTTGCCGTGCGGCAGATGGCGCGGCGGCGCAACCCGCGAACCGCCTGGGATCGCGCGGTCGGGACGCTCTGCTGGACCTGCCTGTTCACGCTCGGACTGATGCTCGTGTCCGGACTCGCCGCGCACAACCTGGAGCGCGCCAACTGGTATTGGATCCCCGCGGTCATGGTGATCGCGGTCGCCGCGCGCAACGAGGACTGGGACATCCTCCGGGAGACGTCGATATGAACGGTTCACCGCGCCATGCGTTGACGGTGGACGTCGAGGACTGGTACCAGGTCAGCGCGTTCGAGCACGTCGTTTCCCGCGATCGGTGGGACCAGTACGAGAGCCGCGTCGTCCCGAACACGGAGCGGTTGCTCGACCTCTTCGCCCGACGCGGCGTCCGCGCGACGTTCTTCACGCTCGGCTGGGTCGCCGAGCGCCATCCGACGTTGATCGCACGCCTCGTCGAGGCCGGTCACGAGGTCGCGAGCCACGGCAGCGTTCACCGGCTCGTGCACGGACTCACGCCGGAGACCTTCCGAGAGGACCTCGCCCGGGCGCGTCGCGCGCTGGAAGCCGCCGCGCCGATCCGAATCCGCTCGTTCCGCGCGCCGTCGTTCTCGCTGACGCGCGAATCCACGTGGGCGTACGACGTACTCCGCGACGAGGGCTACACCGTGTCGAGCAGTGTGTTCCCCGTCCGTCACGATCGGTACGGCATCCCGGACTTCCCGCGCGGACCGGTCCGCGTCGAGGACGAGAAGGGGGCGTGGATCTGGGAGTTGCCGATGACGACGTGGCGCGTCGCCGGGCGCAACGTGCCGGCGAGCGGCGGTGGGTGGCTGCGCCTCCTGCCCCTCGGCGTGATGCGCGCCGGTCTCCGCCAGGCCGAGGCCGACGGACGCCCGGGCATGCTCTACCTCCATCCTTGGGAGGTAGACCCGGACCAACCGCGGCTGCGCGAGGCCTCGCGACGGGCGCGCTTCCGGCACACGGTCAACCTCGCGCGGACCGCCGGGCGCATCGACCGCCTGCTCGACGAATTCTCGTTCGGTGCCGTGGCGGACGTCGTGGCCGGCCTCGAGGCCGGTCGGTTCGCGGGCCCCGTGGAACGCCGTGTGCTCACCGGGCGAGCCGCCGCCGCGCCGACGGCTTCTCGATGATCGTCCCGGACCGGGCCGGCGCGACGGTACGGGGTAGGCTCGCCCTCGTGAACACACATCGCCCCTCTGTGCGCCGAGAGCGTGCCGTCCCGCGTCGCGCAGGCGTCCTTTCGGTGTTCCTTGCGCTCGTCGCGTGCGGCGGTGGACGCGGACCGACCTCCCCCGAGGAACTTCCGATCCCGCCGCAGTACGTCGCGCCGCCCCTGATCGCGGAGGAGGACGGCGTCGCGCCGACCGCGCTCGAGGGGTTGTTCGCCTGGCCGGGCGATGCCGCCGGCACGGTGCGCCTGACGTTCACCGTGCCCGCGAACGCCGGTCTCGTTCGCGGATACGACGTGCGGACATCGCCGGCCCACCTCACGCCGGATCCCGCATCGCCGCACTTCGCCGGTAACGCGCCCGCCGTACCGACCCGCTTCGGGCACGTCCGTCCCGGCGAACCGGTGACGATCGAGGCGTTCGGTCTCGAGTCCGGTCGGACGATGCAGTTCGCCGTTCGCGTCGAGTTCGCAACCGGCTTCGGACCCTTCAGCCACGGCGTGGGACTTCGCGTTCCCGGCGCGGTGCGCGGTCCGGAGGGTACGGCCACCGTGCTGACCGCGCCCGGCGCGATCACGCAACCGGGGCACTATCGACTCGGCAACGACATCACGGCGGCCGACACCGCGTTCACGATCGAGGCCTCCGGCGTCGAACTCGACCTCAACGGCCGCACGATCACCTACGGGACGGCGGGCAACGAGGGCAAGCCGGGCATCGTCTCGCATTGGCAGAACGAACCGGGCCTGACGTGGATCCACGGCGGGACGATCCGCCAGGGTGCGCCCGGCGCGCGATCGGCCGCGATCGAGTTCCGAGGCGGACACGATCTGCGGTTCTCGTCGCTGACGCTCGACGTCGTCGGCCCGGACTCGAGCGCCCTCGTCGTCTTCGAGCAGCCGGCCGGCGACGTTCGCGTGGACCACTGCACGATTGCGACGCGGACCGAGACGGTCGTCGATCGCCACTTTCCGGGCGTCGCCGCGATCTGGATGGGCGGCATCGTCCACGGCTGCGAGATCGACCAGAATCGGATCACCCACACGCCGCAGTGGGGCATCTACGTCCAGGGCAACACGACCGATCGCCCGTTCCGGATCCACCACAACGAGGTCCTCGGCACGCGCTCCTGCGTCGCCAACGCCTACATGATCGGCGTCTACAAGCCGGACGCCGACGTCTACGAGAACGAACTCGTCGGCGAGAGCCGCGGCGTCCACGTGGACGGCCAGGACGCGGCGGGACTTCGCTGCCTGCTCCACGACAACCGGATTCGCGCGCAGGACCGCCCGAACGACGAGTTCCCCCAGCATTGGACGCACGGCATCCGCCTGGAGACGGCGACCGACGTGCGCGCCTACCACAACGACGTCCTCGCCGAGGCCGACGCCGACCACGCCGACGCGTACGCGCTCTCGATTTCGATGGACGCCGCGCAACGCGTGCAGGTCTACGGCAATCGCTTCCGCGCCCGGTCGACGCATGCGCCCTTCGCAGCCAAGGCCTACGTCTGGGCGGGCGGCGCCACCAATCCGCCCGCCGACATCGACGTGCACCACAACGTCTTCGCCGCGACGGACGTCCTGATCCAGCGCGAGTGGGACGGCAGCCACGGCGGGCCGACCCGCGACAACCTCTGGCTCCGCGATCTCGCCCAGGGCCCGGATCGTCCCCTGCTCTTCGAGCGCATCGACGTCAGCGACCTCGTGCCGAGCACGGGGCACAGCCTGCTCGACCCGATCACGGTCGAGTCGATGGACGCGATCACGGAATGGGCGAATCCCGCGACGTGGCGCAGCGAGCGTCGGTTCACCCTGCGCATCGTCGCGCGCGACGTCGTCGGACAGCCGGCCGGCGGCGCGACGGTCGCCGTGCGCGATCGCGAGGACCAGGAGGTCGCGACCGGCACGACCGACGCGAGTGGCCGCCTCGACCTGCCGCTCGTCTCACGCGTCGCCTCGAACGGCCCGTCGTTCGACTCGCGCGGTCCGTTCACGGTTTCGGTCCAGCACGCGCTCGGGTCGTACCAGGGAACCCATGCCGTGACGTCGCGCACGGCCCTGATCGTCGCGCTCGACGCCACGTCCTCGGCGACGATGGACACCTCGCCGCCGGCGGCGCCGACGACGCTGTGGGCCCATGCGCTGTCGGCGTCGCGCGTCCGCGTGCGCTGGGAGGGCGAGGCGGACGACTCCGGCCTGGTGTCCTACCTCCTCGAGGTGGACGGCGAACCGCGCGCGCTCACGCGGGTGCCCGAAGCGATCCTCGGCGGTCTCGATCCGGCGACGCCGATCTCGATCGGCGTGCGTCGGATCGACGCCGGCGGCAACACGAGCGACGCGGGTGGGCCGTTCGTCGTCACGACCTGGGCGGAGGATCGCGGTCGCTGATGCCGCCCGAACCCGCGCCGGTGCGCGTCGTCCACGTGCGGAACAGCGACCGGGTCAGCGGTCCCGAACGCCTGCTCATCGACCAGGCGCGGCACGCGAGCCCGGCCATCGAGGTCCACGTCGCGGTCTTCGCGCCGCCGGGACGGCCGTCGGCGTTCCTCGACATGGCCGAACGCGAGGGCGTGCGCGTCCTTCGCATCGAACAGCGCTCCTCGTACGACCCGCGCCTCGTCGGACGCCTGCACGAGCGGCTCACCGCCGTCGGCGCGGACCTCGTCGTCACGCACGACTACAAGGCGAACTTCGTCGGGCGCCGCGCGGCCCGCCTCGGGGCGATTCCGTGGATCGCGGTGGCGCACGGCTACACGGCCGAGGACCTGAAGGTGCGAGTGTTCGAGGCGCTCGATCGCCGCGCGTTGCGTCGTGCCGATGCCGTGGTCGTCGTCTCGGAGGCGCTGCGCGAGCGACTTCGACGCGGCGGCGTCCCGGAGGACCGCCTCCACGGCGTCGACAACGGGATCGACGTCGCGCGCGTGATCGAGGCGGCGGAGGCGAGTCGAGACCGAGCGCGTGCCGCGCTCGGCGCGAGCGAGGGGGACGCTCTCGTCGTCGCACTCGGACGCACCAGCCCCGAGAAGGGTCAGGACCTGTTGCTGGAGGCCTTTGCGCGACTCGCCGAATCGCGTCCGGCCCTGCGTCTCGCTCTCGTCGGCGACGGCCCCCTGCTCGAAGGACTGGCCCGGCGCGCGGATGCGGCGGGCCTCCGCGAACGGGTCGCGCTGCCCGGGTGGCGCGACGACGGCCCCGCGTGCCTGGCCGTCGCGGACGTGGTCGTGATGCCGAGTCGATCCGAGGGGCTGCCGATCGCGTTGCTCGAGGCGCTGGCCGTCGGAACGCCGGTCGTCGTCACCGATGTCGGCGCGATGGCGGACGTCGTCGAGGGCGGAAGCGCCGGACTGGTCGTGCCGCCGAACGACGTCGCCGCGCTCGCCGACGCGATCGCCGCGACCCTCGACTTCCCTGGTGCCGCACGTGCGCGCGCCGCGCTCGGTCGTCGCCGCGTCGAGACCCGCTACGGCACGCGCGCCCAGGCGGCGCGCCTCGAGGCCCTCTACCTCTCGGTCGTCGCACGATCCCGCCGCCGGTATCCGTTCAGGTGAGCGGCAGCGCGAACCGGGCGCCGCGCCGGGGGCCCCTCGGGCGTCGGTTCTGGGCGGACGCGCCGGCACCCCGGTCGCCCCTTGTCGTAGGGGCCGCGTCACGGGTACGGTGCGCGTGCGTCGGGCGCAGCCCCGCCGCGACCCTTCCGAGAGGTGGATTTCGATGATTCGTCTCGTCGCCCTGTTCGCGGCCATGAGCGTCGCCGTCAGCCTGGCCGCATGCTCCGGCGGCCCGAGCCTCCCCGATCCGCTCGGGCTGTTCTCCGGTGGCTCGTCCGATCCGGTGGCGCCCCGCGACTCGTCGCCGTACATCCCGCCGGAAGCCCCGGAGTACACCCCGGGCGGCTCCTCGCCGTCGTACACGCCGCCGAGCGGCTACGACTCGGGCTACGGCTACACCGATCCCGGCTACACGGATCCGGGTTCGTACCCGTCGCCGACGTACCCCGACCCCGGCTACCCGTCGCCGAGCTATCCCGATTCGAGCGGCGGCTATCCCGCTCCCGCTCCGGACAGCGGCGGTGCCGCGTGCGGTGCCGGCGGCCGCGCCTGCTCGTAGACCGGCTTCGCACGAGTCACGCGCCGCTCCTGTGGACCGGCGCGTGACGGAAGCCGACGAGCGTTCCGCAAGGTGCGTCGAGGCGCCGAGAGGGGTTCGCTCCCCGGGATCGGAGGTTCCGTCGTGAGCACGTCGATCGTCTCTCCGCCCCCGCGCCGACCCCTCTTCGTGGCGATCGGCGTCTTCGCGGCCTTCGTCGTCGGCGCCGTGCTCCTCTACGGCGTGTACGGCAAGGCGCTGAACCCGGATGCGTGGGTGCGTCACGTCGAAGACCAGGGCATCGTGGTGCCCCTCCTGCGACTGGACCTGACCTTCGGTCTTCCGTCCGACGTCTTCGCCGTCCTCGCGATCTTCGTCGAAGGACTCGTCGGCCTGCTGCTCGTCTTCAGCGTCCGCCGCCTCTGGGTGCTGATCCCGGCGCTCCTGCTCTCGTTGCTGTTCATCGGGATCTCCGCTCGCGAATGGCATCACGCGGACGAGAAGGCGACGCCCCACGCGACGTGCGGCTGCTTCGGGACGGTCACGACGCGGACGCCGAAGGAAGCGTTCTTCCAGGATCTCGCCCTCCTGCTCGTCCCGTCGCTCTTGGCGTTCCTCGGTCGGCCGCGCACGGGTCCGTGGATTCCGCGACGGCGCACGACCGCAGCCGTCGTCGGCGCCGCGCTCGCCGCGGGGTTCTCGCTGGTCTCCCCGGACATCGAGGCCCTGGACGATCTCGGAACGCAGTTGAAACCGGGACGTCGTGTGGACTCCCTGTGTGTCGGAGGCGAGTCGCGGATCTGCCTCGGTGGCAAACCGCCTGCGGGAGACGACCCGGCGGTGCCCCAACTCGGCGAGGGCCGCCACATCGTCGTTCTGACCCAACTCGACGAGCCCGACTTCCTCGCGGCGATCCCGACGCTGAACGAGTACGCCGACACCTGGTCCGAGCGCTTCCTCGCCGCGGAGGACGCGGGAGCCGACGCGCCGAGCGAGCCGGAACTCTGGATCGTCACATCCGCCGTCGGCGACGAGGGGTTGGCCTGGTCCGCGGGCGACGAGGAGTCGGGCCGGCCACCGGCGACGTTCACGATTCGCGGGATCCCCGATCCACTCCTGACGTTGATGTTCCGCCGCCTGCCGCGCTCGTTCCTCGTCGAGGGCGGCATCGTCAAGGAGACGTGGCGGGGACTGCCTCCGCTGCCCGCGTTCAAGCGCTGAGCGGACCGCTTGGGAAACTCCGGCCCCCCGCGAGGCGCGGCCCCCCGCAGGGGGTAAGGTTGGGAGCGGACGATCCGACTGCCGGCGGTCCGTCTGAAGGAGGTCCCGCCCGTGAAGCCCGCCCAACCTCGCGGCCTGCACGCCGTCTTCGCCCTGCTTCCCGCGCTCACGCTCGCGCTCGCCCTCACCGGCGTCGGCACCCGCTCGCATGCGGACGCGACGCCGACCGTGCACCCGGAATACAACCAGTACGAAATGTCGAGCAGCAAGCTCTGGCTCGACGACCGGCTCGTCGAGCATGCGCGCGTCTTCGATCGCTACTTCCAGGCGGGCCGCGACAGGCGTCACCACTCGTACCTCGTCACGGACGTTCCGGGTGCCGGCGCGTTGATCGTCAAGCGCCACGGACTTCGCATCCACCGTGTCCGCGCGGAAGACATCGTCGTCCGCGACGACATGACGCGCGACCTGAAGGCCGACGCGGTCCTGACCGAACTCGGCCGTGTGCGGATCGACCCGTCGACCCAGTTCCTCCTCTTCGAGTTGCCCAAAGCCGACGGCGCGGAGGGCGTCGTCCGTGGAGTCATGAAGGACCCCCCGGTGCTCCTCGGCTGGGTCGATCGCCAGAAGGTGATCGAGAGCAACAGCCGCTTCAACAAGGAGATCATGGAGTACACGCCGGATCAGGCAGCCCTGACCCGGCTCGCCGCGATCGGCGGCACGTGGCGGCTCGACTTCTACTTCAGCACGCGATGCCCCCGATGCGAACGCTACCTTCCCCGCGTCATCGCGACGACCCACACCTACCTCGCCCCCCTGCGCAGCCGGGATCCCAAGGTCACCGACATCCAGCTGCGGTTCTACGGCGTGCCGTACGGTCCGGGGTTCTCGAGTGATCCCGAGGTGCGGACGCACCGCATCAGCAGTCTTCCGGCCGGCATCCTGTACTTGGAGGGAAGGCCGGTTCGTCGCATCCAGGGCGGCGAGTGGGACAACCCCGCCGCCGTCCTCATCGAGGCGATGGAATCCGCGACGCGCTAGATCCAGGAGGGGCGTCCGCCGGCCAGGGCTCTCCGCCCGTGAGGACCGTCGCGAGACGCGCCCCCCACCCGCCCCATCCGCGATAGCCGAGTTGCAGGTGATCAGGCGCGCGGTCGGGCGGCACGTGGTCGGCGGGCGGCGCGTTCCGGCCGAACCGGGTGAGGTCGAGATTCGACGCGCCGGGAACGGCGATGCCGCGATAGAGCCCCGACCAACCCGGGCATCCGCGATAGCAGCCGTTGCGCTGGTACGCGCACCATGCCGTGAGCCGCGGCTCGTCGGCGGGCAACACGAGCCGCCGCCGCAACGTGTCGACCGGATCGAGCAGGGCGAGGCGCACGCGCAGGCGATCGGGGGCTTGTACGATCGTTCCGGCGAGCAGGGCATTGGCCACGTGGCCCGCCGTCAGCGCGCCCCACGAGTAGCCGGCCAATCGGATCTCGATCGGCACCTGCTCCCCGAGGCACGCGGTGGCCCGGCGCAGGAACCGCTTCGCTCCGCGGATGGCGCGACTCGGCAGGACGAGATCCGCGTGGGGCGAGACCTCGTCGTTCCAGCTGCAGCGCCGGTGGACCTGCCAGAAGCCGAGGAAGGCGAGTCGCAGCACGACCGGCTCGATCGGGACGGAGTTCGGCGCACGCATCGCGTTCAGGTACCGCGCGCCACGCGAGGTGGCGACGTTGGGTCGCGGCGCGGGGCGGTCGGTGTAGCCTCGCCCTCATGCACGACCCGCTGTTCGAACGACTGGGGCTCTACGACGATCCGAGGGTGACGTCGCCCGGCGCGGGCGACCTCGACAGCATCGATCCGGCCACCGGCGGAGCGCTCGCCGGCATCCGCTTCGACCGCCGCGACGGGTACGAGGCCGCCGTGCGTCGCGCCGAGGCCGCGTTTCGCGCATGGCGCGCGCTGCCGGCGCCGCGGCGCGGCGAGGTGGTGCGCCTGCTCGGCGACGCGATTCGCGCGCACGTCGACGACCTCGGCGCGCTCATCACCAAGGAGATGGGCAAGATCATCGCGGAGGGGCGAGGCGAGGTCGTCGAGTGCATCGACATCGCCGACTTGGCCGTCGGCCTCTCGAGGCAGTTGTACGGCCACACCATGCCGAGCGAACGCCCCGACCACCGCATGTTCGAACAGTGGCATCCGCTCGGCGTCGTCGGCATCATCACGGCGTTCAACTTCCCGATGGCCGTGTGGGCGTGGAACGCGACGATCGCGGCCGTCTGCGGCGACACGATGATCTGGAAGCCGAGCCTGTCGTCGCCGCTCTCCGCGGTCGCGTTGAACGGCCTGTTCCGCCGCACGATGAGGGAGCAGCGAATCTTCCGCCCTGCCGACGTCGATCCCGCCGACGTGTTCGGTCTGGTGATCGGGCCCGATGACGAGGTCGGCGAAGCCATGATCGCCGATCGCCGACTGCCGCTGATCAGCGCGACCGGCTCGACGCGGATGGGCCGTCACGTCGGGCAGGTCGTCGCCGCACGCCTCGGGCGCACGTTGCTGGAACTCGGCGGAAACAACGCGTTGATCGTGATGCCCGACGCGGATCTCGATCTCGTCACACGCGCGGTGCTGTTCGGCGCCATCGGCACGGCCGGTCAGCGCTGCACGACGACGCGTCGCCTCCTCGTGCACCGCGAGGTCGCCGACGAGGTCACGCGCCGCCTGGTCCGCGCGTACGCCGACGTGCGGATCGGCGATCCGCTCGATCCCGAGGTGCTGATGGGGCCGGTCATCGATCGGCGGGCGATCGACGCCCTGCGGCACGCGATCCGCGAGGCCGTCGCGGCGGGCGGCAAGGTCCTCGCGGGCGGCATCGAGGCCATCGATTGATTCGCCAACCGACCGGGCCACTTCGTCCCGCCGACCCTCGTGCTGATGCCCGACGGGCCGACGGCGGCGATCGTCCGCGAGGAGACGTTTGCGCCCCTGCTCTACGTCCAGGTCGTCGGCTCGCTCGACGAGGCCATCGCGCGCAACAACGAGGTCGATCAAGGGCTTTCGAGCGCGATCTTCACGAACGGCGTGCGGGCGGCGGAGCGCTTCCTCTCGGCGGCGGGATCCGACTGCGGCATCGCGAACGTGAACATCGGGACGTCCGGGGCCGAGATCGGCGGTGCGTTCGGGGGGGAGAAGGACACCGGCGGCGGGCGCGAGGCGGGCTCGGACGCCTGGAAGGCGTACATGCGGCGCCAGACGTGCACCGTGAACGGCGGTGCCGACCTGCCGCTCGCTCAGGGCATCACCTTCGGATAGAGCCGCCGCGCCCGGGCTCGACCGGACCCGGGCTCGTTCGGGGATCGGCCCGGGGCCACCGAACCGCCCCGCGGGGTGCCGAGTTCGCGTCTCGGATCGTCGGCTTGTCCCGACCCGCAACACCGGCCCTCGTTGCCCTCCCGCGGCGATGCCGACTACAAGCCGCCGTGATCGGAGGCCGTACGCCAGACCAGATGGAGGTGGTCTCCCGAGTCGCGATGCTCCGCGGCGAAGCGCGGCCCGGCGATCTCGACGTGATGGGCGGAGGTCGCGCGCGGGTCGCCGCGGACCCGAATGCGCACGCCGTGGAGATCGGACGGCGTGCGCGGCCGATCGGGATCCCCTTCCAGCGCGTCGAAGGGATACGTTGCGATCCACTTGAGCAACAATGCCTGCTGGGTGGCCGAGAGGGTCTCCGCGGCGAGTCCGCCCGGGGGCGGCGCGATGCGCGCACGGCCGGGCTGCATGGCGATGTCGCCGGGAACCCGGGAGC
This sequence comes from uncultured Planctomycetales bacterium, assembly GCA_964586025.1. Classification (GTDB taxonomy): domain Bacteria; phylum Planctomycetota; class PLA2; order PLA2; family JAEUHO01; genus JACKGW01. The sequence goes on from CAZPGF010000004.1 coordinate 21,967, forward strand.
CCCCGTAGACGGCGGCGCGTTGGGTCGCGTCGAGGGCGCCGTGGAACGCGCGCCACGCGGCCAACGTGACGCGAGCGACATGCCCTCCGTCGGCGGACGCATTCGCGGGATCGCCTCCGAGGAACGCCGGCGACGCACCGACGAGTCGTCCTCCTGCATACGTGAGGTGGATCGAGAGATGGTGGCCATCGAGCCGCCACGACCACGGCTCGCTGGCCGAGGGTTCACCGAAGACCGCGAGGTGGTAACGGCCCGGGTCACGCCAGGTCGAATCCCGGCGCCGCGCGCCGGGCGAGAGCGCGGCCTGCAGCAGGCGTTCGCGCAGGAGGACCGCTCCGATCCGTCGCAGTCCTTCGGGCCCGAGGCCGCTGCGCCAGAGCACGTCGGCGGCGGCGCGCTGTTCCGCCGTCATGTCACCGACCGCGAGCCCGCTGCGCGCCCCCGGGCGATACTCCCACTCGAAGCGCAGCGGCGATCCGAACGGGTGGGATGCGACGCGCCGCCGCGCCGGATCGAGCGCGTCGAGGAAGCCGCGTGCGGCGAGCACCGGATCGGGGACGAACGTCGGTTTGCCGTCCGCGCGCGCGTACGGCGGGAGCACTCCGGACAAGACGACCGCCGCGAGACCGAGGGCGAGGAGGGTGCGCACCGACCCGAGCGTATCCGCCGAGGGAGTCACTGACCCGACCGGCATGTCTCGTCGCCGATGGGGCGAGCGGCCGCCGCGTCGGGATCGTGCGGACCTCGCCACCTCGCCCGCCGCGGCGACCTTCGGCACCCGGACGCGCCTCCGCGGCGATTGGGCCGCACGGGTAGTCTCTCCGCCATGCCCTCGACCGCCCTCGCTGTCGCGCCGCCCGTCGTCGTCGGGGGCGTCGTCGCGATCCTTCTCCTCCTCGGTTTCGTCCTCCTCTTCAATCGCCTCGTGACGTTGCGCAACCGGGTGAAGGAGAGCTTCGGTGGCATGGACGTGCAGTTGAAACGGCGTCACGATCTCGTGCCGAACCTGGTCGAGGCGGTCAAGGGCTACGCTCGCCACGAGCGGACGACCCTCGAAGAGGTCGTCGCCGCACGGGCCGAGGCGAGTGCCGCCACCAGGATCCCCGATCGCGAGACGCGGGAAGCGGCGCTCGGCGGCGCGGTCCGCAAACTGATGCTGCTCGCCGAGGCGTACCCCGACCTGAAGGCCGACCGCTCGTTCCGGTCGTTGCACGACGACCTCGTCAAGATCGAAAACGACCTGCAGTACGCGCGGCGGTACTACAACGGCACCGTTCGCGACTACAACACGGCGCAGCAGCGCTTCCCGGCCCTCCTCGTGGCGAGGTGGCTCGGGCACACCGAAGCGCAGCCCTTCCAACTCGACGCCGAGTCGGAGCGCGCCGCGCCGAGCGTTTCGCTCGGAGACGCCCCATGACGCGAACGGCGCGTCTCGCCGGGTCGCTCCTCCTCCTGGCCGTCGCGGGCGTGGCCTTCGCGCGCGCCGCGGAGGCGCGCCGCTACGGCGTCGAGCGTTTCGCCGCCGAGATCGTCGTCGGCGAGGACGGCACCCTGCACGTCACCGAGCGAATCACGTTTCGCTTCGAGGGGCGCTTCGGCGGGGTCTACAGGATCATTCCGTACGGCGTGGAGCCGTCGTGGTGGTTGCACGGCCTGATCGACGTGAGGCCGGTCTCGATCGAGGACGCGAGCGGCGCGCCTCTCGACTTCGATGCGGATCGCGCACGCGGGAAGATCCGCTTTCGGATCCCCCTTCCGGGGGCGCAGGACACGACGAAGACGATCGTCCTGCGCTACGCGGTCCGTCATGCCATCCGCAGCCACCGTTCGAAGGACGCCGAGTTCGCGGTCTACGACGAGGTGTACTGGAACGTCACGGGCAATGCGTGGGAGGTACCGATCGCGCTGGCCGAGGTGCGCGTTCGCCTGCCCGCGTCGATCGCCGCGTCCGAGCTCCGCGTCGGCGCGTACACCGGCCTCTACGGAGGTCGTTCGGTGGACTACACGGAACAGGTCGACGAGGACGGCTCGATCGTGTTTCGTACGACGCGCCGGCTGCTGCCGAACGAAGGGCTCACGATCAGCGTCGCGTTTCCGCCCGGCCACGTGCGCTATCCGGGGTTCCTGGCCCGCACGTCGGCGCTGGTCCGCGCGAACTGGGTCGTGCTCCTCCCGCTGATCGCCGCCCTCCTCTGGTTCCTGCGCTGGTGGTTCCGGGGTCGCGACCCGCTGAACCGTTCGATCGTTGCGGAGTTCGCGCCGCCGGGCGGCCTCCCGCCGACCGAGGCGGGCGCCTTGATGGACGACACGGTGGACCCCCGCGACCTGTCGGCGGCGTTCATCGACTTCGCGGTGCGCGGCATCCTCACGATCGAGGGAGCCGAGGAACGCACGTCGATGCGCTTCCACCTGAATCGCGAGGCCAAGGACGCAGCGACGCTGCAGGCCTGGGAGCGCGAGTTGCTCGACGGCCTGTTCGGCACGAACGACTCGGTGGACATGGAGGAGGTCGAGACGGACCTGCCGAACCGCGTCCTCGACGTTCGTTCGAAGTTGTTGAGTCGCCTGGTCGAGCGCGGGCTCTACCCGCGCCGTCCGGACCATGTCGCCAGCGGCTGGATCGGATTCGCCATCGCCGTACTCGTCGGCCTCGGCGTGCTCGGCGCCGCCCTCGATGCGCCGCCGATCCACTACGCGGCGATCGTCCTGGCAGCGTTCGTGATGATCCCGTTGAGCAACCTCATGCCCCGTCGCACGAGGACCGGACTCGACATGCTGGCGCGGCTGCGTGGACTCGAGGACTACCTGGCGACGGCCGAACGGGAACGCATGAAGCACATGCCGCTCGACGTGCTCGAGCGGCTGCTCCCCTTTGCGGTCGCCTTCGGCGTCCACGAGCGGTGGGCCGAACGGTTGGACGATCTCTTTCACTACGCTCCGTCGTGGTACCGGGGCACCGGCGACCCGCACGGTTGGCGCAACGCCCTCCTCTGGACGGACCGAACGGTCCGTGTCGGCAGCACCCCGCCGTCCCGCGTCTCGTCGAGCCGGGCCGGCCCCGGAGGGTGGGGAAGCCGATGGGGTAGCGGGACCTGGAGCGGGGGCTCGGGCTACGGAGGCGGGGGGTTCAGCGGCGGCGGGTTCGGCGGCGGCGGCGGCGGCGCCTGGTAGGGAGTCCCGACGGCGGCGCCGGACGGGACGACTCCCACCCCCGTTTGCGAGCCGTGCAGGGCCGCTTCGGGCGGATCGGGATAGGCTCGGCGGTGGCCTGTGCTCCGGAGGACCCCATGCGCATCCGCCTCGCTCTTCTCGCCCTGCTCGCTCTCGGCCTGATGCCGCTCGGCGCGCGGACCGCCGCACCGGCGCCCGTGGACGCCCAGGTCGGCCAGACGCGAACCACGTGGAACAAGCAGGGGACGTCGCTGCGCCAGACGCCGGCATCGCTTGGCGCGGTCGTCGCGACGTTGCCGGCCGGCACCGCGGTGCGGGTGGTCGAAGTGCGGCTGCCGTGGCTGAACGTCCAAGCCCCACAGGGCGCTGGCTGGGTGCTCGCCCTCGACACGATCGAGCCCTCGGCCCTCGGCGCGAACACCCCGCCTCCCGCGGGCGGCGGCAGCGGCGGCGTCAGCAGCCGCGACGTCAGCGCGGTCGGGCGGCAGTTCGACGCCTCGATCGAACGCGGCTACCGGCAGCGGTACAGCAACCTCGAAGTCGGCTACGCCCACGTCGACGAACTCGAGCGGGCCACGGCGCAACTCGACCCGATGGACGCCGTCGCCTTCATCATCGAGGGTCGCCTCGGGAGGCGAGGTCGGGACTTCGATCGCCCGGCCCGCCTGCCGCCGTCGCCGCTCCCGAAGGCCCGCGCGGCGTCGCGTAGCCGGCCGAGCAATCCCCTCGGCGGTCCGCTCGGCGGGTTCTTGAAGGACAAGATCAAGGACAAGTTGGACGTGGACGGCGACATCCTCGACGTCGCCGTGACCGGCCTCTCGGAACTCGGCGCATACCACGACGAAATCAGCAAACGGTTCAACCCGGACCAGGAGTACTACCTCGGTCGGGCGGTCGCGGCAACCGCGATCGCGAAGTACGGGATCGATCCCGACCCGCGGCGTCGCGAGTACGTGCGCCTCATCGGAGAGGTGATCGTGCGCGTGTCGGAGCGGGTTCCGGCGAATCGCGGCGGATACCACTTCGAGGTCTTGAACAGCGACGAGGTGAACGCCGTCAGCGGTCCCGGAGGATTCGTTCTGATCACCCGCGGGGCCGTCGAGGCCTGTGCGTCCGAGGACGAGCTTGCAGGAATCCTGGCGCATGAGCTCGCGCACGTCACCAAGAAGCACGGCGAGGCGACGCTGCGAAACAGCAAGTCGTTCCAGACCGGCCTGCAGGCGCTCGGACGGACCGCGACGGCGGCGCTCGGACTGGACGACGACCGCGTCCTCGGACCGCTGCTCGACCTGTTCGACAAGGCCGTCGGTGAGTCCGCGCGCATCTCCATGGAAGCGAGCTACGGCAAGGATCTGGAACTCGAGGCCGACGCCGAAGGCACGCACCTCCTCGCGGACGTCTTCTACGACCCCCACGCCCTGCGGTCGTTGCTCGCACGCAACATGGGAACCCACGGCGGCCGCGGCAGCCATACCCACGATGCCCCCGCAGTTCGCGCGGGCCGCCTCGGCGGGATCCTCGGACGGTTTGCGAGCGTGCAGATTCCGCCCTTCGCGCGAGCGAGCCGGGACGAGCGCTTTGCCCGGTGGATGGGGCGCGCGGCGCCGACCCCCGCGCCGTCGCCGGTTCCCGTCCCGCGCTGACGCGTGGCCGAACGCGGCATCCCGCTCGACGTTCCCGAACGCGGTGCACGGCTTCGATCGGGCCTCCTGATCGGCGCGCTCGGTGCGCTCGCCGCCCTCGCGTTGTCGCTCGCGCCGAGCGGCCGTGCGATCGAACGGGCGATCCTCGACATCCACCTCCGGCACGGCGACGTGACCGGCGCCGACGACATCGTCGTGATGCAGGTGGACAACCTCGATGTGGAGGCACTCGATCGCCGCGGGATCCCGTGGCCGTGGCCACTCGACGTCAACGCCGCGCTCGTCTCGACGCTGCGGAAGGCGGGGGCGCAAGCGCTCGTCGTGGACATCCTCCATCTCGACCGCGGCGCCGGCATGGCGGACCGCGCCGAAGGTTCCTTCGATCATCTCGAGGCCGAGGCGCGCGCCGACTTGGAACAACGCCTGGCGCTCGAGCAAATGAGCGCGGAGCCCTACCGCGACGCGCTGCGGGAGTTCGGGCCGCGCGCCGTGGTCGCGTTCGAACTCGCCTCCGGTGGAGAGTACGACGTGTCCGCTCGGCGGGAGATCGCCGCCGCGCGGTTGCCGAACCTCGACGGATCGTTGCCCGGCACCCCCTACGGGCGCCCGCATGCCCGCTGGCCCGTCGTCCGCGTTGCCGAGGGCGCGGGCGCCCTCGGCTTCTCCAACGTCGATCCCGACGAGGACGGCATCGTGCGCCGGTCGGCGGGCCTCGGGCTCTGGGGAGAGCGGGTCGTTCCCTCGCTCGCGCTTGCCGCATGCGCCGCCGCGGAGGGGGTGCCGCCGCGCCGCGAGGGCGATGGCGTGGCGCTCGGCAGGCGCCTCGTGCGACTCGATCGGGATGGCGCGTTTCACGTGCCGATCGTTCGGCCGAACGATCGCTCGCCTTTCCGGTCCGTCGCGGTTCGTGATGCGATCGGCTGGGCCGAGCAGGCGATGGCGAGTCCGTCGGGAGAACCGCCTCGCGCCGCGCGCGAGGCCGTCGGCGGGCGAGTGGTCGTGGTGGGCGTGAACCTCGCGGGCCTCCGCGACGTCGTGACGACCGCTGCGGGATTGATCGACGGGCCGGAGTTCGTCGCGCACACGCTGAAGGCATGGCGGACCGACACCGGCCGCGTCCGCGTGCCGCCCCTTGCGAACCTCCTGTTCGCACTCGGCTGTTCCCTGGGACTCGGCGTCCTGCTCGGGCTGTTTCCGTCGTGGCGGATCGGCGTTCTCGCCACGCTCTTCGCGATCGCGGCGAGCCAGGCGGTCGTCGCACTCGGCCACGCACGGGGTCACGTGATCGCCGCGGCGCTACCCGCGACGGCGCTGATCCTGACCGGCCTCGGTCACGGGGGCCTCGCCTTCGTTCGACGGTCTCGCGCGAACCGCTGGCTCCAGAACAGTTTCGGCCGCTACCTCGCACCGACCGTGATCGACGCGCTGCGACGCGATCCGTCGCTGATTCGCCTCGGCGGGCGACGGCGCCGGTTGACCCTGCTGTTCAGCGATCTGGCCGGATTCACGTCGATGGCACGACGACTCGAACCGGATCAGGTCGTCGATCTCCTGAACCGCTACCTCTCGATGCATGCGGGTGCGGTGCTCGCGGAGGGCGGGGTCGTGGACAAGTTCATCGGCGACGCGGTGATGGCGTTCTGGGGCGACCCGATCGAGCAGCCCGACCAAGCCGAGCGCGCCTGCCGTACCGCGCTGCGCGTGCTTCACGGCATGCCGGCCGTCGAGGTGGCGGCGCGAGCGCTGGGGCTCTCGGGGTTTCGTGTGCGGATCGGGATCCACACCGGCGAAGCCGTCGTCGGGAACATGGGCAGCGACGACCGCCAGGACTACACGTGCATGGGCGACACGGTGAACCTCGCGAGCCGCCTGGAAGGCGCGAACAAAGCGTTCGGAACGACGTGCCTGCTCGGCGAGGCGACCTACCGGGAGGCTCGCGACGCGATCGAGGCGAGGCACGTGGCCGACGTCGTCGTCGTCGGGCACGACGTGCCGCTGCCGGTCTACGAACTGGTCGGCCCGAAGGGCGACGTGGGTGCGCGGGATCGCGTCGAGCGATTCGACGAGGCGATGCGACTCCTGCGCGAGGATCGCCGTCCCGAGGCACGCGCGGCCCTCCACGCCCTGCGCGAGGTCGCTCCGGAGGACGGAGCCGCCGCCTGGCTGCTCGGAATCGTCGATGACCTCGACGCGGGCCGCCGTGCGGCGCCGTGGGACGCCGTCGTCGTCCTCGACGCGAAGTAGCCGCCGTCGAAAACCTCGCCTTGGGGCGTCAGCGCGGTCCGTGGCCGCCGCGCCGTACGGCGTCACGAAGGGCGGCGAGCGCCGCGTCGAGCAGCGGATCCTTGCCGTCGGCGGTGGGGCGTCGATCGATGCGCACGTCGGGCGGCACGCCGACGCGCTCGATCGGGCTTCCCGCGGGGAGACGCGTCCGCCAGCTCGAGCAGAGCAGCGTGACGCCGTTCGGCAACGGCGTGGGCTGCGGGTTGCCGCTGCTGCCTCGCGTGTTGCGACCGAAGAGACGCGCGTGCGGCAGCGTCCGCAGCATCATCGCGAGTCCCTCGCCGCTGCTCACGCAGCCGGGACCGAGCAGGACGACTATCGGCTTGTCGTAACGATGCTCGGCGGGCGGCCCGATCCGCCGCGGCTCGACTTCGACGAACTCCGTCGGGACATCCCCGCGACGCACCTCCGTCCGGGCGTACACCCGCTCCGCATCGGCCCACCACCGCGCCATGCGGGCCGCGACGCGCTCGTCCCCGCCGGAGCAGGTTCGGAGATCGACGAGCAGGCCGGGCGCATCGACGGCACGACGCGCGGCGTCCTCCAACCTCGCGGCGAGGCGTTCATCGGCCGGCAGGCTGTCGACGAGGATCACGGCGAGTCCGTCCGGGGTGCGGCCGTCGATCAGGACGCGCGGCTCGATGTCGATCGTATCGAGCGCGGCGCGCAGGGCCGGCAGCGAGAATCCGACATCGATCGGCGATGTCCACGTCGGAACGCGCGTCCCGTCGGGCCGTACCAGCACCACGTGCTCGTCTTCGAGCGCGGCGAGCAACGGGACCGCGACATCGACGAAAGCCGCCGGGTCGGCGATTCGCTCCGGGGCGAGTTGGGCCAACGCGACGCGCGCATCCCAACGCACCTCCGGCCTGGCGACGTCCGGGTGGACTCGGGCGACGGTGCGAGCGAGCACGTCGAGGCTGTCCGAGGGAACGAGTCGTCGCAGTCCGACGCGTCGCACCTCGAGGCGACCGACCGTCGAGAGGAAGACGCGCAGTTCCACGTGCGTCGTCGCGGGTGGACATGCGATCACGAGTCGCCTCGTCTCCAGGCGATCCGTGTGGACGTCGGCGAGCGACATCGCGAGGACGCGCCCGTTCGCCGCGCACGCGACCAGCGCGACGTAGCGGCTCGAGAAGTCCTCGCGCCCGTCTCGGACGAACGCCAACCGCACGTCGAACGACGCTTCGAGGTACGCACCGGGTGCGGCGGCGACTCGCTGCGCCAGCAGGGGCCATCGTCGCGTCGCCTCGTCGCCCTCCAACGCGAAGCCCCCTCCGTCGAGGGGCTCCACCACGGCGGTCGGACCGTCCGGATCGCGCACGGCCCCGACCGTGCTGGTCCAACCCTCGGGGATGTCCCCCTGCCAGCGCACGAGGTCGGGATTGATGACGAGCGGCGCGGACTCGTCGGCGACGAGCGGCGAAGCGAAGACGACGAGGAGCGCGAGGGCGGCACGACGACCGATCGGCATGCGTCCGTGATACCTCGCGAGGGATCGGGGCGGTACGTCGCCGTGGAGCGCCGACATCCGGCGAGCGCCGAGGCGACGGCCCCGCTGGAAACGCACCCCCTCGGGGCGGCCACGAAGGCGGTCGCGAGCGACCGGCACGCCGCCTGCGAGGCCGTGAGGTGAAACACGCCCCGTCACGGGACGTGTGGAAAGGAGCCCTCATGCGATCCCCCCTCCCCCTCCTCGCCGTGACGGTGTGTCTCGGCATTCTCGGCACGGTTGCCGTCGCCGGAGAGAAGAGCGATGACACCGCCGTCGCCACCACGTCCGCCAGCATTCGGATGGAAGGACCGATCCGGGTCGTCTCGGTCGACGAGGCCGAACTCCGCGTGCCCCTCGGCGGTGACGTGGTGTGCCTCTTCGTCCGCCAGGCCGATTCAGCGCACCCGTCGCGCATCGACACCGTGTACAGCGGCCCGAACCTCGCATCGATCGTCGCTGCGAACGCGTCTCTCGAGAGCAGCGACGCGATCTCCGCGTTGACCGGCGCGCTCGACACCCTGCCGAAGGCGGCGGCCCCGAGCAACACGGAAGCACCCTGGCGCGTCGCGTTCGTGGACGGTCCCGTCCGCTACGAGACTTGGCGCGGCGCGACGAGCGCGCTGCTCCACGTGACCCGTGACGGCACGACGACGGCGTACCGCGGACGCGATCTCGCCGAGATCCTCGCCAACCACGCGGAGTTGAAGGAACTCGACGAGGTGCATCGCCTCCGCTCGCGCGTCGACGCACTCGGCACGCTGCGCTTGCGCACGCAGCCGTGGGCGAACCGCATCGAGCGGCCGGCCTGGCTCGACATGACGCTTCGACCGGACGGGACGGACGTCGTCGTGCGCGAGAAGCAGACCGACGGATCCTGGACGAAGCACATGTGGTCCGGCAAGGACTACCAGGCGATCGCCCAGACCGAGGCCGACTTCCGGGCCCGCGCTCCGCTCTGGTTCGACGTCGACTTCGGTTCGAGCGTCGCGGATCTCCCGATGCGTCCGACGACCTCGGAACGCAGGGACTGATCCAGCGTCCGGCGTCCGCTGCGGAGCGGACGCGCCCTGCCGCGGGCGCCCTCGTGTTGCACGAGGGCGCCCGCTCTCGTTTCCGACCAAAGGCATGCGAGCGACACGGCAACCGTCCAGGTCAGGCACCCGCGCGCAAGTCAGGGGGCGATCTGAAGCGCCGATGCCATGCCTGACTTTCGCGTTCACCGCCGGTCCGGGTTCGCAGGCGGGGAGCGGAAGACCGCCGTGGAGGGCGATGTGGGGTGGACCACTCGAGCCCGACACGGCGATCTGAGCGCCCCCGATCCGCGAAGCCGCATGTCCGCACGGTCAAGGATTCCCTGAACGAAGGTGACCGACGGCCCGTGGGCGCCCCGCACGTCGCGGGGTACGCTCCGCCCCCATGAGTTTCGCGAACATTGGCCTGCTGATCGTGGGGTTCGCGACGATCACGGCCGGAGCCGAGGTCATCGTCCGCAGCGCCGTCGCCACCGCCCGTCGCCTTCGGGTGTCGGCGGTGATCGTCGGGCTGACGGTCGTCGCGTACGGAACGAGCGCCCCCGAGGTGGCCGTCTCGGTCAATGCCGCGGTGCGCGGCACCTCCCATCAGGCCGTCGGGCTGATCGCCGGCTCGAACACGTTCAACATCCTGTTCATCCTGGGTTTGGTGGCGGTGGTTTCGCCGGTCGCGATCCACCGGCGCATCCTGCGCTTCGACCTCCCGATCATGGTCGCCGTCTCGATCGCGCTCCTGCTGTTGTCGCGGGACGGCGTCATCTCGCGCATCGACGGACTGCTGATGCTCGCGGCGCTCGCCGCGTACACGACGTTCCAGATCCGCTCGGCCCGCGCCGTCCAGGTCGAGGCCGAGCCGCCCGGCCCGCCCCGCTCGCATGCCTCGGGCCTGCGTCTCGTTCTCGGCGGCGTCGTCGGACTTGCGCTGCTGGTCCTCGGCTCGGAGTGCCTCGTCCGCGCCGCCGTGGACATCGCCCGCGACCTGGGCGTCAGCGAGATCGTCATCGTGATCACGCTGCTCAGCGGCGGCACGGGCCTGCCCGAGGTCGCCACGTCCGTCGTCGCGGCGCGTCGGGGGCAGGCGGACATCTCCCTCGGCAACGTCGTCGGTACGAACATCTTCAACATCCTCGGCATCCTCGGGGCTGTCGCATTGATCCGCCAGGACGGGATCGCCATCGAGGCGAGTACGTCCGACCTCCACCTTCCGGTGATGCTCGCGGCGGCCATCGGGTGCCTCCTCTTCGCGGCGACGAAGAAGCGCTTCGGACGCGTGGAGGGCGCCCTGATGTTCGCCGGCTACGTGGTGTACATCGTCATGCTCGTGCTGATCGCGATCGGCCACGAGGCGGTGCCGCTGGCCCGCAACGTGCTGTTCCTCATCGGCTTTCCGCTGCTGTTCGTCTACGCCCTGCTCGCGGTCGTACATCGTCGGCGGGTGGCGCGAGGGGAGCCCTGAGCGCCTCCCGATGGGCGACGCCCTGCGCTCGCAAAGTCCATGGCGCACGAAGCATGCGCGGGATCCGTGGCTCCGAGACGGGTCCTCGCGGGCGATCAGGTCTTCGACGCGATCCCGAACCACCTCGCCAACGTGCGCTTCGAGCCCATCACGAGCCGGAAGAGCACCGGGATCAGGAGCAGGGTGACGATCGTCGAGACGACGAGGCCGCCGACGAGCACGCTGCCGAGACCTCGATACAACTCGCTGCCCGCGCCCGGGCGGAACACGAGCGGCACGAGCCCGAGCACGGTCGTCAGCGTCGTCATGAAGATCGGCCGGAATCGGGTGGCGACGCTCTTGCGAACGGCCTCCGCGTAGTCGTCCTTGTCCTCGCGGATGTGGTTCAGCGCCTGATGGACGATCAGGATCGCGTTGTTCACGACGGTGCCGACCAGGATCACGAATCCGATCATCGTCAGCACGTCGAGAGGCTGGATCGTTCCCGCGGGCAAGAGGAACCGGTTCAGGGCCCAGAGCCCGGCGATGCCGCCGACCGCGCCGAGGGGAACGCTGAAGATGATGATGAGGGGGTGGAACCACGACTCGAACAGCGCCGCCATCAGCAGGTAGGTGATGATGACCGCGATCAGCAGATTGAAGGACATCGCCTTCCAGGTCGCCTCGAGCTTGTCGGCGGTCCCGGCCAGGCGGATCTGGTAGCCGCCTCCCTTGACCCCACCCTGCTCGAACGGCGTCTCCTGGAGCGGTCGGACGATCGTCTCCGTGACGAACGTGATCGCATCCTCCAGCGCCATCGTGTCGGGAGGACGGAGGTTGATCGTGATCGCCCGCTCGCGTTCCCGCCGGTGGATCTGTTCCGGGCCGCTGCCGTACTCGATGTCGGCCACCGACCGCAACGGCACGAGGTCGCCGGAAGGCGTGGCGATCGACAGCTCGCCGAGATCCTCGAACCGCGACGCGAACCGATCCTTGCCGATCAGCGTGAGGTCGATCTTCTCCCCGGCCAGGAAGAAGTCCCCGGCGTAGGCGCCGTCCACGAGCGCGTTCACGGTGTAGCCGAGTTCCTCCGTCGCCAGGCCGACCGAGGCGGCCCGACTCCAGCGGGGCTTGACGTGGACCTCCGGGTTGGACAGGTCGAGGCTCGGCACGGGTCGGGCCTGCACACCCGGGATCCCCCCCATCGTCTGTCCCAGCACGCGCCCACCGACCGCGACGAGGTGACGCAGATCGGGCCCGGTGATCTCGATGTCGATGGAGCGGCCCGCCGTCAACCCGGACTCGAACAGGCTGACCTGGGTCGCCATGAGGAACACGCCGGGCAGGGTCGAACCGATCCGCTGCATCAACGGCGTCAGCTCGGCGGCGCGCAGCGGGTCCACCGCGCGCATGCCCATGAACATCTGCCGTCCCGCCGCGACGAGGAAGAACTGGTTGATCGGGGGCGTGTCGAGAGCCTTCGCCTCGGCGCTGTTCGGGTCGATCTCCCAGTACGGTGCGACCTGCTTCTCGATCTGGGCGCCGAGGGCGAGCACCTCGTCCAGGTTGTAGCCCGGCGGCGGGACCAGGATGCCGAAGACGAGATTCCGGTTGCCGTTCGGGAGGTACTCCAGCTTCGGCATGAGCGCGATCGTGCCGAACCAGACGCCGGCGAGGATGAGCGCGACCACGGCGACTTGCCGCAGAACGCCCCGCTCGAGCCAGCGATGGAGCCCGACCGTCATGCCGACGATGCCGCGCGCCAGCGGGTCGAAGATTCCCAACACCGAGGCCAGGACTCCGCGCGTCCCGGGGCCTTCACCGGGTTTGCGCTGGGCGAGGATTCGCGCGGTCAGCATCGGGATGAGCGTGACCGACACGACCAGCGACAGACCGACCGAGAAACTGATCGCCAGTGCGATGTCGCGGAACAACTGCCCCGCCTGTTCCTGGATGAACAGGATCGGCACGAACACCGCGAGCGTCGTCAGCGTCGAGGAGACGACCGCGCCCCACACCTCCTGCGTCCCCTTGACCGAGGCCTCGAACGGGCTCTCCCCCTCCTGCCAGCGACGGAAGATGTTCTCGAACACCACGACGGCGTTGTCGACGAGCATGCCGACGGCGAAGGCGAGACCGGCGAGACTCACGACGTTCAGCGAACGCCCCATCAGCGAGAGCAGGAGGAACGTCCCGATCATGCTCGTCGGGATCGCCACCGCGATCACGAGCGTGCTTCGCAGGGTGCGCAGGAAGAGCAGCAGGATGAGGATCGCCAGGCCCGCGGCGGTGACGATGTTCTCGTTGAGGAGACCCACCGCGGAGTGGATGTACTCCGTCTCGTCGTAGACCTGGTCGAGCTGCAGCCCGCGGGCCTTCAGCACGCCGGCGTTCAGGTCGTCGCGCGCCCGGTACAACCCGTCCATCACGTCGAGCACGTTCGCACCGCGCTCGCGGACGACGTTGACCGCGATCACCGTGGTGCCCATGTTGCGCACGGTGCCGTCCGACTTCTTGAAGCCATGCTCGACGTCCGCGACGTCGGAGACGAGCACCTGCCCGGAAGGGCCGTCCTCCTTCACGATCGCGCCCGCGACGTCCCCGGCGCTCTGGAATCGACCCAGCGTCCGCACGACGTAACGACGCTTGCCCTCCCAGTAGTCGCCCGCCGACATGTCCACGTTGCGCGCGGCGAGCGCGCGGCGCACGTCGAGCACGGTCACGCCGCGTCCGGCGAGTCGTTGCGGGTCGAGGATGACCTGCATCTCGTCTTCGCGACCGCCGTAGACGTTCGAGTTGGAGACGCCCTTGACGCGCTCGAAGCGTGCCTCGATGACGTCTTCGACGAATCGACGTTCGAGGGTCAGATCGACCGGCGGAGGAAGCAGCGCGCGAACCGATTCTTCCTTCGCCGCCAGTTCTTCGAGCCGCCGCTGGAGCATCGCCGAGTTCGTCGCGGTGCGCAACGGCTCCAGCGCCGCCTTCAGGTCGGGGTGGGTCGCCTGGAAGGCGTCGAGTTCCGCCTTGCCGGGAAGACGCGGCCGCAACACGAACCACGCGATCGCCTGGTCGCTCGAGCTGGAGGTCGCCAACACCGGGTTGTCGGCGTCCTCGGGGTACTCGCGGACCTGCTGGAGGCGAGTGTTCACGCGCAGCAGCGCGGCGGCCATGTCCTCGCCGGCCGCGAACTCGAGGGAGATCTTGCCGACCGAGTCGCTGCACTCGGCGGACATCTTCAGCACGCCCTCGACGCCCTTGAGCTGTTCTTCCTGCTCCTGGACGATCTCGCGCTCGATCTCCTGGGGACTGGCGCCCGGCCAGCGTGTCTCGATCGTGATGATCGGCGTCTGCACCTCGGGCACGAGCTGCATCGGCATCCGGTCGAGCGCGATCGCGCCGAACAGCGCGATGAGGAGCGCCCCGACCAGGACCTTGACGGGGTTGCGAACGACGGCTTGGACGAAGTTCATCGCATCGGTTCTGGACGCACCGGCGTGCCGGGGAAGACACGCTCGTTGCCACGCACGATCACGCTGTCTCCGGCGGCGAGGGGTCCCTGGACCTCGACGTCCTCGCCCGCGGTCACGCCGAGGCGCACGACGACGGGCCGGACGGTCGACGTCGTCGCGTCGACGAGGTAGATCAGCGGGTCCCGTCCCCCGAGCACGATGGCGTCCTTCGGGACGACGAGCGCCGTTCGCTCCGGTCCGACCGCGAAGTGCACGCGCGCGAACATGCCTGGGCGCAACAACCGTCCCCGTTCGTCGTCGCGTCCGGGAAGTCGCACCCGAACGGGCAGCGTGCGGGACTTCGCGTCGACGACCGGCATCAGCCGGTGGACGACGCCGGCGACGAACCGGCCGGGCAGCGCGTCCACCTCGACGCCGACTTCGAGACCCACCCGAAGGCTCGCAACGTCGTCCTCGAGCACGGGCACGTCGACATCTAGGTGGGTGAGATCGACGAGGTCGGCGACGGCGGAGCCGGGAGCGACCCAGGTGCCGGGTTCGACGAGCCGCTCGACGACGACGCCGGCGAACGGCGCACGGATCTCATGACGCGCCTTCTCGTCGTCGAGGCGCGCCACGACCGCTTCCTGCGCCCGTACGCGGGCGCGCGCCTGCGCCTTCCTCTCCTCGCGAGGGCCGGCGCGGAGCAGCGCGAGCGTGGCGGACAGTCGCTCGATGCGCGCGCGCGTCGTCGCGACCAGCCGATGCGCGTCGCGCACCGCCTCTTCGGTCTCACGGCTCTGCTGGCGCAGCCGTTCGGCGACCTCGAGCTTCCACGTGTAGGTCTCGAGGTCGGCGCGGGACGACGCGAGGTCGGCCTCGACTTCCGCGATCTCCTCGGGACGGGTGCCGGCATCCAGTTCGGCGAGTTCTTCACGACGGAGTTCGAGGTCGGCCGCGGCCTCGGCGATGCGCGGTTCGAGGCTGTCCGTCCGCAGCCGCGCCAGCACCTGACGCTCCTCGACGGCGACGCCCTCGTCGATGCCGACCCACTCCACGTACCCGGCGACCTCGACGCCGACGCGTCCGCGACGATCGGCGCGGATCGTGCCGACGTAGGAGCGGTCGGTGCCGACGGCCCGTTCGCGGACCGGAACGACCACGACGACCGGTCCCTGCGGCGGGTCGGCGGCCGCCAGCGGTCGCGCCGGCCAGAGCGCGAGCCCGAGCAACGGAACGGCCGCCGCAATGAGGGGCAGGCGAGGCATGGAACCTCCGTGGGAAGAGCGGCCCCGTACCCTACCGAGGCCTCTCCGGACTGCCTTCCGAGGACGCCCCGTCGGGCATGGGCCTGACCGTCCGGCCCGAGCGCGCGACTTCGTCGAGCGCGATCAGTTCGGGATGCACGCCGCCGATCCAGCGCAGGAGGTCCTTGGCCCGATCCCCGTCCCATGCGGCGCCTGCCATCCACCACGTCACCGCCGGCACTCCGTCCCGGTGGGCCTCGACGCCCCAGAGGGGTTCGAACCCCGGACCGAGCGAAAACCGCGCGTCGGCGAGCCGTTGCGTGCGATCCCCGGCCGTCGTCCACCCGTCGGCGAAGCGGGTGAGGCGGGTTCCGACGTCGATCAGGCGAGATCGCTCCGCGCTCCGCCCGGAGTCGGCCCAATGCTCCACGTCCAGCCTCGCGCGACGGCCGCCGTGAGCGCCCCGCGTGGCGGCAAAGGGCAGGGGACGCAGGAGGTCCGCGACGATCTCGCGATCGACTTCGACGAGCGAGCGCCAGACCAAGAGGCTCCCTGGCAACGGCATCACGCGGGCACGCCGCGGCGTCTCGCCTCGGGCCTCGACGACGGCGGCCTGCGCCCTCTCCGCGCCGTCCTTCTGGACGAGGGCCAGCGCGACGTAGAGGACGAGGAACGCGCCGACCCACCGTGTCGGGCCGCTCCCGCGCCGCCACGCGGCGATCGTTCCGATCAGCAGCACGAGGGTGAAGAGGGGATCGACGATCGGGAAGAGGTCCAGGGTCCAGTCCGTCATCGAGAACGGCCAGAGGATCTTCGTCCCGTACGAGGTGCAGAGGTCCAGCGGAGCGTGGGTCAGGGCGCCGATGATCGACGCGGCGATCACAAGTCCCCCGTGCGCTCGCCAGCGAGGGACCAGCAGCAGGAGCAGCCCCGCGACGAGCAGGCCAAGGAAAGGGGCGAGCACGATCGCGTGGGTGAAGTGGCGATGGAGTTCCCACGGCATCGCCGGATCGGCGAGGGGCTGGAGGACGACATCGGCGTCCGGAACGAGGCCGCCGACGAGTCCGGCGACCGAGCAGGCGTGGCGGCGTCCGGGGTGGGACGCCGATCGCGGTCCGGCGAGCGCGGCCTGGGCGGCGACCGCGCCGAGAAGGCCCTGGGTGAGGGGATCCACCGGGAGGTCTGGTTCTACTGATCGAACGTTTCGGCGAGGAAGCGGTCGGCGGCGTCCCACGCGCGACGGGCGGCGACGGCGCTGTACGCCGCGCCCTTCGAGGGATCGTCGCCCGCGGCCGGCTCGGTGAAGGAGTGGACGGCGTTCGCGAGGACCAGGATCTGGTGATCGACGCGCGCCGCCTTCAATTCCTTCCACAGCGCCAACACATCCGCCTCGGGGACGAACGGGTCGTCGCCGCCGTGGCAGACGAGCACGCGCGCCTTCACCCGTCCCGACTCCGCCGGATGCTGGGTCTTCAGGCTGCCGTGGAAACTGACGACCCCCTGCACGTCGGCGCCGTCGCGCGCGAGTTCGAGCGCGGTCGCGCCGCCGAAGCAGAAGCCGATCGCGGCCAGGCGCCCCGGATCGACCTCGGGCAACCGGCGGAGCTCCTCCAGTCCGGCGCGGGCGCGAGCGCGCATCAGCGCCGGATCGGCGTAGAGGCCGCCAGCGAGGCGCGACGCTTCGGCGCTGTCCTTCGCGTAGACACCCTTGCCGTACATGTCCAACGCGAGGGCGACGTAGCCGAGGCGCGCCATCCGTTCGGCCACCTTCCGGTCGAACTCGCCGCGCCCGCGCCATGCGTGGCAGATCAGCACGCCGGGAACCCGCTGGTCCTCCGCACGTCCGGGCGGGCGCTGCAGCCACCCCTCGAGTTCCACCTCGCCGTGGCGGTAGGCGAGGGGCTGCCCGTGACGATCCTCGGCGACGGAGCGATCCTCCTCGGCATCAGTCGCGGACCCGAGACAAAGGCTGGCGCCGAGCAGCCCGGCGCCAACGAACGCGATCCAGGAAGCGTGCATGGGAGGGACCTCCGGGGAATGAGGTCCGCTCACGGTACGCCGCGACGCGCGTGCGGCGAGGTGCGCACAGGGACCCCGATCGTGCCATTCCGTCGAGGGGGTCGCTGACCCTGCGAACGAGCGGCTACGCAGATCGGGGACGCTCAGCGTCGGTCGTCGGTCGCGCGTCGCGTCACGGCGAGCAGGGCCTCCCGCAACTCCTCCGGGGCCTCGGACACCCGGGCGCTGCGCGCCCGCTGCCGCTCCCGCTGCTCCTCGGACCATGTCGCTGGATCGATCCGCGACGCGACGGACACGTCGTCGTCGCGCCGGATGAGCCCACCGAACAGCCCGGGGTCGTCGCGGGCCAGCGCCGCGAGGTGCTCTTCCACGCGACGGGTGAAGTCCGGCGCGGGACGCGGATCCAGATTCTGGAGCATCCGGACGAAGGTGAGCACAAGGAGGCCCAGCAGGAGCGCCGCGAGCCACGTGAGCCGGCTGCGCGAGGAGGATCGGGACGCCGCTTCCATCGTCGCGACGACTCTACCGGGCGATCACGCCGGCGCCCACCCGACGTGCGCCAACAGCGGCAGGTGGTCACTGAGCACGGACCACGGAGCCCCGCGCAACACGGCGGCATCGAGCGCGTGGATCCCGCGCCCGTAGAGGCGGTCGAGCGGCAACATCGGCCGCTCCACCGGAAACGTGCTGCGCTGGCGCCAGGCCCGCGTCCCCAGCAGGTTCCTCGCGTCGAGGCGGCGAACGACGTGCGCGTCGAGGCGCGACGTCCAGTCGTTGAAGTCTCCACCGAGCAGCCAGGGCTCCCCTTCGGGCACGTGTTCGGCGACGAACTCGGCGATTCCCCTCACCTGCCGGCGGCGTTGCATCGCGTTCAGACCGAGGTGGGTGTTCACCACGTGGAGCGACGGGCGCCCGGGCAGGTCCAAATGGACGTGGAGCAGGCCGCGGCGTTCGTAGGAGTTGGTCGAGATATCGCGATGGCGCACCCGGGCCGGGGCGACCCGCGCCAAAATGGCGTTGCCGTGGTGTCCGCGCGCGTACCGGCTGTTCGGCACGTAGGCCGCCTGCATCCCCAGCAACGTGGCCAGTTCGACGCTTTGCGCGAGACCCTCCGCGGCGTGGAAGACCTCCTGGAGGAGCAGCACGTCCGCGCCGGTGGACGCGAGGGCCTCCGCAAGCCGTTCCATGGGCACGGGAACGTTTTTGCGGTCCCGGCCCTTGTGCATGTTCCACGTCAGGACGCGCAGCGTCTCGACCGAAGGGGCGGTATCGGGGGGGGCGGGACGGGAGGTGGTCGGCATGGGGCGGCGCGCCAGGATACTCGTCGGCGGGCGGACCCGGTTCCGTCCCGTCGGCTCCGTCCGAGCGAATCCCGGACCCGTCAGACGAGCGGAGCCAGAATTCCGGAGACGTCCTCGGCGAACTGCCGCAGCGGGTGCCCGGGCTTCGGCGTGTGGGGCCGGCAGTCGGCGATCAGCGCCTCGGCGAAGGCCTCGATCGCCTCGACCTCCCGGCGGCCGCAGAGCATCAGGCTGATCTCGTGGTTCAGGTACAGGCTGCGCCGGTCGAAGTTCGCGCTGCCGACGATGGCCATCTCGTCGTCGAACAGGAACAGCTTGGCGTGGACCATCGGTCCCGGAACCAGGTAGACCCGCGCGCCGGCCTGAACCAGGGTGCGCAGCGCATGGCCACGCGCGAGGTCGGCCAGCAGGTGGTCACTGCTCTCCGGCAGGATGATGCGGACGTCGGCTCCCTGACGAACCGTGACGAGCAACGACTGGAGCAGGGTCTCGTCCGGCACGAAGTACGGTGTGACGATCCAGACCCGACGCTTCGCGCCGATCACCGAGAGCAGAAGGATGTCGCGCAGCGGGTCGTCGGGCGTGTCGGGCCCGTTCGCGACGAGCCGGGCCGGGCCGAGACCCGTCGCCGCGGGCGGCGGACCCGGGTCGAGATCCTCGTTGGCGGCGAACTGCCAATCGCGGCGGAACACCTCCGAGATGTCCCCGACGACCGGCCCCTCGACGCGGACCAGCGTGTCGATCCAGCGATCCGCGAGACCCGACTCGGGCCCGAGATAGGTCGCTCCGATGTTCATCCCGCCGACGAACGCGATGCGATGATCGACGATGACCGACTTCCGATGATTGCGGAGGTTTGCGGACCACGGCCTCGCGAGCGGCTGAACGGGCAGGAACACCTCCACCCGGCCGCCGGCCTTTCGGATCGGCGCGACGAACCGGCCCTTCGTCCGCCAGCACCCGAGGCCGTCCAGGAGAAGGCGCACCTCGACGCCTTCGCCGGCCTTCTTCGCCAGCGCCCGGACGACCGCGCGCCCGATGTCGTCGGCCTGCAGGATGAAGGTGCACACCCAGATCGATTCCTTCGCTCCCTCGATCGCACCCATCAGTTCGGTCCACGCCTCGGTGCTGTCGGCGGCGAGTTGAATCGAGTTCCCCTCGCGGACCGGAGGCTGACCGGCGGCGCGCAACGTCGCGTCCGTTCCGTAGCGGTCCGTGATCGTCCTCGACGTCGGGCGTTGGGGGACATAGAGCGGTTGCTTGCGAACCATCACGCGTCGCATCTTCCGCGTGCCGAACAGCAGATAGAACGGGACGCCGACGTACGGCAGGAACACGATCACCAGAAGCCACGCCACGGTCACCGACGGGGACTCCCTCTGACCGAGAACGCGGGTGATCAAGAGGACGCCGAGCGCGAGGCCGAGGATCGTGGCCAGATGCTGCGTGACGAACGACCAGGGCATGAAGCACCCCCGAGAGGATCGCGTCGCTCGATCGCGGCGCACCGGACGCATGGGGTACCATGCGGCCACGTGCGCGCGGACCGCAAGCCCATTCACGGCGGCCGATTCGTGTCCCGTTTCGTCGACGAAACGAACGGCGCCACGCTGCCGCTCGATCGAGCCGCGATCGAGGACCTGGTCGAGATCGCGTTCTCGGCCAGCCTGGAACCGGACGAGGGGCGCACCCCGACGCCGCTCCTCTACGTCCCCGACCCGCGTGCCGTCCACGACCGGTCGGGCATCCTGGCGATCCGTTTCGACGAACCGCTCGTGCTCACGGCGGAGCGGGTCCGTCGGCTCGCCCGAGTCGTTCCGCAGCGCCCCCACGCGCTGTTCGTCGCGCCGCACGACGGGCGGTTGGTCTGCATCGGGACCGGCGTCGTCGAGCGCCTGCGCCTCCAGGCGTTCCGCCCGGCGGTCGGCCTCTACCTGGCGGTGCAGGGGCCGGGACGCCTGACGCTGTCCGGCCCGTCGTTGCCGATCGTCGAGTGGCGCGGCGACGACGTGCGCCGCGTCCACGACGTCAGTCACGCGTCGTTGTTCCGCGAGGTCTGCCAGACCGCGCTGGAGCTCCGCATGCGCGACCTCGGTCTGGACTCGAGCCTGCTCGAACACGCGATGCTCGATGACGAGTACCGCGCGGTGCTCGGCGTCGCGCTCGGCGCAGTGATCGCGGGCATTCGCGACGCGGGGCGCGGCGGGTGCGTCGTCGTCCTGCCGCGCGACCAGAGCGACGTTCCGCCGCTCGTTCGCCTCGGCTACGCCACGCACGGGCCCGATGTCGCACGCCGTCTCACGCGGCGCCTCGCCGACGTCGATCGAGGCGAGGTCCCCGAACCCGCCGTCCTCCGCAAAGATCTCCACGACGCGCTCGCCCTCGCCCGGATGGGCTCCGTCGACGGATGCCTGGTGTTCGACGCCCGCCTGAACTGCCGCGGCTTCGGCGCGAAGATCCACGGCGTGCAACTGCCCGCGTGCCGCGCGGTGGACGCCCCGCTCGACGCGGCGCCGGATCTCGTGGAGCGCGCTTCGCCGTGGGATCTCGCCGCGCGCGGGACCCGGCATCAGTCGGCCGCGACGCTGTGCCTCCGGCTTCCGGGGACGGTTGCGATCGTGATCTCGCAGGACGGGGAGATCTCGGCGATGGGCAGCCCGGACGGGCGATTGGTCCACGTCGCCAATCCGCTGGGGACATACGTGGGGTGGAGCGGTACGATCGACTCGGCGTGAGCTCCCGGCGGAAGCCCGGGCTTGTCGCGGGAGGGCCATGGCTCGCATCGTCGTCACGAGCGGAAGCGCGCGACGCGCCTCCTTCAACACGCGCCTCGCGCGCCTCGCGGACGCGCTCGCTCGGGAGGCCGGCGCCGAGTCGCGGCTCGTCGATCCCACGACGCTGCGGGTTCCGCTCTACGACGGCGATCTCGAGGCGTCCGACGGGATCCCGGAAGGTGCCCGCACGTTCAAGGGCGCCCTCGTCGGCTGCGACGGATTCGTGCTGGCCTGCCCGGAGTACAACTCGTCCATCACCCCGCTGCTCAAGAACGCGATCGATTGGGCATCGCGAGCGGAGGGGGACGAGTCTCCGCTCGTCGCCTTCCGGGGTCGCGCGGCGCTGCTGCTCTCGACGGCGCCCGGGGCGCTCGGCGGACTGCGCGGACTCTCGACCGTCCGCGCGATCCTCGCGAACCTCGGCGTCCACGTGTTCCCGGATCAACTCGCGATACCCGGAGCGGCGAGGGCCTTCGACGAGGAGGGGGGTCTCGTGGACGCGACGATGCGCGAGCGGTTGCACGGGCTCGTGACGCGCTTCGTCGATTTCACGTCGCGGCTCGTCGCCCGCTGAATCCGATCGCACCGCAACCGAGGTTCGACGTTCCCCAAGGAGTCTCCGATGCCCACGCTGCTCTTGCTTCTCGTCACGATGGTCCTGCTCGCCGCTCTCGGTCTGGGCGTCCAGGGTGCCGGCGCCGGCGACGCACCGCGCCCTCTTCAGGTCGGCGACGCCGCGCCGACCTGGCGCCTCAACGACGATTCGGGCCGCGCCATCGCGCTGGCCGACTCGCGCGACACGCACTGGGTGGTGCTCGCGTTCTATCCGAAGGCCAGCACGTCGGGTTGCACCGCCGAGATGTGCTCCCTGCGCGACAACCTCGCGGACCTGGGGGGGCTCGACGCGCGCGTCTACGGCATCAGCATCGACGACGTCGTGTCGCAACGCGCGTTCCGGGAGGCGCAGAAGCTCACGTTCCCGCTGCTGAGCGATCCGGACGGCAGCGTCGCCCGCAAGTACGAGGTCCTTCCGGCCGATGCGAGGTTCACGCAGCGCGTGACGTTCGTCATCGATCCGCAGGGCGTCCTCCGTCACATCGATCGCGCCGTCGGCGTCAGCACGCACGGTCGTGACGTCGCGGAGCGTCTCCGTTCGCTTCGCGCGAAGTGACGGTCGGGGCCGCCCATGACCCGTCGCACATGGACCGGACGACATCTCGACGTGACCTTCGACGCCGAGGTCTGCATCCACGCGGCCGAGTGCCTGCGGCGCCTGCCGCAGGTCTTCGACACACGCCGCAGGCCGTGGATCCTGCCGGACGCCGCCTTGCCCGACGCCGTGCGCGAAGCCGTGGCCCACTGCCCGAGCGGCGCCTTGGCGATCGTCGAGAAGTCCGCGCAGGCGGCGGCGGAAGGCCCGCCGCCCGCGGACGCCCCGGCGACGACGCCGGTCGTCGTCGAGATTCCCGGTCACGGCCCCCTGCGCGTGCGCGGTGGGCCGGTGCGCGTCGTCGCGGCGGACGGCACGGTGCTGCGCGAGAGCGACCGATTCTCCCTCTGCGGCTGCGGTCGCTCCGCGACCATCCCCTTCTGCGACGGCACCCACAAGACCCCCGATCCGCGAAGCCGTTCGTTCCCAGGGTCAGAGACCCCCTGAACGGATACGGGAGTTGGTAACCGTTCAGCCCTAATTCTGGCGGAACTATCAACCGACTGACGGGGTATGGCCAAGCAACGGCTCTCCCTAAAAGAGCGGTTCGAGCAGATCGAGGCGCGTCTGCGCACCACCGAGCGGAAACTCGAAGCCTCCGAGCGTCGCAGGTGCCACCTCGAAGCGAACCGCGCTAATCTCACCCGCGAGAACAAGCGCCTGATGCAACACGTCGAGATCCTCCAGGAGAAGGTGCGTGAACTCACGGCGCGGTTGAACCAGGATTCGTCGAACTCCTCGAAGCCGCCGTCCTCCGACGTGCCCTGGAGGCAACGCCGCAAGCAGAAGCCCACGGGTCGAAGGTCCGGCGGCCAGCCAGGTCGAGAGGGCAAGACCCGCAAGCCACTACCTCCCGAAGAGGTGGATCGCACGATCCCGGTCATGCCGGAGCGGTGCGCGGCGTGTCGCTCGACGCTTCGGCCCGAGGACGTGGCCGGGGAACCGTTTCGTCATCAGGTCATCGAGATTTCTCCCGTCGTTGCCGAGGTCGTGGAGTACGTCCTGCACGCGCTCAAGTGTAGCCGCTGCGGCACGATCACGACGGCCGACCTGCCCGACGGCGTGCCCACGGGCTGCGTCGGCCCCCGGCTCCAGGCGATCCTCGCCCTCTTCACCGGACGCTGCCACCTGTCGCGCCGCTAGGCCGGTGACCTGGCGGTGGCGCTCTTCGGCGAGAAGGCGGAGGTGTCGCTCGGTACGATCGCCAACCTGGAGCAGCGCACGAGCGAGGCCCTCAAGCCCGCCTACGACGAGGCGCTGTACGCCATCCAGAACGCCGAGATCGTCCACTGCGACGAGACCGGATGGCGTGAGAACAACAGGAAGGCGTGGCTCTGGGGCGCGGTCACGCCGATGCTCAAAGTGTTCCGCATCGACCCACGGCGCAACCGGGAGGCGTTCCGCAAACTGCTCTTCACCTTCGTGGGCTACCTCATCACGGACAGGTTTTCCGTGTACCGCATTCACGATCTGAAGAAACGTCAACCCTGCTGGGCGCACCTGCTCCGGAACTTTCTGGGACTGGAGGAACGAGGAGGCAGGGCTCGAGGTCTCGGGGTCACGGGGCAGAGGATCGTGAAGGCCGTGTTCCGCGAATGGTATCGCTTCCGAGAAGGCGAGATCACGCGGCGGGTCCTTCGGCGCAGGTTGAAACCGGTCCGCAAGCGGCTCGAACGGCTGCTGCGTCTTCACGTCAGCAACCCCGTTCCCGCCGCCCGCAAGATCGCGAAGGACCTGCTGGAGTACGGCGAGGCGCTGTGGACGTTCGCCCGGGTCGAGGGCGTCGAGCCCACGAACAACGCAGCTGAGCGTGCGGTGCGGAAGGGCGTGCTCTGGCGCAAGGGATCGTTCGGCTCGCAGAGCGCTGCGGGCTCCCGCTTCGCCGAGCGGATGCTCGCGGTCAGCGAGAGCCTGCGAGCGCAGGGGCGGTCGATCCTGGAGTTCCTTGTTGCCGCGATTCACTCGAAGGCATCCGGCCACTACCCGCCGTCGCTGTTGCCTGCCGACTCTGCTTGAGAGCGAGAGCCCCATCTAACAGCGCTGGCGGTTCCACGCCTCTCCAACCGTCGCTCGCGTAGCGCACCACCCCAGCGGCAGATCCGCTAGAGATCCGATCGACGAGTCCAGTTCGAGAATCGTCTGGAGTCCGACGACACGCGCATCAAGCTCTTGCCCAGGGGCGCCGTTCCGGCTGTGGAACTGCCAAGCGCCGTCGTCGGCATCGTGTGATACGTAGACAATCGGCAATCCGCGATCGACGATGTCTGCGCTCGTCAGCACGGCGACGTTCGGGGGATCGACGAAGGGCCAGTTCACTTCGGCTCTCCAGATGGAGGAGTGGTAGGAGTAGAGTCCGGCGGAAGTTCGGGCATCTTATCACCCTTGGCGAGGTTCCCAGCACGGGAACGCACTTCGGCGTTACTGAAGCTGTTCTCGCCGCCCTTGGACTTCGGAACGACGTGGTCAACGTGCGCCTCATTGTCAGGCGGCCGCCCACCCTTCTCATGCCTCTGCGGCCGGACGAGCGCCTCCCCAGTCCTGTCGTCGCGGATCACGCCGCCGTTGCGCGCTTCGTTCTCCGCGAGGATTCTCCGCTTCTGAGCTTGCGTGAAGTCCTTCTTCGGTCCGACGGACGGATGATCTTCGAGATGCGAGTACGGCCCCTCTGAACGCTTACCAGGCGTTGTAACCGTTCAGGGGGTAAAGGCCGCGCCGAGGCATGCCGACCTATCGTCATGTG